>JBFELO010000175.1:0-9222 GCA_041552055.1 Candidatus Sulfomarinibacteraceae bacterium | reverse complement strand
TACTTGATGTGGCAGGTCAGGCAGAGGGCGCTCCCCTCGTTGGAAATCCGGAGGAAGGTGCCGTTGGTGTTGTCGTGGGACGTGTGGCAGCTGGTGCACTCGACCCGGACTTCACCGTCGACGACGGCCAGGGCCAACCCGCGCTCCTCCACCTCCTGCACCGAGCGTAGCCCCGGGTTCCCGTCGGGGTCGTACGCCACCGAGGCCGGGTGGGACGTGCCCAGCTGGTAGCTGCCCACCGAGGGGCCGCTCACGCCGTCGTGACACGACAGGCACAGCGCCGTCTCCATCCCCATCCCCTCCACCCCGTCCACCGTCAGCGGATACATGGGGAAGACCCGCCGGATCAATCGGATCGACGGCGCCGACCAGGTCGCTTCCTGCATCGGATTGAGCCACGCGGCGTGGCGGAAGTGGTCCCGAAGGCGATCGAGGTACTCCAGCCCCGGTCGTTCGTTCCGCTCCATGATGTCGATCGCGCCGTAGCGATCTGTGAGCTCACCGGGGTACATATACCCGTCGCCGACCAGCACCAGTCGGGTCTCACGGTCGAACCTGCGGAACAGATCGGGCAGCGGAATCGGGTCGAGAAAGCGCGCGTCGGAGTAGACTCTCTCGTAGACGCAGTTGTGGAAGTAGACGTGGTCGAAGCGCTTGAAGTGACGCGCCCCGTGGGCGGCCGAAAACAGCAGATCGACAAGGTGTCGGAAGGACTCCATCGAGCCGCCGATGTCCATCGCCAGCAGAAGACCGAGGCTGTTCCTTCGAGGTGGCGCGAAGACCAGGTCGAGCTCGCCGCCCTCCCTGGCGGTGCGGTCGATGGTCGCTTCGACGTCGAGCTCCTCGGTGGGTCCGACGCGCTCGAGCGCCCGCAGTTTCTTCAACGCCACGGTGAGCTGGCGGGTGTCGAGGACGAGGTCACGGCGGTGTTCCCGATACCGCCGCTCGGCCGCGACCTGCACCGCCGATCCACCGCCGCGCTCGCCGCCAACGCGAATTCCGCCCACCGGAGCGCCCGAATGACCGAACGGCGACGTGCCGCCTGTTCCGACCCAGTGGTTCCCGCCGTCGTGTCGTTCGTGCTGCTCGGCGAGTCTTTTCTCGAACTCCGCGAGCAACGCCTCGACGTCGAGGCGCTCGAACAGGTCGCGCCACGCGGGGTCTATGACTGGGGCGGGAACTGGGTTCTCGAGCCAGTCCCACACCTCCTTCTCGATGGCGAGGACTGCATCGTCGAGACCCTCGAAATGGGCCCCGAAGATGAGGTCGAAGTCGTCCAGCTCGGACTCGTCCCTCACGAGGATCCCGCGGGCGAGCGAGTAGAAGCCGACCAGGGACGAACCGTGCAGCCCCCGTGCGAGACCTTCGATCAGGGTGAGCCACTGCTGCGGCGTCACCGCGAGGCCACCCGCCCTGAGGCGGTAGAAGAACGACAGGAAGATCCCGGGGTGCCCGCCGCCGCGGGTGACGCAGGAGCCCTCGCCGGCCGGGACGCGAGAACGCACCATCGCCCTCGGCTCACCGCCGGCCGGGTTGTCGGGCCGGGCTGGCGCCGGCGGCGCGCGCGACCGCCTCGACGTCTTCCTCCTTCTTGACCAGCGCGCCGAGGAAGGGGATCTCTTCCGAGAGCTGGCCGGGCGGGATGCCGGCCGAGACCAGCGCCCCGATCCAGTCCACGAGCTCCGAGGTGGAGGGCCGCTTGCGCAGCCCTCGGACGCTTCTCAGCCAGTAGAACTTGGCGAGGCACTGCTCGAGGAGCTTGGAGCCGATGTCCGGATGGTGCACCTGGACGATCTCGGCCATCAGCGTCTCGTCGGGGAACTCGATGTAGTGGAAGATGCACCGCCTCAGGAACGGATCCGGGAGCTCCTTCTCGGCGTTCGAGGTGATGATGACCACGGGACGGTGGCGCGCCCGGTGGCGGTCGCCGGTCTCGACGATGTCGAACTCCATCACGTCGAGCTCGTGCAGCAGGTCGTTGGGAAACTCGAGGTCCGCCTTGTCGATCTCGTCGATCAGCAGCACGACCTGATCGTCGCCTGTGAGAGCGGTGCCGAGCGGCCCGAGGTGAATGTACTGGCGGATGTCGGACACGTCGTGGTCGCCGAACCGGCTGTCCTGGAGGCGTTGCACGGTGTCGTACACGTACAGTCCTTCGGCCGCCTTCGACGTGGACTTGACGTTCCACGTGATCAGCTCGAGGCCGAGGTCCTCCGCGACCGCGGTGGCGAGCAGGGTCTTCCCGGTGCCGGGCTCTCCCCTGACCAGCAGCGGACGCTGGATGGCGACCGCGACGTTGACCGCGTGCCGCAGCTCGGGCGAGGTGATGTAGCTCGCGGTTCCGGTGAATCTGTCGAAGTCTCGAGCCATCGGCGGCCGCCTTTCGCACCGCCTCGGTCGGCGGTGGGAACACGGCCCAAGGATAATCCCCTGACAATCGAAGGGCAAACCCACCACCTGGGGGTGCCCGCATTGTCTGGCGGCGTGTGGGTTCCCCGGTAGAATCGTCGGCGGAGCTGCCAGTCCGAGCAACGGAACGAGGTGGTGGGGCCGACGCGCGAGTTCGGGATCGAGTCCCCTCGGCCACGCGACGTGGGCGACAGGCACGGGTACGATGAGCGGACGCAGCTCGCAGGATGCATGCGGAGTCGGGGCCCTCAGACGATTGGAGCAGGGGAATGGAGAGGCGATCCGTGCTCGAGATCATCGCCCAAGGAGCCTGGGACGGCGGCACGTACGTCGACAACTCGCTGTACGAGAACAGGGGGATGTTTTTCAAGGGGGGAGTCCCGGTCTCCGACGAGACTATACAGAGCCGAGTCGGCGTGCGAACCCGTGTCGCGGCGCCCGAGGACGAACGGATCGGCCGCGCGTCGTTCGAGGACCTGCTCGAAAACTCGGGCCTCGACACCTCACGCGTCAAGGTCGTGATCGGTGCGACCAACGTCGGCGACGACAAGCGGGATCGTGGCCCGCAGATCCGGCACTCCGTGGATCTGATCGACAGGTACTGTCCGGACGCGACGGTGTTCGACCTGTACGCCGGTTGTCCGGGTTTCAACGTCTCCGTGGAACTCCTGCTCGCGATGTCTCTCTCCGGGCGCCTCGGCCCGAACGATCTGTCGGTGATTGTCGGTGCCGAAAATATCCACCGGGCACAGGCGTTCACGGCCCTCGACACCGCGAACATCATCTTCGGCGACGACTCAATGGCCACGGCACTCGAAACAACGGCCGCCTCCGAGCCGCCGGAGGAGTGCCGCGAGGAGGAGCGGCGCGATCTGCGACTGTCGGACGATGTGGTCTCCGGCATTGCCGAGGCGGTGGCCGAGACCGTCGGCAACGACCATGTCGACGGCATCATCGTCGACAATCAGCTCGGTAATCTCCAGCTCAGAGTGCCGGCATCGGCCGCCAGGGTGCAACACCGGTTGGTCGAGCTGTTCCATCCGCAGGAGAAACGGGCAGGGACATTCGGGCGGTTCAAAGATGCGATCGAGTTCTACGACCGACACGTCAACTCGTTCGCGTACGACATCATGTCCCTGGAGTGTGCGCCCGAGGTCGTGTGGAACGCGGCTCGTGCGCACGTGGAGTCGGGCCGGCAGAAGTGCATCGTATCGATCTTCGTGGCACCGGATCGGAGCTTCGAGTTCGCGGTCCACAGGGGATTAGGCAGGTCGGTGCGGGTACCCGATGAGGGAGTGGTGGACGCGATGACGAGGACCCACGGCTGTTTCGCAAACTACATTCAGGCGATTGTCGAGGACGACGAGTTGTTCGGCGAGATCGACGGCAAGGGCGTCTTTCTCTACGCGACGCGGGGAGTCGTGCAACACCTGGCTGAATTCTTCGCGAGAATAGGCGTGACCATTTTCGATATCGATCTGATGATCGAGCACCAGGCCAACTTCGCGATGATTCCCACGACGGTGGAGCAGATTCTGGCCGGAAAGGTCGAAGACGTGAAAGCGGCGGCCGCCGCGTTCGTCGCCGACAAGATGGTCACGAACATCCATCGGCGGGGCAACTGCTCGGTGGTGTGCATGCAGCGGCTGCCCTATGACCTGGAACGCGGAGCACTCGAGCCCGATACAATTCAGGGCTGCGACGTGAATCGAGACCTGGCGACGATGAGACAGGCGAGAACCGTGCTGTACGACTCCGTGGGCGCGGGCATGACGCGGAGCTCGTTCCTCGTCCGTCGCGGGTCAGATGATCCGGAACCTGGGTCATGACGGACCGGGCAGAGTCCACAACCGACACTGAGGAATCGCCGTTCGCAGGCCTCGCTTGCTGGTCAGTGCCGATATCGATCGTCGGGCTGGCGGCCGCGGCCTTGGCGTCCAACACCGATCTTCCGACAGGGATCGTGGCCGAGCCCACGTTGATGGTCACGGCGTTCAGGTGGATCACGGTCCTCTGGGCGGTCGTGCTGCTGCTCTTCGGCGCCAGGTTGGACCGCGCGACGATCGCCACGCTGCTGCTCATCGTGGGAGTGGGGCTCGGGTGGTTCGTCGCGGCCGAACACTCGATCGCCCTCGCACTCGGTTGCGCGCTGCTGGTGGCCGCGGTCGGGATGGCGGTCTTCCTCTGGGTGCCGCGACTGGCCATGGCGGTCGCGATGGCGTGGCCGTTTGCCGCGCTGTACGCGGCTCAGCTGTGGTTTTCAGGCTCCTTCGAGTTCAGCAGGGGCCGCGTACTGGCGCTCGTGGTCCTGGGGTTGGTGGTCGGCGCCACCGCACCCCGCCGCAGCCCGCTCCTGTTGTCTGCGGCGTTGGGGACCACGCTCCTGCTCGGCGCCGGGCCGCTCGAGCCGAGCACGCTCCGGGTGCTCGCCCTCTCGATCGGCTCGGTGATCTGGCAGATCGTCGTACTTGGAGCATGGCGACCCATCCCGCAACCCACCGGTATTGAAGAAACACAGGAACCAGCGACCAAGGGTCGGGAGTGGGCGCGCAGCGTGCTGTGGCATGCGTCGGTGCTTGTCGCAGGGTGGGTTCTGGTGGCTGCGGCAGCGCCCATGTATGACCTCGACAGCGTTGGGGACCAGAGCCGACTGACGGTCCTGGCTCGTGCTGGCGAGCTCGCCCGACCCGGCCTGGTGCTGCTCGCGCCGAGCAACCTCTATCTGTCGGGTCGACCGCTGCCCGTGGCCATAGTGGACGAGCGTGTGCGCCTGTCGACGCGACTCGAATTCGCTTTCTTGGGTCGAAGCCTGAACGATGCGGTGAGTGGTTTGCGGCCCGTCAAGGGCGAGACCGAGCTCGAAGCGTTGCGGCGGGCGGCTCGGATCACATCCCTGGCCTTCCAGGACATCGAGCCGTTGATCCGACCCGGCGTGTCCGAGGGGGAGATCGAGCGCAGGATCGTGCAGTCGTACGTCGAGCACGGCGCGACCGGTGTCGCTTTCAAGTCGATCGTCGGCTCCGGAGCCAACGCAACGCTTCCCCACTACGACGCGAACCGCGCCGTCATGACCGAAGGCTTGGTGGTGATCGACATCGGGTGCTCGGTCGGCGGCTACGCCAGCGACATGACGCGGACGTTCTCGGTGAACGGGGAGTACACGACGGCCCAGAAACACCTCATTGACACGGTGATCGAGGCCGGGGACGCGGCGCGCGCTCAGCTCGCGCCCGGCGTTTCGATGCGGCGGGTGGGCGCAGCCGCGCGCGAGGTCATCGAAGGCGCCGGTTTCGGACCCTACTTCACCCACGGCATCGGACACCACGTGGGGCTGCAGGTGCACGATCCGCGCCGCGATCCGCTGGAACCGGGCATGGTGATCACCATCGAACCCGGAGTGTACATCCCGGACGGCGCCGACACCGACCCGTCGTACTGGAATCTCGGGGTGCGCGTCGAGGACACGTACATCGTGACCGATTCCGGCTGGGAGGAGATCACGGATTACCCGAAGAGGCCGTACGGTGAGTGAACGGAGAGCAGAAAACCCTCGTATTCAGGGAACGGGTGCGACAGGACCGCCACCCTGACTCGATAGCGCCAAAAAATGCAAGCCAGGTGCGGTCTTCAGCCGTGGAGGGTGGTTCGTTCGAGGTCCAGATTCTCGGGCGGGACGTCGTCCGCCTGGAAGATCAGAACGTAGTCCTCGATGTAGATGCGGTCTCCGGGCTGGAGCGGTGTGAGCCCCTGGATCATCGCCGCGTTGACGCGGGTGCCGTTCGTGCTCAAGTCCTCTATGGCGAAGCCGCCGTCGTCGGTCGACAGGATGCGGCTGTGGTGGCGGGAGACGGCTTCTGTCGGGAGTTGGATGTCGCAGTCGCCGGCGCGACCTATCATGACGCCGGCTTCGCCCAACTTGAACGTCACGAACCGTTCGTAGTTGATGTAGAAATCGAGCCTGGGCATCGGGACCCCCTTTGCCGTCCGAAGTCCTTCATCGAGACTATCTTCCGACCTCTCCCCCGGTCAAGGGGGAAACGCACGACGGGAGGCGAGCGCGTGTCGACGATCACGTGAGGTCGGATGCGACCGTGTGCCTGAAGGCTCGCGATCCAAGATCTGCTATTCTCCGCCGGTGATGAAAGTGGAAACACGCAACCGGCTCATCATCGGCGTCCTGTTTGTCCTCGTGGGCGGCTTCATCGCGTACCAGATGTTCTACAGCCTGACGCCTCCGCGTCACGCTGACCACGACCACGCCATGGCCACGATCGATGCCGGCGGGTTCCTTTGGCTGGACCTGTTCGATGGGGGGCGGCGCAACCTCGTCGGACAGCCGGGGAAAGTGCTGGTGCTGCACTGGTTCGATCCGAACTCGGAGAGCCGAGTCGAGCAATCGCAGGCCGCGCGGTTCGCCGCCGGTGTCGCTGACGACCCGATGGTCGACGTGCTCTTCGTGGCACGGGCCGACTCCAGGGACGGGCTGGCCGAATGGGCGAGCGCCGTCGGCGTGCCGACAGATCATCTGTACCTGGACAAGGGAGGTCGGACCGGCGAATTGATGGGCGTCCGCCGCATCCCCGAGACCTTGATCTACGATCCAGCCGGTGTGCTGGCCCACCAGGCTCGTGGGCCCATGGACTGGGGCAGCTCGGCGTTGGCGGCCCGAATCGAGCGTGCCAAGGCCGGCGTCGAGGAGATCGCCTGACGGGTCGCCGCCGACCCATGTATCTGAACACAACCGATATGGTGTGATACTCTTCAGTGCGAACAGTTACTGCTCAAGTGAGCAATGATGGCTCGAAAGACCACCTCCGTCCGTGTCCCCGCGACCAGCGTGTCGGACCCGCCGCGATGGAGACGGGAGTGCGGCCCGCGATACAGAGCGGCGGTCGTGATTTCGGTGGTGACAGCCGCTCCCGGGGTATCCGTCGCCGCCGACACCCTGCCGGATTTCCAGTTTGATCCGGTGGAGGATTGGGCAGCGAGGATCCTCGTCTGGGTGCTCCTCGCGTCACTCGCGGCCGTCGGCCACCTCTTGATCAGATCGTTCCGGGGGCGGCTCGACGGGCTGATCGGCAAGGGGATGCTCATCACCGGGGTGGTTCTGCTGCCGACGTTCTCGGTGGCGACAGGGATGCTCCTGGTGCTCGCACGTGCCGAACGGGTCGAGTTCTGCGGCTCGTGCCACAAGATCATGGCCGACTACGTCGACGATATGACCAACCCTCATGGTGAGGGCCTCGCGGCGATCCACTTCAAGTACCAGTACATCGAGAGCAACCAGTGCTACGAATGCCACACGTCGTACGGATTGTTCGGGACCGTGGAGGCAAAGGTGCACGGGATCGGCGAGGTCGTGCGCTACTACACAGGCACCTACGACCTGCCGCTCTCCATGTGGAGCCCGTATCCCAACGGCGACTGCCTGAAGTGCCACGCGCGATCGCGGAAGTGGCTCGCCGAGGAACAGCACGTCCTCGGTGAGTCGGAAAAAGAGTTGTTCGACGGTACGACCTCGTGTATGAGTTGCCACGACACGGCACACAACGTACAGACAGAGCTCGCGAGGGACATCCGATGAGCACGCGCGCCACACCGACGCCGACGCTCGCGCGCACGGTGCGAGGGATGACCATCGCCGCGCTGGTGTTGACGGGCCTGGCGCTGCTGGTGGAGCTCCAGTTCGTGTTGCACACAACCGGCGGGACCGTGTTCCTGTTCTCCGTGCTGGCGCCTGCGCTGGTAATGGTCGCGATAGCCCTGGTGGGCACGGCGATCTTCATCGAGTACCGGCAAGCCCACAAGCTGTTCATCACCGAACGGTTCGATGTCGGACAGACGGTGTTTCGGCAGGGCGAACCCGGTGACTGCGCCTACTTCATCAGGACCGGCGAGGTCGAGGTCGTCGATGAGTCCAGTGGGGCGATTCTCGCGACGCTGCACAGCGGCCAGTATTTCGGGGAGATGGCGCTGATCACGAACGCTCCTCGAAACGCCACGGTCCAGGCGACTACCCAGGTCGAGGTGGCGGTTCTCGGCAAGCGCAACTTTATCGACATGATGAAGCTGCTGCCCACGACCGAGGAGTCGATCCTCAGCACCGTCCAATCGCGAGTCCTGAGTCGCGACCAGTCCGGTTGACCGGGTCGTCGCGGAAGACCAGCTTCCTGGCCGCGGGGAATGATCGACGAGCGGGCGTTGTCTCCCTCAATGGCAAACCTCATCTGGAGGTAGAGCATGGCGACCGTGTGCATTACAGGTGCGAACCGGGGGGTCGGAGCCGAGCTGGCCCGGCTGTACCAGGCGCGTGGCGACATAGTCGTGGCGGCGTGCCGCGTGCCGCCCGGCGGACCGACGACACCCGGGGTCGAGGTGGTATCAGGGGTGGACGTGACCGACGGCGGCGGAGTGATGCGGCTGGCCGAGGCTCTCGACGGCCGAACCGTTGATGTCCTGGTCAACAACGCGGGCGTACTGTCCGACGAGTCGCTCGACGATCTCGACTTCGATCGCATGCGGCGCCAGTTCGAGGTCAACAGCCTGGGGCCGTTGCGGGTGACCGCGGCTCTCCTCCCAAACCTCGGGCGCGGCTCGAAGGTCGCCATCATCACCAGCCGCATGGGCTCCATCGACGACAACTCCTCGGGCGGCCGGTACGGATACCGGATGTCGAAAGTCGCGGTCAACATGGCCGGCAGGTCGCTGGCCCACGATCTGAAGGACGCGGGTGTGGCGGTGGTCATCCTGCATCCGGGATTCGTGCGGACGGATATGACCGGTCATCAGGGCCTGGTCGATGCCCCCGAGTCG
>JBFELO010000174.1:0-9333 GCA_041552055.1 Candidatus Sulfomarinibacteraceae bacterium | reverse complement strand
CCGGGAGATCGGCGACCGGCGGGGCGAAGCGACCGTGCTGAACAACATGGCGGCCGTGTTTCTCCAGCAGGGGAACCTTTCGGCAGGGCTCGAACGCCTTGAACGGGCGCTGGCCATCCACCAGCAGACCGGAGATCGGCATGGACAGGGCTTCACGTTGAACAGCATCGGGGCCGCGCTCTACTACATGGGAGATTTCGAGGGAGCGCGTCGGCGCTACGAGGAGGCGCTGGCCATCCGGCGCGAGATCGGCGAGCGGCGGGGGGAGGCGGAGTCGCTGGCCAACATCGCGGACGTGCTGAATCAGCTGGGGAATCCATCCGGGGCACGCGAGCGGTTCGAGGAGGCCCTGGCCATCCACCGGGAGATCGGGTACCTGCAGGGCGAGGCTCTGGCGCTGATCAACCTGGGCGAGGTGTACCTGGCTCAGGCCGAGCCCAGGAGGGCCGCGGTGAGCTTGGAGGAGGCGCTGCAAATCTGCCGGGAAATCGGCTCGAAATGGTACGAGTCGCACGCGCTGTTCCGGCTCGCCGAGACGCTGACGGTGGCCGACCGCCTGGCCGATGCAGAAGCGCGGCATCGGGAAGCGCAGGAACTGCGGGAGGAGCTCGGGGCAGCGGCGGCGGTGCGTTCAAGCCGCCTTGCCCGGGCTGCGCTGGCGCTGGAGACCGGCCGCTCCGCTGGGGCGCTCTCCGGCGCACTGGAGCTGGTCGCGGCGTATCGCGAGGCAGGCGACGCCGACGGCGAGGCTGCAGCCGAGGCAGTCCTCGCCCGCGGCTATCTGGCCTCGGGAATGAATTCAGAGGCGGCGAGTGCCGCCGACCGCGCGGCAGCACTGGTCGCGGAGAGCCAGGGCCTGTTGACGCGGTTTCGGGTAATGATCTCGGTGATGCGCGTTCGGGGATTGACCGGGCAACCGGCGGCGGTCCGCGAGACCCTGGCGACGATCGCTAACGAGGCCACGGACAGGCGCCTGACGACGCTCGCCCTGGAGGGACGTCTGGCCCTCGGCGAGGTGGAGTCCGCGGCCCGCGATCCAGCGGGCGAGGCGCGTCTCGAGGCGGCGGCGATCGATGCCGAGCAGCGCGGCTGCATGCTGCTGGCGCGCAAGGCGCGGGAGGCTTTGGAGAGTTGACGGCTCGATCGCAGCTGACTGGCACTCAGTCGCAGAAACCCAGCTCATCGATGGTGATGCTGGACCCGAATCCGGTCACAGTGCTCGAGGTGTTGACCGTGACGAAGAAGGAGTCGATCTCCGCCAGCGGAATCGGCGTACGACACCCTGCCGGCGTGCAGAACTTCGAAAATGGAACGAAGACCCGCTGGTGCCGGCCAGGGTAGAGCTTGAAGGAGGAGTGGAACCTCCGCTCGCCGGAGCGAAGCTCGACCTGGTACCTCATGTAGTCCGTCGACTCGCCACCCAGGTAGAATCCTCGGAAGGAGGACAGGTCGACTCCCCCCCGCAGCGCCAGGGCGACCCAGCGGTCGACGACCTCCGGCGTTGCCTGCGCGAGGTAATAGGTCAGCGTGGCCCGGTCATCCGACATCGTGTACGAAGCCTCTGAATCGCGGTCTTTCTCGACTCGCAGCTCATCGAGCGGGATGCGTCGTGTCGTCCGGCATTCCTCGTCCACGCCGGGGGACGGGGCAAACGCCACATCGACGAAGATCGGATTCGACAGGATCCACGGCACGTCAGGCGAGAGGTATCGGTGTTTCCGAAGGTAGACCTCGGCTCGATAGACACCCGGCACCTGCGGGGTGAACCGAAGGACCTTGTCCGCGGTTGTCGCGACCGACTCACCGTCGTGTTTCAGGACGGTCCAGGTGTCTATCTCGACCGTTTCGACCTCCACCACGAGATCCGGCCTCCCGGTTATCGAGCTTCCGCCGGGATAGGTCTGCCCGTTCTTCTCGGCGCGAAAATCGAACCTCTGGGGTTCGCCCGCCCCCCTGATCACGGAGAAGAACTCGCCCCTTCGAAGAGCCGCGTCGAGTGAACCCCGGTTCCCTCGACCAACACCCAGGCCGATCAGCGAGAAGACGTCAGAGTAGGAAGGCTTCGAAACGGACCGGTTTCCCGCCCACGATGGAGCAAAGCCGCCGTGGGCATTCGCGGCATAGAAGCCGAGCACGCTGCCCCGCGCCAGCAGCTCGTCCCACCGTTGCAGCGGGACCGTTGGGTCCGCGATGCCCTCGACGAGGTGGTAGTTCGAAAACGGCATGATGAGGACCTTCAAGAGGTTTCGCCACCAGGGTGCCCGCCAGAGGTAGGTCGAAACGTTGACGATCTCGATCCCATCCGGGACGAAGTCGTCCTTCCAGTACCTCCACCCCTGCTTTGGATCATCGGGGTACGCCAGGATCCCGAATCCACCCCACTCGCGCACATCCTCGATCGCGTCGCTCGCGTGAGGCGGCAGCTTGAACCGAGGGACCTCGCGGGCGCCGAACAGCACGAGGTGCCCATCGGTGATGGCTGCCTCTGACCCGCCGATGAAGCGGATCCCCCGAACGTTTCTGTCGATGGTCGACGAGTCGGGGTTCGGCTGCCCGTGGTCGGTCAAGATGACGAAATCGACACGCGATTGCCGCGCCTCGCCGGCAATCTGCTCCAACGTCCCGAGTCCGTCGGAATGGGTGGAGTGCACGTGGTAGGCGCCCCAGAGGTACGTGCCGGAGCGCTCGGGTCGGTACGAAGCGTGATACAGGCCCACCACCACGTAGCAGACCAGGGCACAACCGAGGGTCAGGAGGAGTCTCCGCCGCGTCACCCGGCCACCTTATATGAATCGGTTGGCCGTCCGGTGCACTTTCATCAATTCCAACACGGAGAATGCTGCCAGGCCTTCACGTGTTCCTCTCAGAAAGGGAGAGGAGAAAACCATGAACTGGAGCAGGATCGTTGTTGCTGGCATCGCTGCGGGATTCGTGGCGAACATCGCCGATTTCATCATGCACGGGCTCATTCTGGGCAACACCTACACGAAGTATCCGGTGTTCTCGCAGCAGCAGGCGAACCCGTTGTTCTTCCTCGCCGTGTCGATCTGTATCGGCATTATCGCGGCCATGTTCTTTGCGAGGACAGTCGACTCGTGGGCCGGTGGTTGGAAGGGGGGCGCCACCTTCGGGTTCTTCGTCGGTCTGGTCCATTTCTTTTCCAACCACTACCACCCGCTCGTCCTCGAGGGCTTCCCCTACTTTCTCAGCTGGTGCTGGGGTGGTACCGGACTGATCAGCGCGGTCATCGCCGGATCGGTGATCGGGGCGATTTACAGGAAGCCGCAGGCATCACCAGCGCAGTGATCCGCGCGACATTCAGGTAGCCGGGGAAGCCCCTCGGCACGAGCACTGGTGGCCTTGGCCCCAGGCTCCCTGAGCGTGCGTGCTACCCGCACATTCGGCAGGCACGCCTACGCTTCCGACTTCGGGATCGGCTGGGCTATCGAGAGCGGCGCGAACGGTTTCAGAACCATGCTCGGGATCGTCATCTTCGGCACCAAACCGATCGAACGGGCGGTTGGCACCGGCTCGTTCTTCTGTCCAACGTGTCAGCGCGACGCTCCCTATGACCACCGCCGGGTGCGGCAGGTCTTCACCCTGTATTTCATCCCGGTCTTTCCGCTCGGATCCGGTACCGAGATCATCCGTTGCGGCCGCTGCGGCTCTGAGTTCTCGGCCGACGTGCTCCAGTGCGGACTTGACCAGGCTCGACCCGCGCCTTCTCCGTGGACATGCCGAAGCTGTGGAAACACGAACCCGCCGGAGTACGCACACTGCGTCGCCTGTCAGCAAGCGAGGGACTTTTGAGCCGCGCATCATCCGCCTCACGCGCGCCCTGTCAGTTTCGAGCGTTCCCGCGTTGGCGGCCCCGAGAACGACTCCCAGGGGGACAGCGCTTCAACTCTGGAGATGCCGCAGCAGCTCTTCCACCCCCCACTCCCGGTCCACCTCGAGATACTTCACGTCGCTGATCGGTCGTATCCGAGCCATGGCGCGCTCGGCGAACGCGAGAATCGACAGCGCCGGGTTGACTCCGAGGTTGGCCGGAATCACCGAGCCGTCGCAGACGTAGAGGTTCTGGTAGCCGTGGGCGCGTTGGTCGAGGTCCACCACACCTTCGTCCGGTGATTCGGCAATCACGCAGCCGCCGAGAATGTGGGCGGTTGCCGGCGCGTCGAGCAGCACCTCGGACAGGGAGCTCAACGGAACGGCGTTCATCTTCTCGGCCATGCGGCGCGCGAAGTCGTTGGCGATCGGGATGTAGGTCGGCACGCGGTGCCCAGTCTCGACTCGCGTGGCGAGCCTGGCCGAGGATCGCGTCAACCATCGCCGCGCGAGCACCAGGCGCAGGCTGCTGTCGAGGTCCTGCATGACGACCAGCACCACCGAACGCCTGGCGAAACCGTGCGGTGAAAGCGACCTCATGAAGTCGATGGGGTGCCTCAGGATCGTGGCCAACCACCGCAGGGGCCGCGGCCAGCGCCCGCCGCCGTCCACCAGGACCGTGGACAGCAGCCCGAGGAAGTCCGAGCCGTCGGGGTAGCGATCGGCCTGCACCTGGGTGTGCGCGTCGGGGAAGACGCTCGATGAGGCCGCGAGCCCCTTCGAGAGGTCCACGTCACGGTCGCGCGTCATCACGCCGAGGATGGACTCGCTGTTGGTCCGCACAGCCCATCCGATTCGGTTCGAGAGCCTGGGCAGGTCGCCGCTGGCCCTCGCCTGCAACAGGAGCTGCACGCTGCCGAGCACGCCGGCCGCCACGACAACCGCCCGTGCCCGGAGACAGCTGGGTTTACTGGGCCGCCCGCTCGTCGAGCGGCGGGTCTCGATCCGATAGCCATCCGCGCCGTCGCCGGACAGGGGCAGCAGACGCACCACCTCGGTTTCGGGCCTGATCTCGACACCCATTTGCTCGGCCAGGTAAAGGTAGTTGAAATCGAGCGAATTCTTTGCTCCCGAGGGGCAGCCGATGAAGCAGCGACCGCAGCCGTCACAGCCGGTGCGCCTCGGCCCTTCTCCCTCGAAGTATGGATCGTCGACGGTCTCCCCTTCCGGTCCGAAAAAAACTCCCACCGGGCTCGGTGTGAAGGTGTGCTCACGGCCGTAATCCGCCGCGGTGTCGCGCAGAACATCGTCGACATCGGTCAGCCGCGGGTTCGGCACCACCCCCATCATTCTGCCGGCGAGCTCGTAGTACGGCATCAATCCGGACTCGCCGCCCATCCGCTGGACGACCGGCGCGGCAAAGAACGTGGCCCCCGGTGTAAAGAGTGTGTTGCCGTAAATCAGGCTGCCGCCGCCGACGCCCACACCGGCAACGGCGAACAGGTGGCGAAACTGCTGCATGCGCTGCAAGCCAAAGCAACCCAGCTGGGGGAGCCAGAGGTATCGCCTGGCATCCCAGTTGTTCTCCGGAAACTCCTCCGGGAGCCATCGCCTCCCCGCCTCCAGGACCACCACCCGGTACCCCTTCTGCGCCAGCCTGAGGGCCGCGACACTGCCGCCGAACCCGGAACCGATGACGGCGTAGTCGCAGTCGTAACCGGTCACGGTGTGAGCACCACCTTGATCGCGCCGCTGCGGCGGTGATCGGCGGCCGCGCTCAGCCCCCGTCGATAATCGACAAGGGGGACCTTGTGGGTTACCAGCTCCGACAGCGGGGCGTGGTTCGATCGCATGAGCTCGTGGGTCAGCTCGAAGGTGTGCAGACTGCGGTCCTGCCACCGCTCGGTGGCGTAGCCCACGGAGCCCTGCACCACGAGCTCACGGGCCCAGAGGAAGCTCAGGTCGAGCTTAGGGATTTGCGCGGCACATCCGATCACCACGATCCGCCCACGCTCGGACGCGAAGCCAATCGCCTGGCTCAGGGTCGCGCGAGAACCCACGCAGTCGAAGATTAGCGGGAAACCGCCGCCGGCAAAGACCTCGCCTCCGATGATCGGCCTGTGGCTCTGGGCGCCAGTTCGGATCATCGCCTCCCGCGCCTCGGTCCCCGGCGCCACCGATTCGGTGGCACCCAGCAGTCGCGCGGCTCGCGCCTCGTGGGGTCTTTTCGTCTGGCTGATCAGGACGCCACCGTATCCGATTGCCCGCAGGGCCCACACCGTGGCCAGGGCGATCGTGCCGCTGCCGATCACCAGCACGGGACCATCGACGATCGGAGCGGCGAGTAGCACCCCGTGCAAGGCTATGGCAAACGGCTCGGTCAGCACCGCGGTGTCGTCGTCGAGCTCGTCGGGCACTGGGTAGAGCTGGCTCTGGTGGGCGATCATGCGCTCGCCGAAGCCACCCGGGAGATCGCGGTTGTACCCCACGAAGGTGCCGGCGCCCATCCGACGATTATCGATCGTTGTCTCACCTGGATCTGCGCTTCGGTCGCAGGTGGCCGTGCTGCCGTCGCGGCACGCCCCACACGGTTCGGAGTGTCCCCGCACGGTGCACGAAATGGTGGGTTCGACGCTGACCCTCTGCCCGACCCGGACGCGGTCGACGTCGGCCCCTACCCCGGAGACACGAGCCAGGATTTCGTGCCCCAGCACCGCAGGGAACGAGCTGAACGGCTCGAGTGCAGGACTCAGTGAGTAGTTCACCGTGTGGACATCAGAACCACAGATGCCACAGCCCAGCACCTCGAGTTCGACCCACTCGGATCCCGGGAGCTCCGGAGCCTCCATGCTGGCCAGGCTGACCGTGCCCAGGGCTCCGAGCATCGCGTTCTTGTGAATCTTTCCCACGCTCTTGGCCACCAGGAAACCTGGGATCGTTACGTCGAACCGCACTGCCTTCATGGAGATCCTCCCTCGCAGGACGCGGGCGCAGCTTATCCCGGCTACGCCAATCCCCTCAACTCAGATCTCGCCTGACGCCTCCGGCCTGACTTGACGGGCACTGTTTCCCCTACCCCCCCTCCCACAGCGGCGAAATGCCCTTGTGCCCCAGGAACTTGGGTTTGTCGTCGCGAACGTCAATCACCCGCTGGCCATAGAAGATGTGGCAGGTCGGCTCGAACGATGGCGGCACGCGCGGCGGGGAGCCGAAGTCGAACAGCGGGCCGAACGCCAGAAACATGCGCCGCCCCTCGTCGGCGATCGGGGACCGGCAGTCTCCGCAGCTCAGCTTGCACGGCAGCACGCGCCCCGCCCTCCCCGTTTCCGCGTTGTAGAAAAAGAGCCTGTCCACGCCGCGCACGAACCGGACGTCGGTCTTGTGGAAGATGACAGCCCACTGGAACGGCGCGCCGTGCAGCGCTTGGCACTGGGGACAGTGACAGATCTTCGCGTCCACCGGATCCGCGCAGGTCTCGAACGCGACCGCGCGGCAGTAGCAACGGGCCCGGTACCTGGGCGTGAACCCCTCGCGACCGTGCACGTAGGGCGGGGCATCCTGCCAGCGATTCTCCGCTGTCACCACGTCTCAACGTAGCACGCCCATCTGGACAGCCGAGGCGGTTCGGCCCGGCTCCGGTCTCGATGGTGCATAATCCCTGCGTGCCCCGCCCCCTTTCGATTGGACGCAACGTCGATCCGCAGGGCGTTCCCGACGAGCTCGACCCGTCGCCCCGCCGGCTGGCCGCGGCGCGTGCCGCACGGCGGCGGGGACGCCGCTTCGGCTGGCTCCTGGGGGACACGATTTTCGATCGGATCCGGGTCGACACCGGCCTGCGCTTCCTGCACTCGGTTCTCGGCCTGGAGCAGCTCTCCTACGGCCTCTGGGAGGATGACGAGCTCACACTCGACGGCCTGCGGACGGCGCAGAGCCGCTACGCAGACCTTCTCGTCGATCTGATCCCGTCGGATGTGCGGCGGGTGCTCGACGTCGGTTGCGGATCCGGTTCGACCGCCATGCGTATGATCGAACGGGGGCTCGACGTCGAGGGTCTCGCCCCTGACCCGTACCTCGGCGAGGTGTTCCCGCAACGCACCCGGCGACCGTTCCACCTCTGCCGGTTCGAGCTGTTCCGCCCGACCGAGCCGTTCGACCTGATCCTCATGAGCGAGTCGGCCCAGTACGTCATGCTCGACCAGCTCTTCCGGCGCGTGATGTTGCACAACCCCGGGGCCTACCTCCTCGTCGCAGACTACTTCCGGATCACCCCCCGAGGCGCCCTGTTCGGACCCAGCGGCCACCTGCTGGACGAGTTTCTCGATGAAGCCGAGCAGTGGCAGTTCGGGCTGCTGCACCGCGAGGACATCACCGACCGGGTCGCCCCGACTCTGGCACTGGCCCGGACGCTCGGCGAGCGGTTCGTGGTCCCGACGGTCAAGGTCGTCGACGACGCCATGGTGAGCAGGCGTCCACTGTTGTGGAAGATCGGAGGGCCGGTGTTTCGACGCCTGGCGAGACCATGGCAAGAGCGCATCCGGCGGCTCGACGCCTCCAGGTTCGTGCGCGACTACCGCTACGAGGTGTTCCTGTTCCGCGCCCCAGACAGCCTGGACGAGCTGTGGCGGCGCAAGCGGGCACGACCGTGAATTTCTGACGCGCCGATCACACGGGCAGCGTCGGCTCGAAGGTGGGCGGGCGCCTGGCCCGGGTCGCCTGCTCGAACGAGAAGGCGAGGCCGAGCAGCAACGGTTCGCTCCACGCCCTACCGAAGAACGACAGTCCGATCGGCAGCCCGTGCACAAACCCTGCCGGGACTGTGATATTCGGGTAGCCGGCCACCGCGGCGAAGCTCGAGCTGCCGCCGCCGAAGTGGTCGCCGTTGACCAGATCGGTGGTCCAAGCCGGACCGCCGGTGGGCGCCACGATGGCGTCCAGCCGATGCTCGTTCATGGTGGCATCGATCCCTTCGTCGCGCGACATGCGGCGACACGTCTCGAGGGCATCGAGGTACTCCGGAGTCGTGAGATCCCCTTTCTCCTCGGCCTTGAGGAAGATCTCCTGGCCGAAGAACGGCATCTCGCGGTCGGCGTTCTCCTCGTTGAAGCGGATGATCTCCGCCAGGGTGGCGACCGGCGCGGCCTCGCCCAACGCCGCCAGGTAGCGGTTGAGGTCGGCCTTGAACTCGTACAGCAGGACCTCGTACTCGGCGTCGCCCATCTCCTCGTGAGAGGTGAGCTCCACCGGGTCGATGAGCTCTGCTCCCTGCGCCTTGATCGCGGCCAGCGCCTCCTCCAGGGCCGCATCCACCTTGGGGTGGAAGCCGAACCGCTGCCGGGCGACCCCGATTCGGGCGCCTTCGAGACGCCGCGGATCGAGAAACGCCGTGTAGTCGGTGTGGGCGTTGCCCTCGCTGGCGCCTGTGGCGGGATCCCGTGGATCGACGCCGGTGAGCGCCCCCAGGAGGATGGCGCCGTCTGTGACGGTGCGGGTCATGGGGCCGGCCGT
>JBFELO010000173.1:0-9369 GCA_041552055.1 Candidatus Sulfomarinibacteraceae bacterium | reverse complement strand
CGGAGCTGCCCGAGATGGAGCGGACGGCGCTCGTGCTGCGCACCGAGCACGCGCTCCCCTACTCCGAGATCGCACGAGTTCTCGAGACGTCCGAAGGAGCGGCCCGGGTCAGAGTACACCGGGCGCGCCGCCGCCTGCTCGAGGACTCGATGAAGACCCATGGAGGTGTGTGATGGAACCGACCCGCGACGTGATCAAGGACCTCCTGCCGCTCTACCTGGCCGGCGAGGCGAGCGAGGACAGCCGCGCCCTGGTCGAGGAGCACCTCGACCGCGACCCGGACCTGGCCGAGCAGGCACGGCAGTGGAAGGACCGGCTGCCGGGGCCGCCGCCGGCGCCGGTGAGCCCCGACGCCCAGGCCCTGGCCTTTCAGGAGGCGCGGCGTCAGATCGCCAACCGGGTCATCACCCTGGCCGGCGTGATCGCGGGCGGGGTGCTCGCCATCGCAGCGGTCGCCCTGGTCGGCGCGATGCTGCTGTTCTCCCGGTAGTCGGACACGAAACCTCCCGGTCGGCCACGCACGGTCAGTTGACGATCCGTGTGCGACGCTCCAGCTCCCGGCGGGCCCGCGCGACGATGAGGTCGGTGGCGTAGTCGGCGCACATGAACTCGAACCCGCACGAGCGCAGCAGGTCGAGATTCGCGCCCCACAATCCGAACTCGGTGCTGATCTCGGCTCGCAGACGCGCCCGGGCCTCGCGCTCGTCCGGAATCACGTCCACCCTCTCCAGCAGCCGTTCGACCGCCTCGCCGATCGTCCGTGGCCAGCGCAGCCACGTCCGGACGATGTCGGCGGGCGGATCCCGTCCTTCCCACACCACGACGCCGTTGATCCTGAACACCGGCAGGCGCTGTGGTCGCACCTCGTCGATGAACGACTGATCGATGCCCCTCGCGACGACGATCGCGTCCGCGCGCACCTGGCCGATGATCGACTGCAGCCGACGCGCCTCCCGGTCTGACTCATCCCGGTGCAGAGAGCGGACCTCGATCACCTGCGGCATCCCAGTTCACCTCCCGCCGACCCCGTCGGCGCTCCTCGTTCCCCACCGGTGGCACGTGCAACGGCCATGCCACCCGTGACGACGGGCACGGACGCGGAACGCGTGCCATTCCTGCACCGACCGGTCCACATCGGCACGCCGGCCCTACCGAGCGGTGACGGACAGGATATTGACGACGGCTGCCGACCGGCTTCAGAATTGCGACGAGCCTGGGGCCCGTCACCGACGGGCGGAGGTCAGCCATGGGTGATGTCTGGGCCGTTCTGTTCATGATCGGCCTCCTGATGCAGCCGTTGGTCGTCCTCGGCTCCCTCGCATACGTGATCGTCGTGTCCGTCAAGATCGGCCACGTCACCGGTCGGCGCGACAGGGTGTGGAAGATGACGGCGCTCCACATCGCGATGGTGGCAGGCCTCGGTCTCGGGTCTGAAATGGTGGCCGAGTGGGGTTCTGCCTCGTCGCTGCTGGTGTCGCTGGCGACGGTGTTGCGGGCGGGCTCGATTCTGGCCGTCCCGCTTACGCTTCGCCGCAGGCTGGTGCGGCTGACGTCGTCGCCGCTGGACGACCACCTCCCACAGGAGCCTCCTGAAGAGGAGCAATTCGACATCACGGATGATCTCGCCACCACCTCAGCTGACTCATCGGACGTGACGAGTCGACACAGGACCACGGCGACGTGGACGGCGTGGACCATTGCCGTGACCGGAACTCTGACCCCGTGGGTGGTCGGTCTCGGCGTCAAGGTCTACCTCGATTCACAGGGCCGACCGACCCTGCCGATCGCAGACTTCGTCAATCCCACGGCGCTCCCCGTCCTCGTGGTCGTGACCCTGAGCATGTGGTCGTTCCCTTTTCTGCTGCTCGCGCTGGCGGCGAGGTATCGCATCCTGGTCCGACCTCACGCCGGCAGGTCGTTCGCGCAACGGCTGTGCCTCGTGTGGCTGGCCTACGCGGGAGGGATGGTCGCTGCGGTGCCGCTCTTCGTCGGCGTGTTCTGGCAGTTCGACATTATGTACCTGATCGTGCCGATCGGCCTCTACGTCCTCCCGGTCATGGCGCTCGCCTACGGCGCAGGCCTGTTCATGATCCGACGGGGATGGATTCGCGCGTGACGTGATCGCGCTCGACCGCCGAGGTCGGGTTGCCGAGCGTCACGAACGTTCGCCCTCGCCTCCGTCTTCCAGCTCCTGCCGGAGCTTCACCAGCGCCGGGTTGTCCGGGCTCAGCTCGAGCGCTGTGTCGCAATAACGGATTGCGGTCTCTGTTTCGCCCACCCCGCGGTAGGCCCTGGCGACGTTGTGGTTGGCGTAGTAGGCGTACGGGCCGTCCGGGTACCGCTCCACACACGACTCGAGGAAGCGAATCGCCGCCCTGTACTGCTCCTGCTCGACGAGTTTGTTCCCGATGATCATCACGTCCACATCGCGGACCAGGTACTCGTCCGCGGGATCCCTCTTCAACTCGTCGTACAGGGCGATCGCGGCTTCGGCGCCGCCGTCCTTCCAGGCAGAGTAGACCGGCTCGAACACGGTCTTCTTGCGCGGCTCGTCACCTCGCTGGAGTCCGGCCGCCAGGGTCTCGATCCAGCCGTCGAGGCTGACGTAGCTGCCGGCGTACCGCTGCCACTCGTCCCACGCTCCCTCCTCGTGGAGCATCGCGGCGTCCTTGCCCGCGGCCAGACCTCTGCGCACGATCTCGGTCGTCGCCACCAGCATCTCGTGATAGGCCTTCAGGTCCTGCCAGGTTCCGGTCCGGTTGTGGCCGGAGACGATGACCACGTCCTCGGGGAGGATTTCGATTGCCCGTGCGACCAGCTCCTCGAACTTCAAGACGTCCCCGTCCGAGTGGACGGACGGGAAGTTGAAGCCGTTGACCAACGAGCTCAGGTGCACGACCTTCGATCCAGTGAAGTGGACGATGATCTCGTTGTCGTCGTGGCTGCCAGGCATCGCGATCAGCTCGATCCGGTCGCCGTTGAAGTACACCGACATCGATTCGGCGAGGGTGATGTCTGGGAACGTGGCCTCCGGGAACTCCTCGAACAGGTAGCTGCCGCTGGTCCTGATGGGCTCCGTCGCCTACGCGATCGCAGAGGCCGCCAGGATCGCCGCGCTCACCGGTCGGCGCGAGACCGTCTGAAAGATCGCGCTGCTCCACGTCGCTCTCGTTCCTGCTGCTGGCGCTGGCAGGTATCGCATCCCAAGTCGGGATCACGTCGCGAGGTCGTTCCGGCAGCGGCTGTGGCTGGTGTGGCTGACGTTCGCCGGCGGGAGGGTCGGGGCGGTACTGCTGTTTGTCTCGGTGTTCTGGAAGTTCGACATGATCGAACTGATCTTTCCGCTCGGCCTGTACTTCACTCCTGTCATGGTGCTCGGGTACGGCGCGGAGTTACTCGCCCTCCGCAGGGGTCGGATCGGCGCCTGGCCTCGTGATGATAGGGTCGGACCCCTGCCGTCGAGGTGCCCGTCGTTGCGACCTGCCGGCCTTGGGTTTGCGAAACCCAGCGGGCCCGGGTCGAGGGCGATCAGCCCTGAGGTGGAGGGTGTAAGCTCGAGGCGGGGGAGAAGGGGTTTCCTGGCCCTGAAAGGCCGAGGTCATTCGGAATGGTTGAACGATTCGACACATCCCCGCTGGTCTTGTAGAGGACGACTTCCAATGAGTCGATCGTATTCGCTGAAATCCACCCTCAAGACACAACTCCCACTGTTGAAATTCAGAGTCCGAAACTGGCGCAAAGCCACGTTTCATTGTCCGGTCTGCAGCTTCCGGGGCCCCTTCAAGGATGTCGCTCCTCCAACCGGACTTCGAAGGCACGCTCGATGCCCGAAATGCGGTGCTCTAGAGAGGCATCGCCTTCAGTACCTGGTCCTGCAGCGCGTCCTGGCGCGGTTGGACCCCGGCCAATTGAGAATGCTTCATTTTGCGCCAGAGGCTTTCTTTCGACCATTCTTCTCGGCCCGGTTTGGTGCATACGAGACTTCTGACCTGAGCAGGAAGGACGTCGACCACAACGTCGACCTTCAGGATCTTCCTTTCCCTGACGGCAGCTACGATTTCGTGTTCGCTTCCCACGTGCTGGAGCATATTCCCGACGATACTCGCGCCATCAGGGAGATAAGGAGAATACTGGTCCCAGATGGAATCGCAATCCTTCCAGTTCCATTGGTGTCGCAGAAGACTATTGAGTATCCAGAACCGAATCCAAATGAAGCGGGACACGTGCGGGCGCCTGGATTTGATTACTTCGATAGATACCTCCCACATTTTTCCAGGGTCGAGACGCACTCGTCAGACGCGTTCCCAGAGAAACACCAGTTGTACGTCTATGAAGACAGGAGAAAGTGGCCGAATGCCGAATGTCCCTTGCGCCAGGCAATGGAGGGCGAAAGGCACATCGACGTGGTCCCTGTTTGTCATGCGTAGCGAGGTTGATATCGTGATTCCTGGTCTGGAGCAGTGCGGTCCCGCGTGCGACTCCTGACAGGAATGCACCTGAGCCAGGTGTCACAAACTCCTAACCCTCGTCTTCCAGCTCCTGGCGGAGCTCCACGAGGGTCTCGTTGTCGGGGCTCAGCTCGAGCGCCCGGTTGCAGTGTTGGATCGCGGTCTCTCGGTCGCCCAGACCGCGGTGGGCCCTGGCCAGGTTGTAGTTGGCGTAATAGGCGTACGGGCTCTCCGGATACTGTTGCAGGCTCGACTCGAGGAAGCGGATCGCCGCTTCGAACTTCTCCTGCTCGACCAGCTTGTTGCCGATGATTATGAAGTCCACGTCCCGAAACAGGTACTCGTCGGCGTGATCCCTCTGCAGCTCGGCGTAGAGGGCGATCGCCGCCTCGGCACCGCCGTCCTTCCACGCGTAGTAGAGCGGCTCGAACACCGTCTTCTTCTGCGGTTCGTCACCTCGCTCGAGCCCGGCGGCGAGGGTGTCGATCCAGCCGTCGACGCTGACGTAGCTTCCGGCGTACCGCTCCCAGCCGTCCAGCGTTCTCTCCTGCTGCAGGGTGGCGGCGTCCTTCCCCGCAGCCAGACCGCTCCGCACGATCTCCGTCGTCGACACCAGCATGTCGTGATACGCCTTCAGGTCCTGCCACGTCCCGGTCTGGTTGTGTCCCGAGACGATCACCACGTCCTGCGGGAGGATCTCGATCGCCCGCGCCACCAGCTCCGCGAACTTGAGGACGTCCCCGTCCGAGTCGACCGAGGGAAAGTTGAATCCGTTCACCAGCGAGCTCAGGTGCACGACCTTCGATCCGGTGAAGTGAACGATGATCTCGTTGTCGTCGTGACTGCCGGGCATCGCGATCAGCTCGATCCGCTCGCCGTTGAAGTACACCGACATCGAGTCTGTCAGCGTGATGTCGGGGAGCGCGGTGTCGGGGAACTCCTCGAACAGGTAGCTGCCGCCGCGCAGCTTGGCCCGCACGAGATCGTGCGCGACGATCAGCGGTCCGTCGCCGAAGATCGCGTTGCCGCCGACGTGCTCCACATGGCGGTGGGTGTTGATGATGATCCTCGGTGCACCCTTGCCGAACCCGTCGACCACTTTCTTCAGCGCATCGGCGTCAGTCGCCGCCTGGGTGTCCACCAGCAGGACCCCGTCCGCACCGACCGACGCGATCGTGTTCGTGGTGTAGCTTCCCTGGTCGGTGCTCAGCAGGTAGAGCGTTTCGGTCAACCGGGTGACCTCGATCGCTGGGTCCTCCCCTGCCCCGACCGCGATCGCCGCCAGCATCGCCAGCGTCCCAAACGTCGCTGCAGATCGTCCTCGCATCGCTCCTCCTCCATCTGCCCTCAGGTACGAGTTCTATCTGCGGGATGTTTCGCCTGCTCACCTCCGCCGCATCGACCGTCTCCGGTCACGGGCGCTCGCCATGCCGCGCGATTCGACACGACCGCCGTTCCGGTCGTCGGACACCGCGAACACCGCCAAGTGAACCAGAGCGTCGTCGACCACGAGTCCCCCGCCGGCAAGTCCCCGAGCTGACAGCCGAATGTCGGTGCCCAGGCCGACCGCCGGGTAGTTGTTCACCTTCGCGGACGCCGCAGATCGAAGGAACGCTTCGGCGATCTTGCCATCCGGAGGTGACGTCGCCTCCCCCGCCACCTCGAGCGCGTCGACCGCGTAGCTGCGCACCAGCTTGGGCAGCAGCGCTCTCAAGGTGGAGCTGCGATCGAAGAGGTCGACCCCGACGACGTCGGCTCCAATCGCGAACAGGGCACCCGTCTGGCCCTCGATCGCGGTCAGGGCAGTCACGTAATCCTCGATTCGGGTTCGGTGGCGTTCGAAGACCGCGGCCATGGCCCGGGTCGGCGAGGGGGCCTCCATCCGACAGGCCACCTCCTCGATGTCGCTCCACACTCGCCCCTGGTCCGAGCGCCGGCTGCCCTCGCTGCTCATCGACTGTGACACGGACGCCACCCTGGAGGCACGGCCGCGGGCGAAGTGGGCCCTGTTGGAGGCCACTAAGCGGCCGCCGCCGTGACTCCAGCGACCGGCCTCGACGCACGACACCGGGAGCACGATCGTGGTGCGCGTGGGCACGAGCACGGTCAGGTTGGCGGTCCGGTTCTGCTTGGCCCCGACAAGCTCCTCACCGTCGACGATCAGCACCGGCAGGTCGGCTGCGTTCTCGAAGCGCAGCTCGGGCACGCTGCCCGCCTGCGACACCTCGCTGATGTGCACGAGTCCGCCGCTGAGTGCCTCGTCAAGGGTCAGATAGTCCAGCTCTTCCTCTCCCTTCGCCCGGAGTGGAAACATCGTGAGGTTACGGTAATTAATTGTATTTTCTACGGTTATATCTGACAAGTACAAAGAAATGTCGGTCATGGTCAATCTCCTTTTGACAGTCGAAATCAGTCAATTGCCAGTATATCGACAGTCCAAACAAAAGTCAACACCTCTTGACACTGTTTTTTCAGTTCTCTACACTCGAATCATGAGCGAACGGAAACGCACCTACACCCTGGACGACATCGAGGAACGGACCGGCTTCGACAAGCGCACGATCGCCTACTACGTGCAGGAGGACGTGCTGCCCAAGGTCGGCCGCAGGGGACCGCGCACCCGCTACCCGCAGCTGTTTCTCGACCGCCTCCTGTTCATCAAGCGCGTCCGCGAACTCCAGGACACCGGCCGCATCGGGTCGATGACGCTCGGCGACTTCCGCGAGGTCTTCGAGCAGCTGTCGGCGCAGGAGATCGCCGATCTGGCCGCCGGTCGCAAGCCGATCGAGCCCATCGCCCACGGCGCGTACGAGCCGCGGCTTGCAGCCCCGACGATGGCCTCGGCCCGGCGACGTGCGCGGTTCATGTCGGACCCGTACGAGGCGGTGTTGCACCGGCACGGGGAACCGTCATCGGAGGAGTTGGGCGCGCTCGGCGCGCCCAGGTACGCCAGCCCGCTCGTTGACTCCCTGGAGCCGTCGCTCTCGAGCCGCGTCGGCGAGCTGCTGGCCCAACTGGATCGATCGGTGAAGGATCGCGATGCCGGTCGAGACAGCCTGTCCGAGCGCTGGACCCGTGCCCACATCACTGAGAACATCACGGTCTCGGTGCGCGATCTCGACGAGGATGCCGTGGAACGCCTCGAGCAGTTGGCCGAGATTCTGCGGCGGTCCCTACCCGAGAACGACCGCGCTTGAAGCGAGCCGGTTCGCTGGAAACCGAGACTTGATTTCCACGCTCCCACGACCGACATTTGTAGGTGCACCGACAAAGCCACAACCGGCGAAAGCCGGTGTCGGAAAGCCACGGATCCTCGCCTCCTCCGAGTGGGGACAACCCAACGAAGGATCCAAAGACCGCCGGGCTGCCGAAGGCATCCGCGAGTTGAAAATCTCTTCAGCTCACGACGGACCAGGGAGGCAGCCATGGCAAAGCTCAGCCGACGGACAACCATCCACGCCCCGGCGGAGAAGGTGTATCACTTTCTCGAGGACAAGACTCACTTCCCGGAGTTTTGGCCGAGCATGATGGAGGTCTCGGATATTCGGGATCTCCCGAACGGGGGCAAACACTTTCACTGGACCTACAAGATGGCCGGCGTCCGGTTCGAGGGCGACACCGACGAGGTCGAAGTCGTCCCGAACAAGAAGCTGGTCGGAAGGAACGAAAAGGGCATCGAGAGCACGATCACCTGGCTTTTGGAGGAGCACGGCGAGGACACCGATCTGACCTTCGAGGCCGACTACAATGTGCCGGTCCCGGTGCTCGGGAAAGTCGCCGAAAAGGTCATCGTCAAGATGAACGAGAACGAGGCGGAGACCTTGCTCGCGAACCTGAAAGCCCAGCTGGAGGCGTAACGACATCACGCCAGGATCTTCGTCCGACTCGTTCACATGAGGGTGCCGGTTTCGGCGGTGCGTGAAGGCGTACCACTCCCGTCGTTATCGCCGACACCGGCACCCCTGCACTTCGTCGGCACATTCAAGAGGGCTTGCCGTGCCGGGCGAGGGAGCGGAGGGTCTGCTCAGACGTCCGGATCCCATTGTTCGAGGAGCCATTCGCACTGCCGTCGGACAACGTCGAGCTCGGTGGGGATCGCCCGGTATTCTGGGTGGTTCCAGAGGTCGGGGTTTGCCCAGCCGAAGGCGGTGACCTGCGCGATCCGCGACAGCCGGGCGTCGACCGCGCGCACGTGGGTGGCGGCCCGCTGCCAGCGACGAGACAGCCTGGCCTCGCGTGGCCGATCCTTTGAGCCACCTTCTCTGAGGTCGTACAGGTAACCCTCGGTCTCGCGGACCGCATCGAGCACGCTCTCGACCGCCCGACGCTGTTGCACCGATTGCTGACGCCGTGCATCGCTCCGCCGCTGCAGGAAGCGCTCGATCGACCGCAAGACTTCGAGAAACAGGCCCTCCATCACTGCCACCGTCCACTCCGTCAGGGCGGCAACCCGCCCATGCCAAGTCTAGCCCGGATAATTCACGGTCACCGCTCGGGCGCGGCAACTCCTCCTGCGAGCCGCCTCCGCATCCCGGTGCAACCGCTTCGGACCGAGCCGTGCTATTCTCAGCAGCGACATGATGTCCGCCCGCGCATATTCGCTGCTCCCCGGGCATTCCCTTTGCCCAGATAACGCCCAGACATGCGACTAAAAACGATCAACGCAAGACCCCTCATATCTCTTGTCCTTGCGACCCTTGGTATCTCATCGTGCGCCCAACAACAATCTTCCTATGAAAGGCCAAAAGAGGTCGAAGAAGAGATTAGGAATGTCATTCTGATCAGCATGGATACGACGCGCTGGGACGTCCTCAGTAGTTACGGTGCTCCCGAAGTTCAATCACCAAATATCGGTGCCTTCGCGCGGGAAAACATCGTGTTCGAAAACTGCTATGCTCCAGTCGCGGTTACGCTCCCATCT
>JBFELO010000172.1:0-9433 GCA_041552055.1 Candidatus Sulfomarinibacteraceae bacterium | reverse complement strand
CTCCCTCTGCCTAGAACGCGAACTTGATCGAGGCCGCGACAAAGTCGCGGTCGTTGATGAGATTGTAGTGGCCGGCGCCCATGTACGACGTGTAGGCGTGGTCGATCAGCCAGGCGTTCTGGTAGTTGAAATCTATCCCCAAGGTGAGCGCTTTCCGGCCCTCGATGAAATTGCCGCCGGGCGCCGGGTTGATGCCGTCCGCGTCGTGCTGCCAGGCCAATCGCGGCCGCACGTTCCAAGGGCCGATCGCGCGCAGGTACTCCAGCCGCGTGACCAGCCGGTAGCCCCAGGATGTCGGCGTCGCGAAGTGCTCGGGGGTTTCCCACGGCTTGCCGGAGTGGCCGGCTCCCGGCACATTGCTGGACATGATCGGGTTGCCGCTGGTGAAGGTCCCCGGCCCCTCGAAGCGCAGCTCGTCCTGCGACGGCATGCCGCCGGCGTGGCCGACCGCACCCTCGAACAGGAGCAGGCACTGGTCGGCGCCCAGGAACTGGCTCCAGAACTTGGTCAGGGTGAACTGGAGCTGGGTCCAGTCGAGCTCGTGCGGCCCCTCGACCACGGTTCCTGGGGCGACGCCGCCCGGGTGCACCTGATTCAGCGCGGCAAAGAGCGGGTTGGCCGGCGACAGGGCCGCGAACAGCAGCTCGACGTCGTCGACCAGGAACGGCATCTCGGGCCGGTGCGAGATCTCGCCCTGGAACGCGATGCCCGTGGTGCCGAGCGTGGCGTTCCAGCTCAGGCCGTACAGCGTGATGTCCTCCGGGTAGGAGATGAAGTAGTTGGCGGTCCCTGCGAAGCCGTCGATACCTGCCGTCAGGGCGAGGGAATCGACCGCCGGGTCCTGGCCGGGCGCTGTCCCGAAGAACGCCCACGTCGCCGCCCGGTTGGCGTTCATGATCGCCAATCCCTCTTCCGTTCCCGAGGTCCCGTTCACGTACGGCAGCCGGCTGTGGTAGTTGATGTAGTAGAGGCCGAACTCGGTGCCGCCGAGGCCGGGCACGAACAGGCGCAGCGCCGCGCCGTACTGGCCGTCGTCATCCGCCTCCACGTTGGGCGCGCGGCCCACGCTCAGCGCGGGACGACCCGGATCCGGCAACCACGGGAAGAGCCACGGGGAGAGCGATGACGGGAATCCAAAGCCGAGCATCACGTACTTGCCGCCGCCACCCGCGAAGTCGTTGGTCGAGAAGTAGGTGCCCGGCGGGTCGATGATGATCGGCTCCCACTCGTACTGGTAGAATCCCTCCAGCGACAGGTTCGTCGACAGCGGCAGCGAGAGCCACACCATACCGACCGGCAGCAGCGCCTCGCGGAGCTCGGCACCGGCGGTCCTGAGCGCGCTCACGTCGATCGGGTTGATGACGTTGATGCCGCCCTGGATGAAGGTGCTCTCACCCCAGTTGACCACCTGCTGGCCGACCCGGATCTCGCCCTTTCCGGCGATGAACGGGAACCTGAGCCAGGCAAAGGCGTCGAGCAGCTCGGCGCGGCTGCCGACCCGCTCCAGCGCCTCGTCGGTCAGCGGTGTCCGAAGTCGGTCGTTATCCTCGTTCTCGTAGTCGTAGAGACCACGCCCGCGCACGAAGAACCCGAAGTTCTTGTACGCGAAGTTGAGCTCGACGATGGCCGTCAACGCGTTGGAGTAGATCCCGGTGTCGTAGTTCAAATTGCCGTCGTCGCCGTTCACCGAGTAGGCGTTGCCGCCGTTGGCGAGGCCGACGATGTCCAAGTCCGGATCGGCCACCCGGTAGCCCACGCCCCACTTCAACGTCGTGTCCAGGTTGAGCGTGAATTTCCGTCCCGAGAGATCGATCGCACTCGCAGGCACGGCGGTCAGGAGTACCAGGGTGACCACCCCCACCACCGTCAATCCGGGGCCCCACCCGTGCCGAACACGCTGCAAGACACTGCTCGATTTCATCTCCACCCCCTTCCGTTCAGCGATGACTGATTGAAGCCAGAAACCACTCCACACCCGGCGCCGGGCCGGCTGTGGGAGAACACGTCGGATCGACGGATGCGGAGCGCCTTGGAACCGCTCCATGGCCGTCGGCGGGAGGTTGTTCAGGCAGTATTGACCGTGGGCCTGAGAGGGCTCGAGAGGGTTCGTGTCCGCGACCGGCGCTCCAGGAGGGCGGGACGCGTGCCGAGGACACGCCAGAAGGATTCACGGGCGGCCCCTCACGGCGCGGTCGACGAGCGCGAAGTTCCCGTTACGCTGAATTTGCACTCCGAAAATCCTAACACGGGCCTGCCTGTCCTGCAACGCTTCGCATCGTGCGACGAGGCGCCAGCGCGCTGCCCGAGAATGCGATCGCAGATTGCGGCATCGGTACTGCGACAGAGGCAAACCATACCTGTGGCCGTCCGTATCAATCAGGAGTACGAGGGGGAGGTGCATGCGGACATCGGCCCTTGTCGCCGAACGCGAGCCAGAGGTTCGAGCTCGACTCGTCGAGGTCTTGCAGGAGTTGGACCTGTTTCAAGACATCCGGGAGTGCGACAACGGGTGGTCGGCGGTCGACAACATCCGATCGTCCTGCCCCGATCTCCTCGTCATCGACACTCTCCTGAACGGGATGGACGGTTTCGCCGTGCTCGAGACGGTGCTCGAAGAACCTCTGGGCATGGTGGTGATGGTCACCGACGACGACGGCACCACCGTCCATGCCCTCCAGGAGCACGGCATCCCCCACCTGAGGCGACCCATCCATACCGAGGACGCCCGTTTGGTCTTCAAACGGTGCCAGGGCGCGCACGCCTCGTCAGGTCCCGAGTTCGGCCATCGACTGCTCGCGGTCCTGGAGGCTCTGGGCCGGCGCCGCGGCTACAGCGACCGTCTGCTCGTGAGGGACGGACGGCGGGTGGTGATTGTCGACGTCGACGAGATCTACTGGATCGAGTCGGCCGGCAACTACGTGCGGCTGCACCTGGGCGACGAGGTCCACAAGATGCGGAGCACGCTCGTGGGCCTGGAGCGTCGCCTCGACCCCGGGCTGTTCCTGAAAATTCACCGCTCGATCATCGTCAATGTCAATCAGGTGAAACAGATCACACCGTGGAACCACGGTGACTTCGCGGTCGTGCTGCGCGACGGAACCAGGCTCAACCTCAGCCGGGGCTACCGCGCCGGCGTCGAGAAGTTCCTCGCGCGGTACACGGCATAGCCCGCGTCCGCGTCCGAGTCCTCGTCCGTGCCCTATCAGGCCTTCGATATCGCGTGTGAATCCTCATGCGTGTCTTCAGAAAATGGTTCCCGGAACGGCCACAAGGGACGACTTCGATGTTTCGAGTGTCACAGTTTTGCCATCTGTCACCAAATCCCTCCGACTCGTCCCAAGAGAATCTCATCTCGTCCCTCGTCCGAAACCCGTAGAGAAACCGACCGTACAACTCTTACAGGTGCCCGAAGGACCCGATTCCCGACGGCACCTGGACATCGGAAGCCCCGCTCACCGAGCTCGGGTTTCCAGACGGACCGACAGGCAATAACCTCCTTACCTCTTTTCCCTCGGCCCGTCCCTCCCGGGACGGGCACTCTCTTTGTTTGGGCGTCCCGGGCGGCGCACTCTCTCCCGTCTCCGTATCCGTTTCCGTATCCGAATGTTGACGCGGTTGCGGCAGCACTGTCGGGCACGGAGACGGAGACGGGCACGGAAACGGGTACTCCCCAGAGTCACGTGAACCGGGATCTCCGGGCCATGAGTCGGCATGCCCGCAGGACTCTCATCCTCGACACATCGTCCCTTCGTCCGTCGAGCTGCTAAGATGATCGTCCGATGAGTCATCACACTCCCCGCCGGCCGCAAGGCGCCGCGCTCCGCATCGCGGTGTATTACGCGGTCAGCTGCCGCGGCCGGCGGAAACCCGTGTGATCTGAGATCGGGGCCCGCCGGCCAGGGCGGGCCTCCAGCCGCGCCGACGCCAGCGGCCCCCGACAACAGGAGGTCGCGATGAGAAGCGACAGCGATCAACCAGGTGGTGGCGCCAATCCGAAGGCGAACCTCGAACGGCATCGAAGGGACATCGAGGCACTGGACCGCCGCATTCTCCACCTGGTGTGCGAGAGGCTTGCCGTGGCGCGCCAGATCGGCGAGCTGAAGAATCAGCTCGGCGTCCCTCTGCGCAACTTCCGGGTCGAGCGGCAGGTGCTCGATCGGTTCGAGGAAGCCAGCTCATTCCTTGGCCTCGAGCCCCTCCTGGGTCACGACCTGGCGCTGTTCCTGATCCAGAAGGCGGTCGAGGAGCAGGCGACCCTTCGCGACGTGCAGTATGCGGGCGATGCCCTGGACACGCTGGTGATGGGCGGCAAGGGCGGCATGGGCCGCTGGATAGCCCGGTTCCTGGCCGGTCAGGGACACAGGGTCCGGATCCTGGACCCGTCAGCGGCGAAGGTTCCTTTCCCCGAAGCATCCGGCATCACGGCGGCCAGGGACGCCGACCTCGTCATGGTGGCGGTCCCGATGAGCTCATGCGCCGACGTCCTGCTGGAGCTCGCCGACGTCGCACCTCGTGGGGTGATCGCCGAGATGTGCAGCCTGAAGAGCCACCTCACACCGGTGCTCGACCGTCTGCGCAGCGACGGTTTGCGCATCGTCTCGTTCCATCCCATGTTCGGCCCGGACGTTCGTATGCTCTCCGATCGCACCATCGTGTTCTGCACCGACGGCCACGCCGAGGACATCGCCCTGGTGCGGGGACTGTTCGAGGAAACGTCGGCCAGGCTCGTCGAGATGGAGGTCGCCGACCACGACCGTCGCATGGCTGCGGTTCTCGGTCTCACCCACCTCGCGAACCTCGTGTATGCGCGGGCGCTGTCCTCCTCCGGGCTCACGGCCGAGCGGCTCGAGGAGGTCGCGGGCGTCACGTTCCAGAAGCAGATCGCGACCACGCTGGAGGTGGTGGCCGAGAACCCATATCTGTACTACGAGATTCAGGCGCTCAACCCGGACACGCCCGAGATTGCGGAGTCGCTGCGAGACTCCGTCGACCGGTGGCAACGCGTGATCGAGGGACGCGATCCGGTGGCGTTCGAGGACCTGATGGCCGAGTGCCGCGACTCACTGGCTGGGATGTAGGCCTCGCGAATCGGCGGAATCCCATCGCAGCCGTTTTGACCGAGGCGGGGGAATTCCGTCTCCGTCTCCGTATCCGTATCCGATCAGCGACCGGTGAGATTTCTGCACCACCCAACGGGCACGGAGACGTATACGGAGACGGTCCCGGGGCCGACTCGCGCGGTTTCATTCACGAGCTGTTAACGGACGCCCGGCCTGCAGCGTAGTACCCGTGACTACATCGAGCAGACGCTCGAAGGAGGAACAACGTGGAAGAGTCCCTGTTTCCCATGATCGGATCGGTTGCTTTCATCTGGCTGGTGGGCTGGGTCATCAAGGTGATCTCGGACAACCGCAAGGCGTCCCGAATGGCCTCGATGCAGGCCGAGCTGCAGTCGAAGCTGCTCGACAAGTTCGGCTCCGCGCCGGAGCTGCTGGAGTTCCTCCAGAGCGACGCCAGCCAGGGTTTCGCCGAGCTGGTCCCGGCCGAAGCACGGCCCAACCCGTACCACAAGATCCTGTGGTCGGTGCAGGCCGGCATCGTCTTGTTGATGTCCGGGCTCGCGTGCATGTTCCTGCGCAACCAGCTCAGCGAGGGGTTCGAGGCGTTCACGGTTCTCGGCGCAATGGGCGTCGCGCTCGGTGTCGGATTCCTGCTCTCCGCCGCCATCGCGTACCTGCTGTCCAAGAAGTGGGGGGTCATCAACGGCCACACGCCGCCACTTCCCGAACGGGTATAGTCGAGCCGTCACGTCGTGATCTCGATGCCGCTGTTGGTCTTGAATGGACAACCTGCCGTCGCGGTGGAGACCCAGCCGGCAGCCGGGACGTCGGGCGCCGCACGCATGAACGAACAGGAGTTTCACGTTTTCTACTCACGCACGGCGAGGCCGCTGAAGGCGTACCTGATGAGCGCATCTGGTGGTGATTTCGCGCTGGCCGACGATCTCCTGCAGGAATCCTACTTCCGGTTCCTTCGGGCCCAGTTCGAGGCCTCGGACCAGACCCACCGGAAGAACTATCTGTTTCGAATCGCCACCAACCTGCTGCGCGACCATTATCGGCGTCGGCGACCCGAGGTTCCCGACCTTCCCGAGATCGCCGACAGATCCGACCGCGGCGATCGCGCCCACCTTCGGTCCGACCTGAGCAGGGCGCTTCGAACCCTCAAACCACGTGACCGGAAGATGCTGTGGCTCGCCCACGTCGAGGGCTTCAGCCACCGCGAGATCGGCGAGGTGCTGGGACTCAAGACCGACAGCGTTCGGCCGATGCTGTTTCGCGCGCGCCAGCGGCTCGCCGAGGTCCTGCGCGCCGGAGGATTCGGAACATGACCAAGCTCGACTGCAGTCGCGAAGGTGCGATCAGGGCCGCGCTGGCCGGCGGCGACTGGAGCCCGGGGCTCCTCGATCACGTCGCCGAGTGTGGCGTGTGCTCCGATCTCATGCTCGTGGAGAAGTTCCTGCGTCAACACGGCGGAGAGGTCTCGTCCCACGTATCGGTCCCCGATCCGTCGTTCGTGTGGTGGCGGGCCCAGCACGAGACGCGCGCGGCCGCGGCGCACCGCGCGATCAGGATCATCACGGTCGTCCAAGGACTCGCCGTCGGATGTGGCGGGCTCGTGGCCGCACTCGGCGTCACCCGCCACTGGTCTCAGATCAGAGATGCCCTGGCCGGGTTCGTACCCGCATCGCTCCCGAGTCCGCTCCCGTCGGACATGGCCCAGCCAGGGCTTGTCATGCTCGCCAGTCTCGCGGCGGTGGCGGTTCTGCTCGTGTTCGACCTCAGGGAGCCTCGTACGGGGGATTGACCCCACCTTACGTACATCCTCATCGTGCGTGACGAGTCACGCACGATGGTCCACCAGGTACACCCGTATCCGTATCCGTCACCGAAATCACCGCCCGTTCTCGACCTGGGAATCGGGCACGGAGACGGAGACGGATACGGATACGGGCACGCACGCTGAGTCGAGTGAGCGTGGCTTTGCGGCCGAACACGCGGTCACGCCGCCCCGCAAATCACCATGTACGACCGCGTTGGGTGTCCGAAATCCATGAAAAACGGGAACATCTCGTATGATGAAGAGGGGGACGTATGGTTGATAATGGATCCGTAACAGCGGCCGAAGGCGGCCAATCGCCTCCGGAGCGCCGATCCGACCTTCGGCCGGGCGAGCCCGAGGGCTGGGTCGCGAGACAGCTCTGGCTACTCGGCGTGCGACGCCGGTTCCTGGTCAACAGACCTCGACAGCTGCGCACCGCCATGCTCATTGCGATGCTGGTCCTGACCCTCCTGGTCTGCGTCAACGTGATCTTCCACGCCTTGCGTACCACCGAGACCAAGACCATCGTCGCTTCGGCCCCGTCTCTCAGGGAAGTCATGCAGGACTACGACCGTAACGAGATGCTGCTGGTGATCCTCGCTTCCGTGGTGGTTCTCGGTGGGGTGTTCGTGGTGACGATCATCGAAACCCATCGCACCGCCGGCGCGGCGTTCAACATCGCGCGGCAGTTGAGCCGGATCGCAGACGGTAATCTCGACGTCGAGGTTCGGCTCCGAAAGGGCGATAATCTGCAGGAGATCCAGGGGCCGTTCAACGCGATGGTCGCGACCCTGCGGGACCAGGCGGCGAACGACGCCGCTGCGCTCGCACGACTCGCCGATCAGGTGGAAGGCTTCGGAAACGTCGATGGTGCCGCCGACGTGTCCTCCGAGCTGCGCAAGCTCGGCGACAAGCACCGGCAACGGTTCACACCGCCGTAACTCCGCAAGCAGCCCCCCGGCCGCCGTCGTTACCACTGTCGCGCAGGCCTCACCGCGTGTCCGCGTCGGGTCGTGAATGCGCGCGATCCGTCGCGTTCCCCGCACCACGGACTCCTCGAGGCACAGTCGTCGGCTGCAACCCATGCACGGCTCCACGCGTAAGGGGTTGCGGAGGCTACCGCATGGCGAAGGCATACTTCACTTCCGAGTTCTTCGAATTCCTGTCTCAGCTGAAACAGACCAACAGCCGTGAGTGGTTCCAGGCGAACAAGGCGCGGTACCGGCAGGATGTTCAGGAGCCGCTGCTCCGATTCATTGCCGACTTTGCCGCGCCACTCGCCGGCATCAGCCCGCGCTTTGTCGCCGACCCCCGCCCGTCCGGCGGCTCGATGTTCAGGATCTATCGGGACGTGCGCTTCTCGCGGGACAAAAGCCCCTACAAGACCCACGCCGCGGCCCAGTTCCGACACCAGCAGGGCCGGGACGTCCACGCCCCGGGGTTCTACCTCCACCTGGAGCCGGAGAATGTCTTCGTCGGAGCCGGTCTCTGGCACCCCGCCGGCCCGACCCTGGCCGCGGTGCGTGATGCCATTGTCGAGCGGCCCGAGAAGTGGTCGGCCACATTGTCTGATCCCGAGTTCGTGGCCGGTCACGATCTCGGTGGCGAGAAGTTGAAGCGCTCTCCCCGCGGCTACGACCCCGATCACCCACTGGTCGAGTACCTCAAGTTCAAAGATTTCGTGTCGTATCAGAACCTCACCGAGGCGGAGGCTCTGTCACCCGGATTTCTCGATACGGTCGCCGACTCGTGTCGCGCCGCCGCGGGGTTCGTGCGCTTTCTCACCGAGGCGGTAGAGCTGCCGTTCGACTGAAGCCGGGGCACTGGGGCCAGGGGGCCGGGTTCAGGGAACAGGGGACCAGGGGTTGGCCGGGCTACTCGCGGTACAGCCAGGCGCCGGCGAGGGTCCCGATCACGATCTCCGCCAATCCCCAGACCGCCAACACCATGACCAGCGAGATCGTTGTCAGGCCGATCGCCAGGTAGCCGAACATCGGGAACAGGTATCCCAGGATCCATGTCATGACCGCGGCGATGATCGCGGTCTTGGCGCCTGCTCCGTAGCGTGGTCGAATGCTGGCGTAGATCCAGATCGCCACGATCCCGAAGGTGAAACCGAGCACCAGGTACAGCACCATCCAGCCCGGCGTCATCGCGAAGGTCAGGCCGTGAGCGTCCAGGATCGCCTCCATCTGCGACCCGAAAACCGCCCCCGAGATGGCCTCTCCGATGTTCATGATCAATCCGGCCAGCAAGCCGCCCGTCACCACACGTCCCCAATTGATACCGTTCATGGACCCCTCCCAGCGAGTTGAGATTGGTTTCCGCGATGGTACAGCCCTGGTACGCGGCACGCAACCGCTGGACTTGACACTCACAGATGTAAGTATTAACTTACCGTTAGTGAACGCTTACGGAGTTATTCTCGCCGCCCTCGCCGATCCGACCCGACGGGCCGTCTTTGAAATGTTGCGCGAGGGCCCCCGGACGGTAGGAGATCTGGCGAAGGCCCTCCCGGTCAGTCGACCTGCGGTCGCGCAACACTTGAGGG
>JBFELO010000171.1:0-9451 GCA_041552055.1 Candidatus Sulfomarinibacteraceae bacterium | reverse complement strand
GGGGAGCGCGCCGGGGAGAAGGCGCCTCCGGTGTCAGATGGTCAATGAGAGTGGCAGGCTGACGACTGCACGGTGAGCGGGCGTGCCGTCTTTGACAATGTTGGGAGCACCGTCACCGGGGTGGGACGGTGCGTTGGGTCCCAACATTGCCTAACGGGGCACCCTCGGGGAACGCGTAGGGGAGAGGGCGCGACGAAGCCGCGCAGGTCGCGCCGATCAAGACGCTCCCCGCGCGCTCGGCGTGCGCGCCCACGTGTTGGTTGAGCCTGAGGCGAGGACAAAGACGAAGACGAAGAACAGGGCGGGTGGCATCTGGGATCTGGGAGCTGAGATCCGGGCGGGTGGGTCGCCCTCACCCGCTCATCCCCCGGGCGGGCGGGGGGCGGCTACTTCGGGCCGCCCTTCTTGGGATTTATGTACTTGTCCCACCCCGGGTTGGTGTCTCTGGTCCAACCGGCGACGAACGGCGGACCCTCGTCCTGGATGTAGACGTAGTTCGCGAGGTGCCGGTGGTTGTGCTGGCAGAAGACGACGAACCGGATGTCCTTGCAGTCTCGATTCTTCCAGGATTCTCCGGGATTCTCCTCGTCACAGAAGTCGAAGTCGTTGCCGTGGCCCTTGTTGGCGTCGGAGTTATTGGCGAGATAGTAGTAGGGGCCCGGTTTCTTGCCGTCCCATGCCTTCTCCCAGAAGGCCGATCGCTCGGGCCAGGTGACGCCGTCGCTCAACATCCACACGGTGGACTGGATCGACCGCAGCTCGCAGTGGCACCGCGCGAGCCAGGCTTTCTCGATCCTGCCGTTGAGCAGGCCGATCCCGATCACGCTCAGGATCGAAATGAGCATCAGCGCGACCGCCAGCTCGGTGATGGTGAGGCCGCGCTCGCCGTGGGAGTGCGGGACTGCGGCGTCATCGGTTTGTGACAGCGAACGGCCCTCGAATCCAGGCTCATTGACCGGCTCTGGTGTGGTCGGTGAGAACCGATCCGTGGCTTCGACGAAATACGTGTCCTGCACCTTCATGTCGCCCCTCCTCAAGGGTTTGTCCGCGAATGCTTCCGCGAAACTGCATATTGATAGAACAAATATAACGTCTACCCCCACGGATTGTCAATACTTTCTACAGGTTTTCTGATAGATCTTCAAGGCGTTGTGGCGGTTTTCTGCCGATCTTCTTGCGGCTCCTGGGTTGGCGAGCGCACGGAGGAACAAGAGGAGGGGGAAATGCCACGTGAGAACTGGAAGTTGAAGGCCCTCGATGGGTGGAGTGCGAAACTCTCTCGGTTGAAAGTCGGGAGGAGGCGGTGGTAGATGCATGAATGTGGGCGACGAGTGGCGTGGTACTGTGGCGCGGTGATCCTCATGGTCTCCATTGCAGGCGGGGGCGATGCCTCCGAGGCCGACCTCGGTCCCGATGGGGAGCAAATGGCTCTCCTGCTCGAGGACTACCGGCACCTCCACGCCCATCCGGAGCTGTCGTTCGACGAGCGTGAGACCGCCGCCTTTGTCGCGGACCGTCTCGAGCGGCTCGGGTTCGAAGTTGTCATGGGCTTCGGCCGCTATCCCGACCCTGAACGAACTTCCCACGGCGTCGTCGCACGGCTTCGCAACGCCGACGGGCCCACGGTGATGTTGCGCGCCGACCTGGACGCGCTGCCGATCACCGAGGACACCGGGCTCGACTACGCCAGCCGCGTGACCCTGGAGGACGAGGAGGGCCGCGAGGTCGGGGTCATGCACGCCTGTGGCCACGACATCCACATGACGGTCTTTCTGGGAGCCGCAGAGCTGCTCGCGAACCGTCGGGAAGAGTGGTCGGGAACGCTCCTGATGGTGGGTCAGCCGGCCGAGGAGCGGGGGAGTGGAGCGCGGGCGCTGCTCGACGACGGGCTTTACGAGCGTTTCGGCACACCGGACGCCGCGCTCGCGCTGCACGTCGATCCGTTCCTCGAGGCCGGGAAGGTGGGTGTCGTCCCAGGATACGCGCTCGCCAGCGTCGACTCGGTCGACATCACCGTGCGCGGGGTCGGTGGCCACGGCGCGCTGCCCGATACCTCGAAGGACCCGATCGTCGTCGCGTCCCGCATCGTGCTCGCCCTCCAGACGATCGTCAGCCGCGAGATCTCGCCGCTCGAGCCTGCGGTCGTCACCGTGGGGTCGATCCACGGCGGCACCAAGCACAACATCATTCCTGACGAGGTGAGGTTGCAGCTGACCGTGAGGGCCTTCGATCCAGGTGTGCGGCGACAACTGCTCGACGCGATCGGGCGCGTGTGCCGCGGTGTCGCCGTGTCGGCCGGAATTCCGGAGAATCTCGCGCCAACCGTCCTGGTGCACGACGGGGAGATGACGCCTGCGACCTACAACGAGCCCGAGCTCACCGAGCGCCTCGCCGGGGTCTTCGCCCGGACGCTCGGCGTGGACAGAGTGGTGCGGGCAGCGCCGCTGATGGCCGGTGAGGACTTCTCGCGCTACTCGCTCGACGACCGCTCGGTGCCGGCGACGATCTTCTGGTTGGGCACGGTGGATCCGGAGCGGATGGCCCGTCACCGGGAGGACGGAGTTCCGCTGTTCCCGGTCCACTCGAACCGGTTCGCCCCGCTGCCCGAGCCCACGATCCGAACCGGCGTGCGCGCGATGACGGCCGCCGCCCTGGAGCTGCTCGGCGATCCGCGCTGATCCGACGCAGACCCCTCGCGACCCGACCCGGTAAGCGGGCGGCCGATGGCCGTCTCCTCCCAACCCGCCGCCGGCCTCGGCCGCGTCCCGCTCCCCGCGCCGGGTTGCTCCCCTCCCGTACCGACGCCTATCATGGGGCGGCCCGCGGGTCGTCACCGGGTGCGATACCGGCCGCGAGTCGCGTGGAGGGGGGACCATGAGCGACTTCGTGTTGGCGCTGGACCAGGGCACGACGAGCTCGCGCGCAATCGTGTTCGGTCGGGATGGCGACGTCCGCGCGGTTCGGCAGGTCGAGTTTGCCCAGCACTTTCCACGGCCGGGATGGGTCGAACACGATGCGGAGGAGATCTGGCAGACCCAGCTCGCGGTGGCCCTGGAGGCGATCGACGCCGCCGGTCTCGAGCCGTCGCTGATCGCGGGGATCGGCATCACCAACCAGCGCGAAACCACCGTGGTGTGGGAACGCTCGACCGGCAAACCGATCGGCCCGGCCATCGTGTGGCAGGATCGCAGGACCTCTGAGGAGTGTGACCGCCTGCGCCGCGAGGGGCTTGGCGAAGAGATCAGGCGACGCACCGGTCTGGTCATCGACGCCTATTTTTCGGCGACCAAGCTGCGGTGGGTCCTCGCCCACGTCGAAGGTTCACGGGAACTGGCCGAGCGCGGCGAGCTCGCGTTCGGCACCATCGACTCGTGGCTTCTGTTCCGGCTCACCGGCGGGCGCGTCCACGCCACCGACCCGAGCAACGCGAGTCGGACCATGCTGTACAACATTCACGATGGCCGGTGGGACGAGGAGATGCTTCGACTCTTCGAGGTCCCGCCCGAGGTGCTGCCCGAGGTGCGGAGCTCGAGCGAGGTCTACGGCGAGACAGAGTCGGTACTGTTTGGCCACCCGGTGCCGATCGCCGGGATCGCCGGTGACCAGCAGGCGGCGCTCTTCGGCCAGATGGGGATCCAGCCCGGAGTTCTCAAGAACACCTACGGCACCGGGTGTTTCATGGTGTTGAACACCGGCGAGGAGCCGGTCGAGTCGAGCAACAACCTGCTGACGACCGTGGCGTGGCAGGTGGGCGAACGCATGACCTACGCCCTCGAGGGAAGTGTGTTCATCGCGGGAGCCGTGGTGCAGTGGCTGCGGGACGGTCTGGGACTGATCGAACGATCCTCCGACGTCGAGCGGCTCGCGAACTCGGTGGCCGACAACGGGGGAGTGTATCTGGTGCCGGCGTTCGCGGGACTCGGAGCTCCGCACTGGGACCCGTTCGCCCGTGGCACCATCGTCGGCATCACGCGGGGGACGTCGTCGGGGCACCTCGCGCGGGCGGCGCTCGAGAGCATCGCGTTCCAGGCCCGAGACGTTCTCAAGGCGATGGAGGCCGACTCCGGACTCAGCGTCGAGGAGTTGAGGGTCGATGGCGGTGCAGCCGCCAACGACACGCTGATGCAGTTCCAGTCCGACATTCTCGAGGTTCCCCTGCTGCGCCCCCGGATACTGGAGACCACCGCGCTGGGTGTCGCGTACCTGGCCGGGCTGGCGGTGGGTGTGTGGGACGGGGTTGACGAGATCTCCTCGCAGTGGAAGCTCGACCGGAGGTTCGAGCCGACCATGCCTCCGCGGCGGATCTCCGGGCTCGTCGCCGGGTGGCGACGGGCGCTTGAACGAGCGGGCAACTGGCTGGAAGAACCAACCCCGGGAGCGTGACATGGACCGAAATCAAGCCATCGACGCGATCGCGAGCTTCAGGGGCTACTGGGATGTGATCATCATCGGTGGCGGCGCCACCGGCCTCGGGACAGCGGTGGATGCCGCGTCGCGGGGCTACCGGACGCTGTTGCTCGAGCAGCACGACTTCTCGAAGGGCACCTCGAGCCGCAGCACCAAGCTCGTGCACGGGGGAGTGCGCTACCTCCGCCAGGGCAACATCTCGCTCGTGTTGGAGGCCCTCCACGAGCGTGGGTTGCTGGCCGTGAATGCCCCCCACCTGGTTCGCAACCAGGCGTTTGTCGTGCCGGTCTACGACTGGTGGGAAGGGCCGTTCTACGGCATCGGGCTCAAGGTCTACGACGCGCTCGCCGGCAGGCTCGGGATTGGTCCCTCGAAGGGCCTGTCGCGCGAGGAGACGCTGGAGCGGATCCCGAACCTCGAGTCCGACGGCCTGCGGGGCGGCATCATCTACTACGACGGCCAGTTCGACGACTCCCGACTGGCGATCGACCTCGCGAAGACGGCGATCGCGCACGGCGGCACGGTGGTCAACTACCTACCGGTGGAGGGCCTCCTCAAGACCGGGGGCATGGTGTCCGGGGTCGCCGCCCGCGACCTGGAGACCGGCATGGAGTACGAGATCCACGGCAGGGTCGTGGTCAACGCCACCGGCGTGTTTACCGACCGGGTGCTGCAGATGGACGACGCGAGTGCACCCGCCATGGTGACCCCCAGCCAGGGGACCCACCTGGTGTTGAACCGCGAGTTCCTCCCGGGCGACTCCGCGATCATGGTGCCGCAGACCACCGACGGGCGAGTGCTCTTCGCCGTGCCCTGGCACGACCGGGTGGTAGTGGGCACCACCGACGTCTCGGTCGAGGATCCGACGCTCGAGCCTCGGGCCCTCCCCGAAGAGGTGGACTTCATCCTGGAGAACGCCGCGCGCTACATGGACAAAGATCCGTCGCGCTCGGACGTGCTCAGCGTGTTCGCCGGGCTGAGACCGCTGGTCTCGGCGGGTGGTGAGGACGAGACGTCGAAGCTCTCGCGTGACCACACCGTGCTGGTGTCCGAGTCCGGTCTGGTCACCATCACCGGCGGCAAGTGGACGACCTACCGTAGGATGGCGCAGGACGTGGTCGATCAGGCAGCGCTGGTGGCCGGCCTCGTGGCGCGACCCTGCGTGACCGAGAACCTGCGTATCCACGGTTGGTTGAAGCAGATCGATCCCGAAGACCCGCTGCACATGTACGGGTCGGACGCTCCCGCGGTGCGCGGAATCGCGGACGATGAGCGGGGGATGGGCGACCCGCTCCACGACCGACTCCCGCTGACCGGGGCGCGGATCGTGTGGGCGGTTCGTCACGAGATGGCCCGAACCGTGGAGGACGTCCTGGCGCGCAGGACCCGCTCCCTGCTGCTCGACGCCCGCGCGAGCCTCGAGGTGGCGCCCGAGGTCGCCAGGATCATGGCACGCCAGCTCAAGCGGGGCAGGAAGTGGCAGAAGGAGCAGGTGGCGGCGTTCGGCATCGTGGCCGAAGGGTACATCGTGGGTGAGCCGGGCCCTGATTATCTGCCTGACTCAGTGGGAGAGCCCGTATCCGAATCCTGACGCGGGCTCGTCGGGCACGGAGACGGGTCTTCGGACTGCGGTCTCGGGCGTCATGGAGCTCTGGCGGTAGGTGGGCCCCACGCCCGGAGCCCTGGTAGACTCCATCGTCGCGACTTCAGGATCCGGAGGACCGCCTTTGAAACGATCGCTGCTCGAGCGGGTGAACATTCCCCACGTTTTCGTGCTGCTGACGGGTGCGATCCTCCTGTGCAGCGCGCTGACCTACGTGCTCCCGTCCGGCGAGTACGAGCGCGAGACGATCGTCGTCAACCACCACGAGCGCTCCGTGGTCAAGGCCGGCACCTACCAGGCGATTCCCAAGAAGGTTTCGCTCCGCGGCGTGCTCATCGGCGATCCCGAAGAGGGCTTCGCGAGCCCCGTCAGCGTCACCGGTTTCCTGAGCGCCATCCCGAGGGGCATGGAGAGGTCGGCCGGGATCATCTTCTTCATCTTCATCATCGGTGGGGTGCTGGGGATTCTCCAGCGGGCAGGGGTGATCGCCGCGTTCCTGCACGCGCTGCTCGATCGTCTCGGACACCGCGCCGATCTGCTGACAGCGGCGCTGATGATCGCCGTCGGGATCGGCGGCTCCACGCTGGGGATGGGGGAGGAGTTCATTCCCCTGGTGCCGATCTTCCTGCTCGTCGCCAAGGAGCTGGGCTACGATCGAATCTACGGCATGGCGATCGTCTATGTGGGCGCGGCCGTGGGGTTTGCCGCTGCCACGACCAACCCGTTCACGGTCAACATCGCCAACGGGATCGCCGAGCTGCCGCCCAACCACGGGATCCCGTTTCGGCTGGTGTTCTTCGCCTGCTGCATGACGGTCACTATCGCCTACGTGCTGCGCTACGGCAGGAAGCTTCGCCGGGACCCTGCCGCCTCGCTGATGGCCGACGACGAGTTCGACCTCAGCGGCCAGTCGATCGACAGGGTCGAGATGAACCGGTCCCACACCCTGATCATGATCATCTGCGGCGTGATCTTCGCGGGCATCCTGATGGCGGTCGAGCTGTGGGGCTGGTGGCTGGCGGAAATGGCGGGCGGCTTCCTGCTCATGGGCATGGTCACCATCGCGTTGTCGCGGATGCCGCTGTCCGACGCTGCGGCGGCCTTCGTCAGGGGGATGGAAGAGATGGTCGTCGCGGCCATGGTGGTGGGATTCGCCAGGGGCATCGAGGTGGTGCTCGCCGATGGCCAAATCCTCGACACCCTGGTCCACTCGGCGGCCACGGTTCTGCAGCAGTTCCCGAAGACGGTCGCGGCGGAGGGCATGCTGGTCTTCCAGAGCACGCTCAACCTGGTGATCCCGTCGGGCTCGGGGCAGGCCGCGGTGACGATGCCGCTGATGACGCCGCTGGCGGATGTGCTCGGGATCGCCCGCCAGACAGCTGTGTTCGCGTTCACCTGCGGCGACGGGTTCTCCAACTCGATCATCCCGACGTCGGGGGTGCTGATGGCGATGCTCGGCCTGGCTCGCATCCCGTACACGACCTGGCTCAGGTTCATGCTGCCGCTCTTTGCGTGGATGATCCTGCTGTCGGCGGTCTTTTTGATGGTCTCCGTGCTGGTGCCCGCGGTGTGGTGATTCCTCCGCTCGGTGAGTGCTCGTGTCGCCGTGGAATAGAACCCAGGCGTGGAGTATTGAGTAGCTTTGTCGGCTCGATGAACGTCATCATGCGACATTTCGTCACCGTCACCGGACACGACATCGAGGGCTCCCTCGAGTCGTGGAGCGGCCGGCACACGGCGCTGCAGTGATCGTCAAGTCTGAAAAACGGAGGTTCCAATCATGAACCGTGCCCTGCGTATCAGCTGTCTCGCTGTTGTTACCGCTCTCGCCCTCGCCAGTGTCGGCTTGGCCGCCGAACGCCAGATGCGACCGGGACCAAGGACGGTCCTGAGGTACACGGGATACGACGAGCCGGCCTTCGTGGCCCCACGGTCCGCTGGTGCGCCGATCGTCAAGGTCCAGAGCGCCAACATCGAGGTGACCTACATCGACTTCACGCCCGAGGCCCAGGCCGCTTTTCAGGCCGCGGTGGACATCTGGAGCACCCTGGTGTCATCGCCGGTGACCATCCGGGTGGAGGCGACCTGGAGCTCGGACCTGGGGGAGAACGTGCTCGGCAGTGCGGGCGCGAACTTCGTGTGGGCGAACTTTACCGGCGCTCCCGAACTCTTCGTCTTCTACACGGATGCGCTGGCCGATTCGCTCAGCGGCGAGGACCAGAACCCGGACGATCCTGACATCGAGGCGGAGTTCAACTCCGAGTTCTCGAACTGGTACTTCGGCACCGACGGCAACACGCCCCCGGGAAGGGTCGACTTCATGACCGCGGTGCTGCACGAGCTCTGCCACGGTCTGGGGTTCACCGCGTCGGCAACCGTCGACGACGAGGGCCAGGGGAGCTGGGGCTACGACACGGAGGTGGGCGTCCTCCCCGAGGCTTTCGACGCGTTTGTCGAGAACGGTACGGGGACGGCGGTTCTCGACGAAGACGCGTTTCCCAATCCCTCCACCGAACTGGCAGATGTCCTGCAGAGTAACAACCTCTATTGGAACGGGCCCAGGGCGGTAGCGGTCGCCGGCGGGCGACCCCGCCTGTACGCGCCCGCGATCTGGGACCCGGGGTCGAGCTTCTCGCACCTCAACGAGACGACCTACCCCGCCGGCCATCCGGACTCGCTGATGACGCCGTCGATCAGCGGCGCCGAGGCGATCCACGACCCGGGCCAGATCGCCCTGGCCATGCTCGAGGACACGGGGTGGATCACCGACACATCGTACAGCTACTGGGTTGCCGCCGCGGCCAACCTCACCGGCAAGAACGACAGCCGGTGGCGGACCAGCCTCGGCCTGTACAACCGGTCGGAGGCGCCCGCCACCATCGAGCTGCTGTACCGTCGCAACACCGGTCAGACCGACACCCGCTCGCTGTCGGTTCCGGCGGGTCATCAGCGGGTGATCGCCGACGTCGTAGCGTTCGTGGGCGCGAGCCGTTCGGGATCGCTGGAGGTGGTGTCGGATCAGCCGCTCATCGTCGGGTCACGCACCTATAACCTGAGTGACACCGGGACCTTCGGTCAGTACCTCGACGGCGTGCGCACGGCCGACGGGGTGTCGGCGGGTCAGTCCGTGTTCCTCACCATGCTCGAGCAGAGTCCGGACTTCCGCTGCAACATCGGCTTCACCAATACCAGTGACGAGGAGGCCGGGGTCTCGGTCGTGCTGTTGGACAACGAGGGAGTCGAGGTGACCGCGTATTCGCTGACGATCGATCCGGGAGTCAACAGGCAGGACAACCAGCCGTATCTCGAACGCGGTGGGCGCAACGACATCCGGGGAGGCACCGCGATCGTCACGGTGGAGTCCGGTTCCGGCGTCTTGATCTACGGCTCCGTAATCGACCAGCTGACCGGGGATGCCACGACGATTCCTCCGAAGCGCTG
>JBFELO010000170.1:0-9686 GCA_041552055.1 Candidatus Sulfomarinibacteraceae bacterium | reverse complement strand
GCGCCGCGACCAGCAGCCGATCCACGGCCTGCCCCTGCCAGAACTCGTTATACGCCGGGTTGTCGACCAGCCGGTTCCAGGCCGGCAGCCGGTCTGCCCCGTAGCGCCGGCCGAGCTCCCCGCTGGAGCCCGCCTCGAGGACTGCGGAGTACATGTCGTAGTAACCGAGCGGAATCTGATACGAGGATTCCCTGGAGCTGGTCTGCGCGTAAACGTAGTCGAGCATGGCCACCCGGAACGCGCCGTTGTGGAACCAATCGTCGCCGATCCAGCCGTCCACCATGGCGTTGACCGGGATCGCGGCCTCGAGCGCGGGGTGGGGGTCGATCAATGCCATCAGGGTCAGGTAGCCGGCGTAAGACACACCGGTGATGCCGACCCTGCCGTTGTTGTTCGGGACGTTTGCGAGCAGCCAGTCGATGGTGTCCCAGGTGTCGGTGCCGTGGTCGACCTTGCCCTGGTTCAGCGGTCCGATCGGCGGCAGGGTCATGATGTAGTCCCCCTCGGAACCGTGCTTGCCGCGCGCGTCCTGGTAGACGCGAATGTAGCCGTTGCGCACCAACGGCTCGTCCGAGAGAGCCAGCGACATCGCCATACGTGGGCTGGGAGCCCTCGAAGTGGCCTCGTCGGCGTTGTAGGGTGTGCGGGTCAGCACGATCGGCATCGGTGTCTCTACGTGCTTTGGAATCAGGATCACGGTGAACAGCCGCACGCCGTCCCTCATCGGGATCATCGCCTCCATCCGGGTGTGGTCGAAGGCCTCGGTGGTGCGCGAGAACGTCTCCGGGATGTCGCTCCCGCGTGCGGATGGATTGGCGGTCTGCGCGACGGCGAGCGAGCTGGGCGCACTCAACGTCAGGGTCGCCGCGACGGCACCCGAGATCAAGGCCGCTGTGATCAGCCGGATGTTGGATTTCACGTGATACCTCCCGTGTCGTCGTTGGCGGTGGACCGCCCAACTTTACTCGACTCGGATAGCCGCGAACAGGCCCCGACCGCTCGCTGATGTTCACAGCAGCGGCTGGCACCTTCGTCTTCTTCACGTGACGAGCACCCGTATGTCGAGCGTCGACTGGAAAAGAGCGTTTTGATGGGCGACAACACCCCCAGAGCTGCGATCAGGGTCGCGAAGTCGCACGGATCTGCGGCCGCGGCAGGTACCTGGTCAATAATGCGGGTCAAGTGCCCGATGCCGTTCCTGTATTTCGCGCTCGCAGCCCGCCATGGCATCATCAATCCATGGCGCACCGCACCACGAGGTCGGGCTACCTGGAGCTGGTCGACCGGCTCAACCGCCACCCCCAGGGCGCGCCATCGTCAGATCTCCTCTATGGGATCCTGGAGATGCTGTTCTCCGAACGTGAGGCAGAGCTGGTGGCGCAGGTGCCGATCAAACCGTTCACCGCCGAGCAGGCCGCGCGGGTCTGGAGGATGCCACTCGGCAAGGCCCGGGCAGTGCTCGACGATCTGGCTGGCAGAGCGGTCCTGCTGGACGTCGAGGCCAACGGCTCGCGGACCTTTGTCCTGCCGCCGCCGATGGCGGGCTTCTTCGAGTTCTCGATGATGCGAGTGCGCGGCGATCTTGACCAGGAGTTGCTGGCCGAGTTGTTTTACGAGTACATGAATGTGGAGGAGGAGTTCATCAAGGACCTGTTCGCGCACGGCGAGACCCAGCTGGGCCGGGTCTTCGTGTCCGAGCCGTCGCTGCCGCCGGACGGCGCGCTCCATGTCCTCGACTACGAGCGGGCCAGCCACGCGGTGGAGAGCGCCTCCCACATCGGCGTTGGCGTCTGCTACTGCCGCCACAAGATGGAGCACAGGGGCAGGGCCTGTGACGCGCCGATGGAGATCTGCATGACGTTCAACAACACCGCGGCGTCCCTGACCCGGCACGGCATCGCCCGTGCCGTGGACGCCGCCGAGTGCCTCGATCTCCTCCAGGAGGCGCGCGACCGGGGCCTGGTGCAGTTCGGTGAGAACGTGCGCGAGCGCGTCAACTTCATCTGCAACTGCTGTGGCTGCTGCTGCGAGGCGATGATCGCGGTGCGCCGTTTCGGGCTCTTCCACCCGGTCCACACCACCAACTTCCTACCCGAGGTGGCGGCCGCCGAGTGCACGGGCTGCGGCACCTGCGTGAATGTGTGCCCGGTCGAGGCGATGACCCTGGCCTCGGCCAACGACCCCGTCAGGGCCAAACGCAAGGTGGCCAGGCTGGACCAGGACATCTGCCTTGGCTGCGGCGTGTGTGTGACCGCCTGCCCGGATGACAACCTCGCGCTGACCCCTCGAGGCGAGCGGGTCATCACACCGCTCGACTCGGTTCACCGCACGGTGGTGATGGCGATCGAGCGCGGCAAGCTCCAACACCTCCTGTTCGACAACCGGGCCCTGGCCAGTCACCGCGCCATGGCCGCGGTGCTGGGCGTCATCCTCGCCCTGCCGCCGATCAAGCAGGCCATGGCCAGCCGTCAGATGAAGTCCCGCTATCTCGAGGCGCTGCTGCAGCGGCGCATGTCGTAGCGGGGCACAGACGCAGCAGCAGAAGTGCGCGCCGGACACCTTGAGGCGCCTTAGATCCCGAGGAACTCGAGCCGGAGTCGGAGTGCTTATTTCCGGTGGACGGTGAGCGGGCCGGGAACATGGTCTTCGGCAACGTACCGACGGCACCTTTAGTATGGTCGATGAGTGAGCCCGACGTATCCGGTCGACACCGTCGAGACGGTGGGGCCGTCCTCGCGCGGCGGACGGTGGCGGCACGTTCTGGTGATTTTCCTCGTCGCCGTGGCAGCGGCGATTCCGTCCGCCGCGGCCACAGCCGATCGAAGCGAGCTCTGTCCGCCCGTGCCCGACGCCCGGCGCGCGGTCTCGCTGAACGGAGTGGAGGTCGGCGCACCGGCCTCCACCGTGGCGGAATCTGCCGCGCTCGCGAAGCTCGACGCGGAGGATCGTGATGAACGCTGGCAGGCCGCGCTCTCGCTCGGCCTCGGGGGCAGCCTGCCGGCATTCCGGCGACTTCTGGGATCCCGCGACGACCAGGGCCTCGTCATCTATGCCAGGTCCTACGTGCCCGCCGACGGACGTGCGTGCGTCGCGCCAGAAATCGAGGACTCTCTCGTGGCGCACATCGATGATCCGGTGCTGCGACCGGCCCTGCTCGCCTTCCTGGGGAAGAACCTGTATACCCGCCGGGAGCTGTTCGATCGCCTGCTGCAGATCGGGTTCGAAAACGTCAGGCCGGACGACTTCGTCCATGTGGTTTGCGCGCTCACCGCGACCCGCCTCGCAGGCGTCGAGGCCGAGGTCCTGGAGCAGGCCGAGGGGTACCTCGGTCACGACACCCCGCTCCTGAAGCGCGTGCTGCCGGCGGTCCATCGCACGTACGTGGCGTACTTCGCAGAGCGCGCGTACCTTCCGTCCATCGGCTACATGGAGCGGTTGCTGCGGGCCGAGGGCTACGCTGAGACCCTCGACGGCTTCATCGCCGAGTTCTCGGTGACGAGGTCGACGGTGTACAACGCGCTCGATCTCTTCCCATGCTCCGACGTGGGGGGCGTGTTCACGCGGCAGCTGGCACGGATCGTCCAGGAGTGTCCGTCCAGATTCGTGTCGTACGAGTTGAGCGCATTCGGCGCGTCAGCGGTCCGGTGTGCTCGAACCGACGAACAGCGCCGTCAGGTGGCCGCGTCGCTCGCGGCTCTGCTGGGGCCACAGCCGGAGGCGGGTCAGCCGTCAGCCAGACCCGACACAGACTATCAACGTCACAAGAAGGTGGTGGAGCTCCTCGGCGACCTCGGCACCACGGAGGCTGCCGCTGTCCTCGTTCGCGAGCTGGGAGTTCTCGTCGATCACACGGATCGTTCGGCCGATGCAACGATCTCGAGCACGCTGCACGCCCTCGCGCGAATCCCTCCCTCTGCCGACATCGACGTGCCCAGGTTCCTGCAGGTGGCGAACGGACTCTCCGTGGCCGACCAGCTGTACCTCGTGCCGCCGGTGCTCGACGCACACCCCGACCCGGTCGCCCACGAATTCTACCTCGCACAGATGACGTGGATCCTCGAAAACTGGCAGACCTTCCAGGCCACGTACCACTCCGACCCGGAAAGGGCCCTGTGGGGAGTGTTCGATCGCCTGCTGGTGTTCGACGATCCGGAGCAGCTGGCGGCGACCCGGGGAGAGCTGGATCGCCTGTTTGTGGCCGGGCTGCTCAACGAGACGCTCTTCATCGCGGCCTCAGACGCGGTCAACGAGTTGGCAGGCGGCCAATCGGAGGTCTATGCGCAGCTGATGGAACGCCGTCGCGTTGCCGTGGAAGCCGAGGCGGAACAGAGGCGTGGCGAGGTACGGGCGGAGTCGCTGCGAATCGTCGACGAGAACACGTCCCTCGATGGGATCCACGAGAATCTGGAGCTGCTGGGGGAGTCCGGCTCCGGCTTTCGGCGGGCGGCGGCGTGGCTCGTGATCGCCGGCCCGGACGCCCTGCCCCTGGCGCACGAGCGCTTGGCGGATCCGGCGATCTCCGGTGAGTACACGTTGCGGCTCATGCAGGTCCTGGGGGAGATCGGTGATCCGAGCTCGGTCGTACCGTTGATCAAAGCCATTCGCGGGAACACCGACAACCGCGCACTCCTCAGGGCCGGCCTGCGCGCGCTCGGACTGATGCCGACCTCTCGAGCCGGCTACGAGTTCGCGCGGGAGCTGCTGCACGGCGACGTCTCGGTGGACGCCCGGCAGGGCGCACTCATCTACCTCGCCTCGGTTCGGGACGAACGGGCTGAGGCGGTCGCGCAGGAGTACTCTGCGGTCACCGTCGAGCCCGACGTGCGGGTGGCAGCCCTGCTGCTGGCCGCCCGCCTGGGGCAGAGCCGGGTGGAGCCCTCGATCATCGGGCTGCTGGAGACCACCGAGGACCGGTCACGGAGTGAGGTCCTGATGCGTGCTCTCGGCGAGCTGACGACACCGGACGAGCTGCGTGCCGTCGCAAGCCGGTTTCCCCTGCACCGCGATCGCCCGTACTTCAAAGAGGTCTATCTCCTGGTGGAGTTTCGCCACGCCGACGGAGATCGGAGGGTAGAGCTCGCCAGGCGACTGATCGAGAAGGGTCATCCGTGGGACCACCGCGAGGCCGTCGAATCCCTTGTCGAGCACGGGCCGACCGACGTGCTCATCGAGTACCTGCAGCTCCACCCGGCCATGGGCCTCCCGGTCGAACGGAGCGTGGCGTACTCCTCGGTCGGTGTGCCGATCCTGGCCCAGGTCCGTCGCATGGGTTACGGCATCCAGGAGACCCCTGAAGGGTTCGAGCTGGTTCGCGAGCACTGAGGTCAGAAGGTTCCTTTCCCGGCACCTTTCATCGTGTTGGGCCGCACCCTGGCGAGCTGTCCTTTTGAGACGGAATCCCATCATCTGGCGAGACGTTAAGGGAAAAGAGTGACCCAGAGACAAGGTTCGTTGACCTGGGCAATCGCCTCTGTGGGCTGTTGCTCGATGAAGAAAGGAGGCTGAGATGCGCACGATGTTGAGGTGGACGGTTCCCGTGGAGAAGGGCAACGAGGCAATCAGAGATGGTTCGCTGCAGAGGACGATGGAGTCGCTGATGGAGGAGCTCAAACCGGAGGCGGCGTATTTCTTCCCGGAAGGCGGAGAGCGCGCCGGCCAGATGGTGTTCGACATGACCGACCCGTCGCAGATCCCGCAGATCGCCGAGCGGCTCTTCCTTGCCCTCGACGCCGCGGTCGAGTTCCTGCCGGTGATGAACGGCGACGATCTCCGAAAGGGCCTCGAGAAGGCGTCGTCGTGAGTAGAGCGCTCGACTGGAGCGCGAGTGGGCGCCCGGCACCCGACGTGAAACGCAATGGGATTCCGATTCCCATCGATGACCGGGGAGGGCATCATGCTTCCGGAGGAGCAACGCACTGCCTTCGGCGCGCTTTACCGGTCCGCCCGGTACGCCGACATTCTCGACGAGAAGGCGACGATCATGATCCACCTGGCCACGTGGATGTCAGTGGCGTGCTTCCCGTGAAAGGAGTCCTACCTCGGCGTTGCCAGGTAGGTGGGCATCGCGGATGAAGAGATCGCCGCCGTGCGGTCGATCGTGATGGCCCAGCAGACGGGTAGAATCCGCGCACGGTTCAGATAGGTGGGCGACGGAATGTAGTGCATGGGGGGCAGGGACACCTCGCGCGGGGAGAAACCTTCCTGTACGGTGGCGCATCCACCATGGGCCGTTTCGCCGATTGTTGGGTATGCCTCGCAGGAGGAGAACCGATGAGACGCCTGCCCGTTGCCGTGGTCCTGCCCGTCCTGCTGCTCACTGTCGCCTGCGCGCCCGTGGACCCGGCCGAGGTCATCGCCCGTGATTACCTGACACCGAGCCGATTCACCGACCCGGGGCACCGTTCGGCCATCCTCGACGAGCTGCCCGATGACGTCACCGGAATCGCCGGGACCGCTCAGGGTCTGACCGTGCACCACAACTTGCTGCCCTACCACGAGGGTCCCAGGGAGGCCTGGGCCGAGATGACCCGGCCGTGGCCCCCAAAGATGCCCGATCTCCTGTCTGCGCTGGAGGACACGGGCCCGGGAAACCTTACCGACCGGCGCCGGATCGAGGATCGGCTCGTCGGCGCCTGCATGCTCGAGTCCCATCTGCTCGGCGGCATGCTGCGGCACCGTGAGATCCTCGTCCGTAAAGGTGCCAGGCACCGAGTTCCCGATTTGTTAAGATCAGAACAGGGATAACGATGCCGAGACCTGCCAGGGTTCTTGAGGAGGGGACCATCTACCACGTCTACAACAGAGTGGGCGGGGAGGAAGACACGTTCTCGGATGAGGCCCTTGCCGCTCGATTCGTTCAGTTGCTTCGCAAAGTGGCTGAGCGAGACGAGATGGTAGTTTACGCGTGGACGCTGATGAGCAACCATTACCACCTGGTTGTTCGAATGGGCGCGGTGCCCCTGTCGCGGTCGATGAAGACGCTGCAACAGGAGGTGACTCGGACTCGAAACAGAAGGGCGAAGGTAGATGGGCATCTGTGGCGGGGGAGGTACAAGGCGAAGCATGTGGATCGAGAGGATTACCTTGGGCGCCTGATAGCGTATGCGCATCTCAATCCGGTGAAGGCAGGCATCGTCGATCGACCACGGAAGTACCGGTGGTCAGGGCACCGCGACGTGCTGGGAATGCGGAAGCGGCCGATTGTATCGATCGATGACGCACTCTCAGTCTTCGGTGAATCCCGGAGGGCATCTCTGGCGGCGTATCGATCAACGCTACGGTTGGTGGCTGGCTTCGAGTGGTCAGGACAGGTACCCGGGGGGCTGCCCTGGTGGCGTCTGGGTCGCCCACCGGCGGACGATGAGCTGAAACCTGCTGGCAGCGAGAAGGCCGACGAGCTGGGCCGGAGCACGAGCCCGTACCGACGTCGATTTGAAGCAGAGGATTGGTTGGCGTTGGCGTGCGGTCATCTTGAGGTGGAGAGGGCAGACGTTGCGGGACGAGGCCGGCAAAAAGAGGTCGTCTGGGCTCGCGAGCTTGTGGGTCTGATCGGCGTCGGGCTGTACGGGGTACGGGTGAAGGACCTCGCGAGGGAGCTCGGCAAGAGCGAGGATGGTGTAAGCCTCTGGGCGAGGAGAGGTGCAAAGCGGAGGTTGGAGGATGCTCTTTTTGCGGCCGCGGCGGAGGATCTGGATAACGCAGCACGAGAGGAAAGATGATGATAGATACGGAAATCTGTGCCCGGCACCTTTCTTTCCAATGCTGCAGTGACCGCCCGGGACATTTTCTCTGACCTTCTCGTGAGCTGCGGTCTGTTACCCGCCGGAACGGTTCCAGGAATGCGCATGTTGGGCATATCGCGGGGCAAGGTGGCTGAGCGCGTTCAGGGAGTCCTGACCGCGGACCTCGGTGGTTATGTCGGCGCTTCCGGGCGGGTCGGAATCCCGCCAGAGATCCTCCACCACCAAAGGCGTACGAGATCGCGCAGCATCTGGCTCGAGTGCCGAACGGGTAGGACCCGGGAGGCCTCCACGTGGCGCCACCGAACTCCCACCTCGTGGATCTCGTACCCCCAGCTTCGTGAGAGGGCCAAAAGCTCCACGTCGAATGCAAATCCATCGAGGCGCTGGTTCGCCGCCAGCGCCCGCGCCAGCTCTCCGGGAAAGAGCTTGAAGCCGCACTGCGTGTCGTGGATTTCACCGAGGGCCAAGGAGCGCACCCCGAGGTTGAAGGTGCGTCCCATGAGGTCTCGATACCAGGGCTGACGAGCTTCGATCAGGCGGCGGTCGACCGCCCGGGAACCGATCGCCACGGTACCGGCGCCGGCGGCGGAAACCAGGACCGGCAGCTCGTCGATCGGCGCTGACAGGTCGGCGTCGGTGAGCAGTACCCACAGGCCACTCGTGGCGGCAAAGCCCGTGCGGACCGCTGCCCCCTTGCCGAGGTTGACGGGGTGGATCAAGACCCGCAGGTCGATGTCCTCCGGCAGCTGGACCGCGCCAACCGCCTCCGCCGTTCCGTCGGTTGAGCCATCATCGACGACCAGGATCTCGGCCGGAAGCCACTCGGGGTTTGCCGCCAAATAGGCCCCGATGCGGTCGAGGTTCGGCGGTAGGCGCCCCACTTCGTCGAGGGCTGGAATAACGATGCTCAACCGCGGGATGGGAAGTTCCTTTCGCTCGCGCTCAGGCTAACACACCGTTTTGGACCCTCTCGGACCACAGGATCAGCCGCTCCACAACCACCGTCAGGGTCGCAGCCGGTCGGGGTGTGTTCGAAGACGTCGTCGGCAGCCTCCCATACCTTGGGAAGGTCCTGCTCGAGGTACGCTCCAGCCGCCCCCTGAGGGCCGCTGCACGGACCTACAACCGAGCGACCGAGGGCACCTTCGGCCAGAGTTTCGCACTCCACAGCGCGGACCAGAGTCTGGCGGCCGGAGACACGGCGTGGTTGTCCGACCTGCGCCAGGAGCGGGACCGGTTCCGGACCAACCTCGCCGTCGCCAAAGCGGGCATCGTCGATGCCTCGGTGCGGATCCACCTCATGGCGGCTGATGCAAGCAAAACTCCGCGCCTACAACCTCGACCTCGATCCAGGCGAGCTGATCCGGGATCTCGAGCCCTTCGCGAGGCGCGCCGGCCGTCCCGGACCGGGGTGGGGGCTGGCCCGGCTAGAGGTGATGTCGGGCTCAGGGGTACTGGTGTCCGCGTAGGTCATCGACTTACGAGCCAACGACGCGACCGCGATGCCGATGCAGCGGTAGCCACCGGGGGGTCTCGGAGCTATGACTAAAGCCGCACCTGGCATCCCGCTTCTGAAACGAGAAAAACACCAATCCGCATCAACGGCCGAGGAGGGCAAAATGCTTCCGGGAAAGCAGCGCAAAGCGTTCGGCGCGTTCTACAAGTCGGCCCGGCACAACGACATTCTCGACGAGAAGACGACCCTCATGACCCACCTCGCCACCTCGCTGTCGGTGGCGTGCTACCCGTGAATGGACTCCTGTAATTGGCGTTGCCAGGAAGTCGGGCATCACGGATGAAGAGATCGGCGCCGTGCAATCGATTTCGGCCGTCGTGGCCATGATCTTTATGACCCCGGCGGGCTGGCTGGCGGATAAAAAGGGGGAGCGGGTTGGCATCGTCGGTGGTTTTGGGCTGATCTCGGCCGGCTGGTACGTCTTTCTC
>JBFELO010000169.1:0-9700 GCA_041552055.1 Candidatus Sulfomarinibacteraceae bacterium | reverse complement strand
GGACTTGTCACGGCGAAGCCGAAGGCGACTTGTGACGGCGTAGCTCGTCTTGTCACGGCGAAGTGCGGAGCCGGACGAGCGAAGGCGCACGCGGGATCCCCCGCCCACACGCCCGATCGGAGGGGCCAACGTAGTTTCGACGCGCCCGCTGCCGGGCGCGCTTCCCGCCGGAGCCCGGTACAGCATTTCGAGGCTTCGCTGCCACACGCTATCCCCGGCGATCGTGAACCTCGAAATCCTGTACCCGGCACCCCGCACGAGGCGCTGTTGTCGGCCTGCCAGTCGGATCGACCTCCCGACGCCCTGCCCGGCTTTTCCGTGGCACGTTCCCCGCAAGTACCAATGGACAAAGCACCCGCCCACCCGTTCTTCGTCTTCATCTTCGTCTCACTCGTCATCGACACCTCCAAACCCTCGGCTGGTTGCTGCTCCCTTGACCACCGGACGCCCAGAGACTCTGCTTACGGCTCACTGCTAACTTCTTCCCGACCCCCTTGACCGCCACTCCAGCTTTGCCTACCGTCATCATCTGTGACGCGCGCCCCCCAGGAACTCGACCTGTTCAGCCCTCAGACGCGGGCATGGTTCGAGGAACGACTGGGCGAGCCCACCGAGGTTCAGCAACTCGCATGGCCCCGTATCGCCGCACGTGAGCACGTACTCGTCACCGCACCCACCGGCAGCGGCAAGACCCTGGCAGCCTTTCTGTGGGCCCTCGATCGGCTGCTGACAGGGGCTTGGGAGGGCGGCCGGGTCCGGGTGCTGTACGTGTCGCCGCTGCGTGCGCTCGGCAACGACATTCGGCGGAACCTGCTCGAGCCGCTCGCCGAGCTCCAGCCCCGATTCGAGACGAGTGACCGAGCCGCGCCCGCGGTCCGGGTGATGAGCCGCACCGGCGACACGCCTGCGCACGAGCGTCGCCAGATGATCAAGAACCCTCCGGAGATCTTGATCACGACTCCGGAGAGCCTGAACATCCTGCTCACATCGCGCGGCGGCCGGCAGCTCCTCGATGGGCTCGAGACCGTCATCCTCGACGAAATCCACGCCGTGGTCGGTTCCAAGCGCGGCGTCCACTTGATGACTGCAATCGAGCGACTGGTGCCCCTCGCCGGCGAGGTGCACCGCGTCGCGCTGTCGGCCACGGTCCGACCGCTCGATCGGATCGCGCGGTGGGCCGGCGGCCACCGGCTGGAGCTGAAGGGTGACGAGCCCACCTTCGTGCCGCGCAGGGTCGCCGTGGTCGCCGCCGAGAGCCCAAAGCGGTATGAGCTCGAGGTGGGGCTCCCGGTGTCCGACCCGACCCTGAGCCGTGAGCCCGACTCCCTGTGGGCCGAGCTCACCTCCCGGCTCAAGAGCACGGTCCGCGCGAACCGGTCGACCCTGATCTTCGGCAACTCGAAGCGCACCGTCGAGAAAGTCGCACGGTTTCTCAACGAGGACGAGCAGGTGCAGCTCGCCTACTCGCATCACGGAGCGCTGTCTCGCGAGCTTCGAGCGGTTGTCGAGGAGCGGCTCAAGGCCGGCACTCTCAAGGCGATCGTCGCCACCAACTCCCTCGAGCTCGGGATCGACATCGGTTCCATCGACGAGGTCGCCATGGTGCAGCCGCCGCCCACCGTGGCCTCGGCGCTGCAGCGACTCGGCCGTTCCGGCCACTCGGTGGGCGAGACCAGCCGCGGCAGACTCTATCCCCTGCACCCGTACGGCCTGCTCGAGGCGGCGGTGCTGACCCGCGCGGTCCTCGACGGCGACATCGAACCGGTCGAGCCGGTCGTCAACCCGCTCGACGTGCTCGCCCAGGTCGTGGTGTCGATGACCGTGGGACTCAGCTGGCCACTCGACGACCTGTACGACGCGGTGCGCACCGCGGATGCCTACCGAACCCTGCCGAGGCAGCAGTTCGATCTCGTGCTCGACATGCTGGTGGGTCGGTACGCCTCGACCCGGGTGCGCAGCCTGCGCCCGCTGGTGAGCATCGATCGCGTCGATGGCACAGTGCAGGCCCGGCCCGGCGCCGAGCGGCTGCTCTACATGTCCGGCGGGACGATCCCCGACCGCGGCTACTTCCACCTCAGGGTGGACGGCAGCGGTGCACCGCTCGGGCAGCTCGACGAGGAGTTCGTGTGGGAGCGGTCGATCGGCGATACCTTCACGCTCGGTGTCCAGACCTGGCGGGTGCGGCGGATCACACACAACGACGTGTTCGTGGCGCCGGCCGACGCCCGGTCGGCAATGGCGCCGTTCTGGCGCGCCGAGGAGCGCGACCGTTCGTCCTTCCTGTCGCAGCGGGTTGCGACCTTCCTGGAACAGGCGCTCGACCGTCTGGACGACCCGAGCCTGGTCGAGGAGCTTCAGGACACCTACCACCTCGAACCGACCGCGGCCGCCGAGCTCATCCGACTGCTCAGGGAACAGCACGCCGCGATCGGCACTCTCCCCCACCGCCACCAGATCGTGGTCGAACACACCGTACCTCCAAGCGGCAAGGGCCACCACCGGCAGCTGGTACTGCACACGGCGTGGGGCGGAAGGGTCAACCGGCCGTTCGGCTACGCGCTGGCTGCGGCGTGGTATCACACGACCGGTTCGCGGCCGGAGCTCGTCCACGGCGACGACTGCATCGTGCTCACCTGCCCGACCTCGGTGCAGGTCGAGGATCCGTTCGGTCTGGTGCACGACGACAACCTCGAGGATCTGCTGCGCGAGACTGTCGAGAACACAGGCTTCTTCGGCGCCCGGTTCCGCGAAGCCGCAGGTCGCTCGCTGCTGCTGCCGCGCGGCGGCCACCGCCGCCGCACCCCGCTGTGGCTCAACCGGCAGCGCGCCAAGGAGCTTCTCGAGGCGGTCTCCGAGCACGGTGACTTCCCGCTCGTACTGGAGGCGTGGCGGACCTGTCTGCAGGACGAGTTCGAGCTGGACGAGCTCCGCGAGCGCCTCGCCGAGGTGCGTGACGGCCGCATCGCGATCCGCCACGTCCACACCGACATGCCGTCACTCTTCACAGCTCAGGTGCTGTGGAGGCAGACCAACGAGCTCATGTATGCGGATGACCGCCCTGCCGGGCTTCCTTCCGTAGCGGCCCGTCCGGATCTCGTCCGTGAGCTCGCGCTCGCGTCCCACCTCCGTCCGCTCCTGCCCCGCCACCTCGCCGAAGAGCTCCAGGCCAAGCTGCACCGGACCGCGTCCGGGTACGCGCCTCGGATTGGGGCCGACCTGCTCGAGTGGACGAAAGAGCGGCTGCTGATCCCGGCCGCGGAGTGGCGGCAGTTGCTCGCGGCGATGGAGCGCGATCACGGAGTCGATGCGCCCGATGAGCTGGCCACCGTCTGCGACCGGCTGGTGACTCTCTCGGTCGTGGAACACGCGGAACCCGGCCACGTGTGCGCCGTCGAGATGGTGCCGAGGGTGGCGTCCGTCCTGGGTCGTGACCTCGATGATCTGAACCCGCGACCGGTCGCGCTCGAGGACGAGAATGGGGCGGCGGCCCTCGAGGCCCTGTCGGCGGTTGTCGACGCCGGCGCGACCTCGGGCGACGACCCGACGCTGACCACGTTTCTGGCCGAGTGGCTGGCGTTCTACGGACCGGTCACACCCGACTCCGTCGCGAACACGCTCGGAATCGCTCCGCCGCAGCTGCGACGGGAGCTCGACGAGCTGGCCGAAGAACGGGTCGTCGTGCTGGACCAGCTGCTCGAGGGATCTGAGATGCTGGAGGTCTGCGACCGCGAGAACCTCGAGCGCCTGCTCCGGATGCACCGCGCGGCGGCGCGGCCGGCTTTTCGACCGCTCTCCGTCGATCGGCTACCGCTGTTTCTCGCGAGCCACCAGGGTCTCGGGACGTCGAACGCGACCCTCGACGATCTCAAGGTCGTCCTCGAGTGCCTGTTCGGCTGGCCGATGGACGCGGCAGCCCTCGAGACCGAAATTTTGCCCGCCCGGCTCGATTCGTACCTGCCATCGTGGCTCGACACCCTGATGACCGAGACCGACCTCCAGTGGTTCGGCTGCGGTGAGCGCAGGCTGGCGCTCGGCCTCGCCGGCGACCGCGGCCTGTTCACCGAGCCACCTCCCCCCGCCGGCGAGGACGAATCGCTTGACATCGAAACGCTCTTTCCCCATCCACTCGGGCGGTTCTCGTTCACCGAGTTGATGGGCCACACCCAGGGCGACTCGGCCGCGTTGGTCGAGGCCCTGTGGCGCCACGCCTGGCGCGGAGAGCTGACAACCGACACCTTTGCCCCGGTTCGAAACGCGGTCCTCGGCAACTTTCGCGTCGAGCCGATCTACGAGGGGGCGGCCGAGCGTCGGAGCCGGCGTCGGCCGCGGTTCGACCGTTGGCGCTCGGACCGCCCCGTGACCGGTGCGTGGCTCCGGCTGTCGCCGATCAACGGTCCGGCCGATGCCCTCGAGCAGGAGGAGGATGACCGCGAGCGGGCACGGGTGTTGCTCGACCGCTACGGCATCGTCTTCCGCGAGCTGCTCGAGCGCGAGCTGCCGGGCCTGCGATGGTCGAGGGTCTTTCGCGCGCTGCGCATGTTGGAGCTCGCGGGCGAGGTGGTGGCGGGGCGGTTTTTCGAAGGCGTGCCCGGCCTGCAGTTCATGGCTCATGGCGCCCTTCGTGAGCTCCAGGAGGGTCAGGCCGAGGACCTCGTGTGGTGGATGAACGCGACCGACCCGGCCTCACCCACCGGGCTCGGCCTCGAGCAGCTCAAGGCAACTCTTCCTCGAAGGGTCCCAACCAACCACGTCGTGTACCACGGCCGCCGGTTGGTGGTCGTATCCGAGCGCCGCGGCAACCGCCTCCGCATCGAGGTCAGCGCAGATCACCCGAGACTGGTCGATTACTTCGGCTTCCTGAAGAACCTGCTCGGCCGACCGGTCAAACCGCTGAAGGCGGTAACGATCGAAACCATCAACGATGCCCCCGCTGCTTCCAGCCCGTACCGTGAGGTCCTCTCCGAGATCTTCCACGTAACCCGCTCGCACAACGGCTTGCGCCTGTCGACGCGGTATTGAACCGCGAAGACGCGAAGGGCGCAGACCTCCCGCCCGACCGTCGCTGGTCGCTCGGCCAGCAGGTTTTTTCCTTGTCATCCTGAGCGAGCGGAGTCCCACAGGGCCGGAGGGAGCGAAGGATCCCCTCAAGCAAGAGCGTCGGCGCGATCGGGTCGTCGCTCCGGAGAGCTGAGGGGATCCCTCGACTCGCTCGCCTTGATCGCGAGTTCGGGATGACATACAGGGGGCGCAGGCGCGCAGCCCCTGCGCGCCGGGTGCATCTCGATCGGTGAGACCTGCGTAGCCGCGACGCGCCGGCTCCCTGCCGCGTTCCCCGCGGGTGCCCCCTTGGACAATGTTGGGACCGAATGGACCGCTCTACCGGGTGACGGTGCACCCAACATTGTCAAAGACCTCACCCCGAAAAAGTTAAGAGGACGGCGCGCCCGTACGAGGCGGTGTCGTCGGCCTGCATTTCGCTTCGACTGCCTGACAAGGGGGCGGTCTTCTCCCGAGGTGCTCGTCGCCCGATGCTATTCCAGATCCCGGTCCCCTACTCCCAATTCCCTGCCCGCTGCCACTGCTCACTGCTTACGGCTTACTGCCGACTGCTCACTGCTTACGGCTTACTGCTCGAGGCTTACGTCTTCCCGCCCCCTTCTCCCGCACCCCCGCCTTTCCGACTGTCCTCATCTGTGTGGCCCGTGGGCAGTCTCCGGGTAAGGAGGAGACATTGCGTCCGCCTTCGCGTTCTTGGCTTCTTTGCGGTTCTCACCCCACCCAACCGTCACGTGCCGGCCGGGAAGAGTGGCGGGCTCCGACGCGCGTGGTCAGTCGCTCCCGGCCCCCACCGCGGCCTCGACCTCGTCGACCGTCTTGGGAATCTGCGGGCCGAGCACCCGGCATCCGTCCTGGGTGATCAACACGTCGTCCTCGAGGCGAACACCGCCGAAGCCGCGCAGGGCATCCAGCCGATCGTAGCGGATGAAACCCCGGTGGAGCCCATCTGCCTGCCACCTGTCGATCAGGACCGGGTTGAAGTAGATCCCCGGCTCCACAGTGATCACGAAACCCGGCTCGAGCTGTCGCGTCATGCGGAGCAGGCTGAGGCCGAACTGGGTCGATCGCTGCTCGCCCTCCGGATAGCCCACGAGGTCGCCCAGGTCCTCCATGTCGTGCACGTCCAGGCCGAGCATGTGGCCGATTCCGTGCGGGAAGAACAGCGCGTGGGCACCCTCGGCCACCGCATCGTCCGGGTCCCCCTCCATCAAACCGATGTCCACCAGACCACCCGCGATGGTGCGCGCCGCGATCAGGTGGAGCTCCTTGTTCGACCGCTCCGGAGAGGCGGCGTCGATCACCGCCATCTGGGCCTGGAGCACCAGCTCGTAGATCTCCTTCTGGCGGTCCGAGAACCGACCCGACACCGGGAAGGTCCGCGTGATGTCGGATGCGTAGAACCCGGGCGACTCGGCGCCGCTGTCGATCAGCATGAGGTCGCCGTCGGCAGCCGTATTGTGGTAGCTCTCGTTGTGAAGGATCTCGCCACGTACGGTCACGATCGGGTTGAAGGCGAGCTGCACACCGCGTGCCGCGGCCTGCACCACCAGGACCGCGAGGATCTCGGCCTCGCTCCTGCCCGACCGGGCGGCGGCCATCGCGGCCCGGTACATATCTGCGGTCACGGCGACTGCATTCTCGATTTCCGCGATCTCCTCGGGGCCCTTGATCATCCGCTGCGCCAGCACCGCTCGCATCAGGTCGTCGGAGACACCGAGGTTCACCGTTCGTGGATCCGAGTCGAGCAGGTCGGCGAGCGCGAACCGCCGCTGCGATCGGTAGGGCGGCAGGTAGTGCACGATGTCTCCTCGTGCGGCCAGGGCACGCACCCGGTCGCGAAGGTCCTCGGACACCCCCCACGAGGCGACTCCCGCCGCCTCGGCGTGATCCTCGACGCCGGGCATCGGCCCGACCCACACGATGTCGTCCGGGCCTTCCGCCGGGCCGAACAACCGCTCGTCCCCGTCGACGTCCATCAACAGGGCCATCCCTGGCGAGCTCACCCCCACGTAGTACAGGAAGTGCGAGTCCTGTCGGAATGGGTAGACATTGTCCTCGTAGTTCCGCGAGGCCGCAGCGTTGCCCATGATCAGGATGGCTCCCTCGGGGATCGCCTCACGAAGTTTTTGTCGTCGGTCGCGATAGGTGTCGGCATTCATGGATCGCCTCCTTCGGGTCCGGTCATTATCGCTGATCCCGGGGTGCGTACCAGTTCCACGACGTCCCGCCGGAATTCCGCTCATCCTGTGACGCGTTCTCACGTAGGTGAGACATCCCCGTGCCACGACCCTCGCAATCGTGCTCCTAGGAGTCATCATGACCACTTCCTTCGCGTCGGCGTCAGAGAGCCCACGCAGCCGCAATCGCCTCGCCGCCGAGAAGAGTCCATACCTGCTCCAGCACGCGAACAACCCGGTGGACTGGTACCCCTGGGGCGAGGAGGCATTCGAAAAGGCCCGTGCCGAGGACAAGCCGATCTTCCTGTCGATCGGGTATGCCACCTGCCACTGGTGTCACGTCATGGAGCACGAGTCGTTCGAGGACCCGATCGTGGCCGCCCTGATGAACGAAGCGTTCGTCAACATCAAGGTCGACCGCGAGGAACGGCCGGACGTCGATCAGGTGTACATGACGGTGTGCCAGATGCTGACGGGAAGCGGAGGTTGGCCCCTGACCATCATCATGACCCCGGACAAGGAGCCGTTCTTCGCCGGAACCTACATATCGAAGCAGACCCGGTACGGTCGCGTCGGGATGATGGAGCTGGTGCCGAGGATCCAGCAGATGTGGCAGTCGGAGCGCGAAAAGGTGCTGGAGTCCGCGCAGCAGATCCTCGGGCACCTCGAGAGCGCCACGGCTGGGCAGAAACCCGGTGCGATCGAGGCATCGGCAGTCGAGACCGCCTACCGCCAGCTGCGCAACCGCTACGACGACCGGGAAGGCGGCTTCGGCGATCACCCCAAGTTCCCGTCACCGCACAATCTGGTCTTTTTGCTCCGGTACTGGCAGCGCACCGGCGAGCCGCAAGCTCTGGCAATGGTCGAGCACACGCTGCGATCGATGCGCCTCGGCGGGATCTACGACCACGTCGGCTTCGGATTCCACCGCTACTCGACCGACTCCGAGTGGCTGGTGCCGCACTTCGAGAAAATGCTGTATGACCAGGCGATGCTGGCCTTGGCATACACCGAGGCATTTCTGGCCACGGGACAGGCCGAGCATGAGAGAACCGCGCGCGAGGTCCTCACCTACGTTCTGCGTGACATGACCTCTGACGAGGGCGGCTTCTACTCGGCCGAAGACGCGGACAGCGAGGGGGAGGAGGGCAAGTTCTACCTTTGGAGCATCGATCAGGTGCGCGACGTGCTGGATGAGGGCGACGCCGAGTTTGCCATCGAACTCTTCAATCTCGATCCCGAGGGGAACTACCTGGACGAGTCGACACGCAAACCGACCGGATCCAACATTCCGCACCTCCAGGAGAGCCACCTCGAGGCGGCGCAGCGGCTGGAGATGGAGCCTGACGAGTTCGAACGACTCCTGGCATCGGTCAGATCGAAACTGTTCAACGCCAGGGAGAAACGAATCCACCCGCTCAAGGATGACAAGATCCTCACCGACTGGAACGGCCTCATGATCGCGGCCATGGCAGAGGCGGGCAGAGTGTTCGGCGACGACGAGTACGTCGCCGCGGCCGCCCGTGCGGTGGAATTCGTCTGGGACACGATGCGCTCCAAAGACGGCCGCCTCATGCACCGGTACCGCGACGGATCGGTGTTCATTCCGGCCTTTCTCGACGATTACGCGTTCCTGACCTGGGCATGCCTCGCGCTCTACGACGCCACCGGAGATCCGAAACACCTACGCCGCGCCACCGACCTCCAGGACGAGACGCTCGCGCGGTTCTGGGATGACGGCCGCGGCGGCTTCTACTTCACGTCCGACGACGCGGAGCGGCTGCTGGTGCGCCAGAAGGAGGTGTACGACGGGGCGATGCCGTCCGGAAACTCGGTGGCGATGGCCAACCTCGTGCGGCTTGGCCGGCTCACCGGGCGGACTGCCTATGACGATCGTGCCGACGCCGTGGCCGCGGCCTTCTCCGCCGACGTCACGCGGGCGCCGTCCGCGCACACCCACCTGATGGCGGCCCTGCAGATGGCCTCGGGCCCGTCGCTGGAGGTGGTGATCGCGGGCGAGCCGGGGACGCCGGACACCACCGAGCTGCTGAAAGTAGTCCGATCTCGCTACCTGCCGCATGCGGTGTTGCTGGTGGTCCCGGATGGGAAGGCCGGTGACCAGATTCGGCAGCTCGCACCGTTTACCGAAAACTACGCCTCGATCGACGGTCGGGCCGCGGCCTACGTCTGCCGCGACTTCCAGTGCAAGCTGCCCACCACAGATCCGGTCAAGCTCGACGAGCTCCTCGCGGAGGCGACGAAAGCCGAACCGTCATCCTGACCCGGGGCGGCCGTTTGAACCGCGAAGACGCGAAGGGCGCAGACCTCCCGCCCGACCGTCGCTGGTCTCTTGTCGCTGGTCGCTGGATCGCCCTCCCCCCCCGGGGCTTGCGGACTTTCGGCTATACGGCTATGCGGCTATGCGGATCCCCCCGCCCACCCGTTCTTCGTCTTCGTCGTTCTCG
>JBFELO010000168.1:0-9711 GCA_041552055.1 Candidatus Sulfomarinibacteraceae bacterium | reverse complement strand
GACAACCAGACGCGGTATCCGGTGCTGATCGTGCTCGACGGCTCTCCGTTCATGATCTTCCACGCGACGTCGTCCTTGACAGATCGGAGCATTCCGGAGTTTGTCGTTGCCTCGGTCCCGAACGTGGATCGGCTGCGCGACATGAGCCACCAGAATGTCGCTGGAATATGGCCGACCAGCGGCGGCGCAGAGAGGTTTCTCTCGTTCCTGACCGACGAACTGGTGCCCTGGCTCGACGCGGAGTTCAGGACAACAGGCTACCGCGTCATCGTCGGGGGATCCGCCGCGGGACGCTTCGCTGCGTTCGCTCTCCTCAAGGCCCCCGCGGTCTTCGACGCCGCGATCTCGCGGAGCCCGGCACTCGGGACCGACTTCGAGATGTTCAGAGAGCTGGTGGCATCCGCCTCCGCAGCCAGCGTGCCCGGAGACCAGTTCCTCTACATCGTGTACGGCTCTCACGACTACCCTGTGGTGACCATCTACGTCGAGCGGCTGCTGCGCCTGCTCGAAGACGAGCCGCCCACGTGGCTGAGGTACGAGCGAGAGGTGCTCGACAACAAGGGTCATTTCCAGTTTGCCAGCGTCAACGCCGGCCTGAGCGCCCTGTTCGCCGAGTACCGCTTCCCCTCCGAGCGGTTCCTCCTCGAGGGGCCGGCGGCTGTCGCCGAACGTGCTCGCATGCTCAGCGCACGATTCAAGACAGATGTCGAGGCGAGCGCTCTCACCAGCGAGAGCGAGCTCGTTGACTCCGCGTGCGACCTGGGACGGCAGCGACGGTTCACAGACGCGATCAAGGTCCTGGACTACGGCCTCGAGCTCCACCCGGACTCCTCGCGGATGGTCTACTACCTCGCGCAGATGCTCGAGCACGCCGACCGGACGGAGGAGGCCGTCTCCGCCTACAGCCGGGTGTTCGATATGGAGCCCTCAGCAGGTATTGCCGGGATGACCAAGATTCTCTTCGACAACCTGGTCGAGACAACCCGGTCCGCAAAGAGTGAAACCGGGTCATGAGGTGATCCAGCCACTTCTCGGCAGCTCGACGCGATCGTGCGTCCAGTGGTTGTGGCGACTTCTGCGAGACGGTCGCACCACACGAGGATTCCACTTCGGATGTCGCAGTCACACCTGCGCTATCATTGACCCACTGGGATCCTGGTTCCATGACACTCTCGGCCGGCGACCGTCTCGGGCGCTACGAGATCCTCGAACCCCTCGGTGCGGGTGGCATGGGCGAGGTGTACCGGGCGCGCGACGAGCGCCTCCAGCGGGACGTTGCAGTCAAGGTGCTTCCCGACGAAGTAGCCGCTGATCCCGAACGCCTGGAGCGGTTCGAGCGAGAAGCGCGTGCAGCTGCAGCACTCGATCATCAGAACATCACGGCGGTGCACGAGCTCGGGGAGCACGAGGGGCGGCCTTTCATCGTGACCGAGCTGCTCGAGGGGGAGAACCTCCGGAGGAGGATCGACTCCGGCCGCCTGACCGTTCGCAAGTCGATCGAGTATGCGGTTCAGATCGCCGACGGGCTGGCCGCTGCGCACGAGAAGGGAATCGCCCACCGCGACCTCAAGCCGGAAAACCTGTTCCTGACCGCGGGTGGGACGGTGAAGATCCTTGACTTCGGGCTCGCCAAACTCAGGCCGAACCAGGTCGTGGCCGCCGAGACTCCGACCGCCACCCTCCAGACCTCGCCCGGGACCCTGGTCGGCACCGTGGCATACATGGCGCCCGAGCAGCTGAGGGGCGAGCCCGCCGACCACCGGTCGGACATCTTCGCTCTCGGGGTGGTGCTGTACGAGATGCTCGGCGGCACACGCCCCTTCCGGGGCGGCACGGCAGCCGAGACGGCGGCCGCGATCCTCAAGGAGGACGCCCAGCCTGTCTCGGCCGTGTCGCCGAGCGTACCACCGGCCCTGGCGAGCGTCGTCTCGCAGTGCCTGGAAAAGCGCCCGGAGGATCGCTTCTCCTCGGCGCACGATCTGGCCCTGGCACTGCGCGCCGCCGACGAGAGCGCGATCTCGCCACCTCCCAGGCCCGAGCCCACCGTGCGGCGACGGTGGCCGCACGTCCTCGCCGTCGTCATCGCAGCGGTCATCGCCCTGCTCGTGGTGCTGCCGCCCGAGGGTCTCTGGCAGCGCCTGACCGGACCTGACGCCGAGCGGCCACCGATCCGCTCGATTGCCCTGCTGCCGCTCGAAAACCTTACCGGCGATCCGGAGCAGGACTACTTCGTCGACGGTTTGCACGAGGAGCTGATCTCGACCTTTGCGCAGATCTCGGCGTTCGACAAGGTCATCGCCCGCACCTCGGTGATGGGGTTCCGTGACACCGACACACCGATCCGTGAGATCGGACGGCTCCTCGACGTCGAGGCGGTGCTCGAGGGCTCCGTGCGCCGGTCGGGCGAGACCGTTCGAGTCACCCTGCAGCTCATCGACGCACCTTCCGAGGACCACCTGTGGGCAGAGAGCTTCGACCGCGACCTGACCGACATCCTCGCGCTGCAGAGCGAGGTCGCACGGGCCGTGGCTCGAGGAATCAACCTCGCATTGACGCCGCAGGAGGAAAGTCGCTTCGCGCACGCACGAGCTGTCAACCCGGACGCTTACAGGATGTACCTTAAGGCTGTCCGTTTGTCACGGTGGGTTGGAGGTGAAGAACTGCTTGACCAGGCGGTGGCCCTGCTCGAGAGCGCAATCAACCTCGACCCGAGCTTTGCGGAAGCACACGTCCGCCTCAGTTACGCACTTTTCCAGCTGGCCCACTTTTACCGCGGACCCACGGAGGTCATGCCCCGGGCGTATGAAGAGGCACAGACGGCGGTCGACCTGAACGGCGACCTGGCAGGTGCCCATGCAAACCTGGGAAGTATCAAGGCTTTTTGGCAATGGGACTGGGCAGGGGCAGAAACCGAGCTGCGCAGAGCACTCGAACTCAACCCGGGCGAGCAACGCGCATCGGTCAACCTCGCCAACTATCTCGCGGCAACCGGCAGACCGGACGACGCCCTCGCCGCCGCGAAGACAGCGGTCGAGCTCGACCCACTGAACGTACGTGCGCTGTCGGGTCTGGGGTGGGTCTACTACCTGACACGCCGCTATCACGAGGGGATCGAACACATGGTGAGCACGCTGGAGCTCCACCCCGACGACGCCATGTCGCACTATTCCCTGGCAGTGAACTATGTCGGCGCTGCACGCTTCCAGGACGCTGCGACCGAAATTGACAGGATGATGGAATTGTCGCCCGGGTCTTTCAGCAACCATCTCATGCTCGCTATGGTGGTCTGGACGCACAACCTCGCAGGCAGGACTGCCGAAGCGGCGAAGGCCATGGAGCGGCTGCAAGAGATCAGTGCCGCGAGGTACGTCGCACCGTGTTCCCTGGCGCTCGCACATTATTCGATGGGAGAGACCGATCGCGCGATCGAGTGCTTCGTGAGAGCTTTCGAAGTTCGTGACACTCAGTTGTTTGCGTTCCTGATCGCTCCGGATTCTGACAATGTTCGTTCCGACCCCCGCCTACAAGACATCCTGCGCCGGATGAACTTCCCCGGGAGCGAGTGATGATCGGCACCGCCCTCTCCCACTACCGCATCTTCGATCCGATCGGAAGTCGCGGCAAACCGAAGGAGTGAAACGATGAACGTCCGGTCCTATCTGCTCATCTCCGGCGTTGCCTTCTGTCTTGTCGCAATCCTCCACCTGCTTCGCGTCCTCAACGGATGGGAGCTCCAGTACGGCCCCTGGGCGGTTCCCATGTGGGTTTCCTGGGGGGGCACGGTGTTCCCGGGGATTCTCTCTGTGTGGGCGTTTCGGCTGGCGGGTCGAACGCCTTGAGCATGCGTCCGGCTGTGGGCATCATCGCGTTGTCGTGGAGCACGGCCCGTGCCACGTCAGCACGGCCGCAAGACGTGATCAGTCGGTGAAATCGAACCCGTCTTCCAGCGCGGCGGCGACCTCGTTCATGAGCTCCAGCTCGCCGGTGGAGGCGGCCAGGGCGTCGTCGAATCGGGCGCGCGATCGGTAATCAGCGATCTCGTCATCCAAGAAGCGGCCGCTGCCCAGCAGCAGCCGGAGACCGGTCGTCACCACGTCGCGGGCGGCGGCGGCCGCATGCACCCGGGAGGCCGGCATCAGGAGCTCGTGCCGTCGGCCGTCCCCGCTCGCCGCCTTGCGCGCGAGCGCCACCGCGGTCTCGACCTCGGCCGCCAGCCGGGCGAGCTCGAAGAGCACGAACTGCTCCCGCGGCAGCCGCTTGCCGTGGCACGCGAGCACGGTCTCGGCGAGGGCGTCGGCGGCGAGCGCCGCCGCCTCTCCGGTGCCGATCTGCCGCAGCGAGTCCGCCATCTCGTGGTAGAAGCCGCCCTTGGTCCTGACCACCGCCCGCCACCTGTGGGTGCCGATGATGTTCTGCAGGATCTCCGAGGTACCCTCGTAGATGGTGGTGATCCTGACGTCACGGCGGATCTTCTCGACCTCGTACTCGTGGGTGTAACCGTAGCCACCGTGCGCCTGGATTGCCGCGTCGGCGGCCGCGTTGCCGGCCTCTGTCGCGAACAGCTTGGCCACCGCCCCTTCCACCTGGAGGCCCGCCTCGCCGTCGTCGAGCCGGGTCGCAACCTCCTCGCAGTAGGCGCGCGCCGCCTCGAGCCGGACAGCGTGCGGGACGATCAGCTTGTGCGAAAAGCCCTGCTTCGAGTACAGCGGCACGCCGAATTGGCTACGGTCGTGGCCGTAGGCCACGGCTCGCCGAAGCGCTTCCTCACCCGCACCGAGGCCGAACGCAGCCACCATCAGGCGGGTGAATCCGAACACCTCGTTGGCCTGATCGAGCCCCCTGCCCTCCTCGAGCCCGAGCAGCTGGTCGGCCGGCACCTGCACGTCCTCGAGAATCACCTGGGTGGTGTTGGAGGCGCGGATCCCGTGCTTCTTCTCGGGGGCGCCGACCGACAACCCGGGCGTGTCCCGGTCGACGACGAAGAACGACGGTCCGCCCGGAGCGCGAGCCAACACGGTGAAGATCTGGGCCACGCCGCCGTTGGTGATGAACTGCTTGGTCCCGGTCAGCCGGTAACCCTCGATAGAGCCGTTGGTACTGATCGGTTCTGCCACGGTCTTCAGGCGGGCCACGTTGGAACCGGCCTCGGGCTCGGTGACGCCGTAGGCAACGATCAGCCCCTCGTCGGCGATCCGGCCGAGCCAGCGCTGCTTCTGCTCGTCGGTGCCGCCGACGATGATCGGATCGACCCCGAGAGCGATCGCGAGAAAGGCCGTCGCCACCCCGAGGTCCACCCTGGCCATCTCCTCGGAGACCCGGAACAGATCGCGGCCGCCGCCGCCGAGTCCGCCGACCTCCTCGGGCAGGAACAGCAGGTGCAGGCCGAGCTCGGGCCCGAGCATCTCGTTGACGAGCTCGATCGGGAACTGGTCCTCCTCGTCGAGTGCGAGCCGCGCGTCCTTGTCGAGCCGCCGCTCGGTCACCGTGCGCAGCGTCTGCAGCACGATACCGAGCGATTCGTCATCCAGACCCCCTCGTTCTCTCACGCCGACACCTCCCGATCCGGAGCGGCCCAGATTATGGCACAGGGGGAAGCCGCGGTCAGGCTGGGGCGAGCTCGAGCTCTAGGGAGACATCGAGCGACCGGACGCTGTGGGTGAGCGCTCCGACCGAGATCAGGTCGACCCCGGTCGCCGCGATCTCGGCCACGTTGTCGAGGGTGACGCCGCCGGAGGCCTCGGTCACGATCCGGCCGGCCACCATCTCCACCGCCCGACGGAGTTCTTCCAGCGACATGTTGTCGAGCAGCACCGCGTCGACACCAAGCGCGAGCGCCTCCTCGAGCTGCTCGAGGGTGTCCACCTCGAGCTCGACCGTGACGGTGTGGCCGACCATCGCACGCGCGCGCTCGACCGCATTGCGCACGCCGCCGGCCGCGAGCAGGTGGTTGTCCTTGATGAGCACTGCATCGTCGAGCCCGAAACGGTGGTTCGCACCGTCGCCGCAGCGGACGGCGTACTTCTCGAGCGTCCGCAGTCCCGGCGTGGTCTTGCGCGTGCACACGATCACGGCCCCATGGCCGGCGACCGCGGCCACGAATCGGCCCGTGAGGGTCGCGATGCCGCCCAGGCGACCGAGGAAATTGAGCGCGGTGCGTTCGGCTGCGAGGATCGACCGGACGGAGCCCGTGACGACGAGCAGTTCATCCGCCACACCCACGGACGCTCCATCCTGTGCCGAGGAGACACGCACCACCTCCTGGTCGAGCGCTCGGAACACGGCCATCGCCACCTGTGTCCCGGCCACGATCCCCGATTCGCGGGTGACGAGCCGCGCGGTGCCGACCAGGTCAGGTGGCACGGTCGCACTCGAGGTGAGATCACCGCCCCGTCCGAGGTCCTCGATGAGCGCTCGATCAATGAGATCCCGATACTGGATCGGGTACAGCGTGGGCAGATTGTGTTGCGTCATCGGGGGCCTCCGGCGCACAACCGTTGCGCATCAGCCCGCGACCGCGACCGGTCGCGGCTCGATGGCCTCGTGGCCGTCGAAGAACAGATCCTGGCACCAGTGGTGATCCTGCCACGGGATGTCGCTGCGGTGGTGCGCGCCACGACTCTCGGTGCGCGCCCAGGCCGCCCGGGCCACCAATCGCGCTGCGTCCAGCAGGTTGACGAGCTCGCCGAGACCGTCCGGCGCGTCCTCGCTCAGCCGACGGATCTCCCACATTGCCCGGCGCATACCCTGTGCGGTCCGCTCGAGACCGACGCCGTCCCACATCACTGTGCGAAGGCGCGCGGCGATCTCGGCCGACGTTCCGGCGAGGCGCGGCGTGTGGGCGACCTGCAGCCGAGGGACGGTCGGCAGAGAACCAGCCCGGGCCGCCGACTGCCCGGAACCCGAGGCGGCCAGCCGTTCACCGATGCGCGAGCCGAACACCAGCGCCTCGAGCAGCGAGTTGCTGGCGAGCCGGTTGGCACCGTGGAGCCCGGTGTGCGCCACCTCTCCACACGCCCAGAGACCATCGATCGAAGTCCTGCCGTCGAGGTCCACGGCAACCCCACCCATGTGGTAGTGGGCGGCCGGCGTCACCGGCATCGGCTGCAACCTGGGATCGAGGCCTCGCTGCAGACAGAGCTCGAGTACGGTCGGAAACCGGTCCGCAATACGGCCGGCGAGGCCGGTGGCGTCGAGGAATATGTCGTGTCCGTCTTGCTCATGCCGCCAGATCGCTCGCGCGACGATGTCGCGGGGAGCCAGCTCGGCCTCCGCGTGGATTCGTTCCATGAAGCGGGATCCGGTCTCGTCGACGAGCACAGCGCCCTCTCCCCGAAGCGCTTCGGTGAGCAGTGGGAGCGGGTTCTCTCCGACCGCCAGGGCGGTCGGATGAAACTGAACGAACTCGATCCCGGCGAGCCGGGCGCCTGCCCGCGCCGCCATGGCAAGCCCGTCGGCGGTGGCCTCTGCCGGGTTCGTGGTGTGCAGGTATAGCTGGCCGATGCCGCCGGTGGCGAGCACGACGGCCGACGAGGAGTGCAGCGTGAGCTCGCCGCTGCCATCGATCGCCATCAGGCCGATGACACGGCCGTGATCCACCACCAGCTCCAGGGCCAGCACCCGGTCCTCGAAGCGGACGTTCGGCAAGCCCCGCACGGCTTCAGACAGGGCTCGCACCAGCTCTGCCCCGGTGGCGTCACCGGCGGCGTGCACCACACGACGCCGGCTGTGGGCCGCCTCCCGCCCCATCGCCAGGCGGCCGCTCGAGTCGCGGTCCAACCGTGCCCCAAGATGCAAAATCTCCCGGATCCGACGCGGGCCCTCCTGGGTCACCAACTGCACGACGCGTGGGTCGTTCAGGCCGCCGCCCACCTTCATCGTGTCCCGGGCGTGTTGCTCCGGTGAGTCGTCGAGCCCGAGGGCCACCGCCACCCCGCCCTGCGCGAGCACGCTGGAGCCGCCGCCGGCGAACTCCGTCTTGCTGAGCACGGTGACCCGCCGGCCGCGCGCGTGGAGCGCGGTCGCCAAACCGGCGACGCCGCTGCCGAGAACGACGACGTCCGCCTCACGAATCGCATCGGGCGGCCTCGGCGTGATCTTGCTCATCCGCCGCTCCCCCGTCCGACCTCGAGCATCCGCTCCACCGAGCGCCGCGCACGCTTCGCCACCTCCGGATCGACCGTCACCTCGTGCTGCAGATGCTGCAGGCTTTCCACGATCTTGCCGAGGGTGATCTTCTTCATGTGGGGACAGATGGTGCAGGGCCGCACGAACTCCAGCTCGGGGAACTCGGCCGAAACGTTGTCGCTCATGGAGCACTCGGTGATCATCACCACCCGCTCCGGCCGCTTCTCGGCGACGTAGGAGATCATCCCCGACGTGGAGCCGACCATGTCGGCCTCGTGCAGCACCTCGGGGCTGCACTCGGGGTGGGCGATCACCTTGACGCCAGGGAACTGACTACGGTAGTCGCGCACGTCGTCGGCCGTGAACTGCTCGTGCACCTCGCAGCGCCCGTTCCACAGGATCACCTCGACGTCGGTGTTGGCCGCCACCCACCGGCCCAGGTACTCGTCCGGCAGGAAGATCACCCGGTCGACGCCCAGCGACTCCACCACCTCGATCGCGTTGGCCGAGGTGCAGCAGACATCGGTCTCGGCCTTCACCTCGGCGGACGTGTTCACGTAGGTCACCACGGGGACGCCAGGGTATCGCTGTTTCAGCGTCCGCACGTCGGCTCCAGTGATCGACTCGGCCAACGAGCACCCCGCCTCGAGGTCGGGGATCAGGACGGTCTTGCCCGGGTTGATGATCTTGGCGGTCTCGGCCATGAAGTGGACGCCGCACAGGACGATGATGTCGGCCTCGGAGTCCGCCGCGCGCTTGGCCAGCGCCAGCGAGTCCCCCGTGATATCGGCGACAACGTGGAAGATCTCCGGAGTCTGGTAGTTATGGGCCAGGATGACCGCGTTCCGGGCCCCCTTGAGGCGCTCGATCTGGGCGATCAGCGGCGCGTGCGCCGCCCACTCGATCTCCGGGATAAGATGGCGCACCTTGGCATACGCCGGGGACGTCTGGACCAGCGCCTCGTTCAGAGGGGGCGCCTCGATCTTTTCTCTTCGTTGCATGGAATCTCCATTATGCTCAATCTGAGTATAACTAACTCCCAATAAACGACCGGCAAAGCCGGCCTCGAACTCTTATGCTAGCAATGAGTATTATGTTTGTCAAGTCAGCAATTCACTGGGGGGCCCCGCCCACGCTCGCAACGCTTGTGGGCGTGGGGGCTTGTGGGCTTGACCGGCTTGACCGGCTTGACCGGACCATCTCAGTCAAAGCGTCTTCAACCCCTCAAGCCCTCCCATGGTCGGCGGCCTCGAGATCGCGCAGGCTTCGTGGCGAGGGTCGCGAGGGGCTGCCAGGTGGCGCGTGTCAGCGCGTCAGATGGCGGTCCATCGCGGGCCGCAGCAGAACCCATCCGGCGGCAGCGATCGTGGCCAAGGCCGGCGGGGATCGAAGAGGGAGGGAGGGCCGGCCATTGGCCACTCGCTGACGACGGTGGGTCGCCGACGCCGGAGGCGACGGTAAAGCCGGAAGCGACCTCGAGGCAGGGCGAGGACTCGAGCCCGAGCCCGTGCGGCGCCGCAGGCGCTGCCGCCGAATGCGTCCCGCCTCCCCTCTCGCCGACCCCGCGAAGCGGATCGCGCCAAAGGT
>JBFELO010000167.1:0-9828 GCA_041552055.1 Candidatus Sulfomarinibacteraceae bacterium | reverse complement strand
CCCGGCCTGTTCGCGACGACGAGCACGCTGACTCTCGAGGTGATCAACGCGGACAACCCGATCGCGTTCGCCGGGTCCGACTTCGACGATCCCGCGGTAATGCTTCGCTGGGCACCGTTCTTCGACCTCGGCCCGAGCAGCTACTTCGAGTTCGGCCTCACCGGGATGGTCGGTCCAAACGGCAACACCGACAGCAGCGACACGACGCTGGGGAGCATCGACTTCAACTTCATCTGGGAGCCGGTGGATCGAGCCCGGTACCGCGGCGTCGAACTCCGGGGTCAATACATCCACTCGAACTACGAAGCCGCCACCGAGACCTACCGAACCAGCTCCTTCTTCACCTACGTGAGCTGGAAGTTCGCCAGGCGTTGGATCGCGGGCGTGCGCTACGACAACGCGGGGGTTCCCGACCCGAACGTGCTGCCCCACCACGACGACCTCGCTGACGACCCGCGCGAGGTGGCCTGGAGCCCCTACATCACGTTCTGGCAGAGCGAGTTCGTCCGGCTGCGAGCGCAGTACCAGCACGTCTCTCGCGGCTTCGAGTGGGAGTACGGGCCGCAGGACGACAACCGGGTGATGTTGCAGGTCACGTTCGCGGCCGGGCCGCACAAACACGAGTCGTACTGAGGGGGTGGGTCATGTCACTACTCGCGTCACGCTCGATCGGACTGATCATCCGTCTCGTCGGCCGCACGATGCTGCTCGGCATCGGCATCGTTGCCGCAGGCGCAGCTGTCGCAGAAGAGGAAATCCACGTCGTGACGTCGCTCCCCGACTACGCCTGGGCCGCGCATGAGATCGGCGGCGACCTCGTCCGAGTGGACGCGATCGCCAGGGGCAATCAGGACGCCCACTTCGTGCGGCCGCGCCCGTCGTACAGGCTGCTGCTGCGGGATGCCGATCTGTTCGTCACCACCGGCCTCGACCTCGAGCTGTGGGTGCCGACCCTGCTCGACGCCGCAGGCAATGCCAAGGTCCTCGAGGGCGGTCCGGGCTACGTGGCGGCCTGGCCCGGGATCGACATGCTGGAGGTTCCCACCGCGCTGTCTCGGTCCGAGGGTGACGTCCACATCTACGGCAACCCGCACATCCACACCGAACCGCTCAACATGGTGGCCGTCGCACGGAACATCCTGGCCGGCCTCGAGCGGGTCGATCCTGCCAACTCGGAAACGTACCGCCGGCGCGAGACTGCCCTCGAGGATCGGCTCTACCGGCGGCTGTTCGGCGACGACCTGGTCGATCTCCTCGGCGGCGAGACCCTGGCCCGACTCGCGCGCAGCGGCAGACTGCACGAGTTTCTCGAAGGCAAGGTATATCCCTCGGGCAGCGGACGCACCCTTGCCGACCGGCTCGGAGGATGGCTGCGGACCGCGGCGCCGCTCCGTGGCCGCAAGATCATCGGCTACCACAAGAACTGGGTCTACTTCGGCAACAGGTTCGGACTCGACTTCGTCGGCTACATCGAGCCCAAGCCGGGGATCCCGCCGACGCCCCGCCACGTGGAGACGATGATCGACCTCATCCGCAACCAGGGGATCCGGGTCATCCTGTCCGCCAACTACTTCGACCCGGCCAAGCCGCAGGCGATCGCAGACCGCACCGGCGCCAGGGTGGTGATCGTGCCGCTGTCCACCGGCGGCGAGCCCGGCGTGGACAGCTACGAGACGTTGATCGATACTTGGATCACGCGTCTTCTTACGGCGTTCCGCGAGACCGAGGACGACTGATGGGCAACCTCGTCGAGCTGATGGCGGCACCGTTCGCCGCCTGCGTGGTGCTGGTCGGCATCCACGCCTACCTGGGCATGCACGTGATCCAGCGCCGGGTGATCTTCGTCGACCTGGCGTTGGCGCAAATCGCAGCCCTGGGAGCCACCTTCGGGTTTCTGCTCGGGATGACGCCCCACGACCGTGAGGCCTACTTCTTCTCCCTCGGCTTCGCGGTCGTGGGTGCCGCCATCTTCGCGACCACCCGGATGCGCCACGAGCGGATCCCCCAGGAGGCGATCATCGGGATCGTGTACGCGGTCGCGCTGGCGAGTGCCATCCTGGTCGCGGACCGCGCGCCCGAGGGCGCCGAGCACATCAAGGAGACGCTGGTCGGCACTCTGCTGTGGGTCACCTGGCCGACGGTGGCGAAGACCGCCCTGATCTACACCCTGGTCGGCGGACTCCACGTCGCGCTCCGCAAGCGCTTTTTTCAGATCTCGTTCGAGCCCGAGCGGGCGTACGCCGAGGGTCGGTGGGTCCGGCTGTGGGACTTCATCTTCTACGTGACGTTTGCCTTCGTGATCACCTCGTCGGTCGCCATCGCGGGTGTCCTGCAGGTGTTCTCGTTCCTCGTCATTCCCGCGGTGATCGCCACCTTGTTCGCCAACCGGATCTCGGTTCGGCTGGCGATCGGCTGGTCGGTCGGCATCGCCGCGTGCCTCGTCGGCTTGGTCGCGTCCTACCGATTCGACATGCCGTCGGGGCCGACCGTGGTCTCGTCACTCGGGCTGGCGCTGATCGTGGCCGCGCTCGTCTCCTACATCCGCACTGCGGAGCACCGCGGGCAGGCAGTGTTCAAGGCGGCGGCCGGAGTCGCCGCGGCGGCGGGTGTGATCGCTGCATTCGCGGTCCTGTTGACCGGCGGCGAGTTCCTGCACATCGCGCACCAGCACGACTGGGAGCTCGAGGACGCCGCCGACCAGACGGCCGCGCACAATCCCGACGGGACCTGGCACCAGCTGGCGATCGCCTGTCACGACGATCCGACCTGCATGGCGACGCGGTTGGTGGAGCGGGATGACTGGAGCGAACTGCTTGAGGGTCAGCTCCGTGACGCCGACGCCCGCCATCGGGACGCGGCAGTCGATGTCGTGGCGGTGCTCGAGACACCGGAGGCGCTGGATCTGCTCGCGAGCGTCGTCGGGCGCGAGCCGGACGATCTACTCCGGCTCAAGGAGGCCCAGGTACTGACCGAGGGCGGACACCGCCGCGGCGTCGAGGTGGCGGTCGCATTCCTTGCGACGGACGTGCCACCGCTGTTCCGTGACGAGGCACACCGGCTGTTGCTGGAGCACACCGGCCAGGACTTCGGCTACGACCCGTTCGGCTCGTCAGAGGGCAATGCGGAGGCGATTGCCCAATGGCAACAGTGGCTCGGAGAGTAGCTCTGGTTCGCCCCGCACAATGTGCTGCCGGGTTCGCTACGGCCGCAGGGCCTCCTGCCAGTTCACGACCACTGTTGTGGGCGGCAGCGACCGCTCCTCCAGCGGCGTCAGCATGAGGAGGCGCTCGCCATCCGACGAGACCACGTAGCGGTTCCGCTGGATCCGCGGGAAGAGGCGCACTTCGAACAGGGGCTCCGGCAGACCGGCCCTGAAGGTCTCACCGGCTTCGACCGCCACCGACACCAGGTTCCGCGCACCGTCGAGGTAGAAGATCTCGCGGCCATCCGGACCCCACTGCGGCTCCGAGCCGCCGTCGGTGGACACCTGCCACTTGCCGCTCGGGCCCGGAAACCTCCGCACGTAGATCTCGGAACGCCCGGACTCGTCGGACTCGTACACGAACCGGTCACCGTCCGGCGAGAACGCCGGTCTGCCGTCGAGGAACTCCGTCTGCACCACGGCGAACGGCTCACCGGGGGGATTCATGGGCAGGGCCCAGATGTCCCACGATGTCCCACCCGCCAACAACATGTACAACAGGAATCGACCGTCCCGGGACCAGTCGATCGGATGGATCGCGTGCTCCGACGACAGCAGCTTCTCGACATCTCCTCCCCCGGCCTCGTCCTTCACGAAGATGTCGTACGAGCCATCGCGGTTCGAGCTGAAGGCGACCCGCGACCCGTCGGAGGACCAGACCGGGTTGAGGTCGGCTGCCGGGTCGAACGTGAATCGCGAAGCGGTGCCACGCTCGAGGTCGTGGATCCACAGGTCTCGGTTCTCGGCCTCGGCGGCGTATGCGCTCACCACCAACCTCGTGTTGTCGGGCGACAGGCTCATGGAGCCGTACTGCTCGAGACCGCCGACCACGCCGAGCTCGTGGCCGGACCGGTTCCGCCACACCAGCGTGCGAGCCCTGGCCCCCTCGGACCGGTACGCGAGGACCCCGTCCTGCGATGCCGAGAACGGCGCGTGACCGGTGCCGGTGGCGTTCACCTCGTCCGCCACCGGCATGGGCTCCCCCGTGATGTCTCCGGAGCGGGCGTCAAAGGCCTGGGCTACCAGCGTGTTCTCGCGGACGTAGAGGAGGTAACCCGGCTCGACGTACTGGACCCTGGAATCCACATCGATGAGCTCAATAGCCTCGTCCGAATCGAGCTCTCCAAGCATCAGCTTCTTCTCGCCGTCCTGATTCCACACCAAGTAGAGGAAACGACGTCCGTCGGGCAGAAACTCGGGCCAGGCTAATGCCGTTTCACCGACCTCGTCATCCAGGGTCACCACCGCTTTCGGAACCCCGCCCGTCGCGGCAACACGGGAGAGCGGGTCAGTCGCAGCGCCGTCGAACATGATCTCGCCGGTCGTGCTCCAGCTGCCGTCGGCCCCGTTGGCGTCGCAGATGGTCTGGGCAGGCCCCCCATCCACGGCGATCTTCTTGAGCTTTCCTCCGGAAAAAAACCCCACGTACCGGCTGTCCGGTGACCAGAACGGCCTGGTGTCGACCGTGGTCTCGGTTCCGGGGAGTGAGCGCGCCTCCAGGCTGTCCAGGGAGCGCAGCCAGATCGTCGAGTCACCCGCGGCATCGGTACCGTAGAAGGCCACCATGCGACCGTTCGGCGACATCCGAGGCTCGTCGACAAGGGTGAGGCTCGCCGGTGCCTCGAACTGGAACTCAATCTGCCGTTCGGACTCGGGGGCTCGAAGAACGAAGCCAACCGCTGCCATCGCCGCCACCACCGCGGCCACGGCAAAGGCGGCCCAGGCGAGCCGCTCACGGTTTTTGCGACGCGCCACCACCGGCGCCGGCAGCCCCACCACCGAGCCGCCTTCGGCGATCCACTGCAGCTGCAGCTTGACGTCGTGCGCCGTCTGCCACCGATCGTCGGGGTTCTTCGCCAGACAGGTCTGGATCACCCGGTCCAGCGCCGGCGGCGTCATCGGCTGCACCTGCGACGCCGGCTGCGGCTGCTGGTGCATGATCCCCGCGATCAGGCTCGCCGACGACTCGCCGGCAAACGCCCGCTGACCGGTCGCCATCTCGTACAGCACGGCACCGAGCGCGAAGATGTCCGTCCGCGCGTCCACCACCTTGCCCTCGAGCTGCTCGGGCGCCATGTACATGTAGGTCCCGAGCACCGTGCCCGCGGCCGTCAGCGGCTGGCTCGCGGTCGGCGACGCGGTCATGTCTCCGCCGCCTGCGATCGCCGCTTCGGCCTTGGCCAGGCCGAAGTCGAGCAGCTTGGCACCCTCGCGCGTGAGCATGATGTTGCCAGGCTTGAGGTCGCGGTGGATGATGCCCGAGCGGTGCGCCTTCTCCAGCGCATCGGAAATCTGGATCGCGATTCTGAGCAGCTCTTCCGTGGGAATCGGTCCCTTGGTCAAGCGCTGGGCCAGCGACTCGCCCTCGAGAAACTCCATCACCAGGTAGTCGACGCCCTCCTCGTGGCCGACGTCGTACAGCGCGCACACGTGGGGATGGGACAGGCTCGAGACCGCCCTGGCCTCTCGCTCCAGCCGCTGACGCAGCTCAGGGCTGCCGGCCATGTGTTCCGGCAGCACCTTGACGGCGACCGTACGGTCGAGACGGGTGTCCTGCGCCTTGTACACCTCACCCATGCCGCCGGCACCGACCGCCTCCACGATCTCGTACGGGCCGAGCCTGGCCCCGCTCTCGAGGGTCATCGTTGCCTCCTGATGATTGGACTGCCACTAGAAAATACCACGATGCGCACGCGCGAATCTCCGTGACCCCGAGGCCCGGCGGCCCTGGGATCGTCGGCCGTCACTGCTCCAGCGACGCCGTCCAGTTCAACACGATCCGGGTGGGTGGCTGGGAATGGGTGTCCATCGGCGACAGCATGAGAAAGCTCTGACTATCCGCGCTGACCACGTAGCGGTTCCTCTGGTTTCTCTGGTAGAGGCGGGCCTGGAACAGCACCTCGGGCATGCCGGCGCGGAACGCGTCACCGATCTCCACGGCCACGGACACGAGGTGCTGGCCTGGATCGAGGTAGAAGATCTCGCTGCCGTCTTCGCTCCACCGCGGCTCGGTGCCACCATCCGTCGACACCTGCCACCTGCCGCCGGGCCCGGGGAACTGCCGGACGTAGATCTCCGCCCGTCCCGATTCGTCCGACTGGTAGGCGAACCATCGCCCGTCAGGGGAAAAAACTGGCCGGACATCGAAGAACTCCGACTCGATGACCGGAAAGGGCTCGCCCGGCGGGTCCATCGGCAGTGCCCAGATGTCGAACGGCCCGGAAGCGACCCTTCTGAGGAACATCAGGAAACGCCCATCGCGGGTCCAGTCCGAGGGAGAGAGGTCGTCCTCATCAGTCAAAAGCTCTTCCACGACTCCGGCCCCGGAAGCGTCCTTCAGGTACAGATCGTTGGATCCGCCGCGATTGGAGCTGAACACGATGCGCGACCCGTCGGGCGACCACACCGGGTTGGTGTCGAACTTGGGATCAAACGTGAAGCGTGACGCCGTGCCTCGCTCCAGGTCGTGAATCCAGAGATCACGGTGTTCTGCCTGCGGGTCGTAGACATCGACCGCGACACGGTCGCCCGTCGGGGCCAGCCACATGGTGCCGTGCATGCTCGGTTCGCCAACGACTCCGATGTTCTTCCCGGCACGGTCGCGCCACACAAGCTGACGGACGTCGATGCCCACCTCGGCCCGGTAGGCCAGGATGCCTTTGCGCGATGCGGAGAAGTCCGCGAGTCCGACCGTCGATGCACCCACCTGATCCGCCAACGGCCGCGGTTCACCGGTGATTTCACCCGATCTTGCGTTGAACGGTTGGGCGACCAGCGTCTCCTCGCGCACGTAGAGTAGATACCCTGGCTCGACGTACTGAACTCGAGAATCCGCCTCGACGAGGAACGTGGCCTCGTCCGAGCCGAGCTCACCGAGCATCAGGCTCCGCTTCCCGCCGCCGCTGCCCATCTGGTACAGAAACCGACGCCCGTCGGGCAGGAACTCGGGCCAGCCGAGCGATGTCTGACCCGCCTCGGCGTCCACCTCGACCACCGGCTTCGGAATGCCGCCGCCGGCCGCGACACCATGGATCGGGTCGTTCGCCGACCCGTCGTAAAGGATCTCTCCTGTCGTGCTCCACGTGCCATCGGCACCGGCCGCGTCGCACACGGTCTGTGACGGCCCTCCGTCCACCGGGATCCTCTTCAGCTTGCTGCCGGTGAAGAAGCCTATGTGTCTGCTGTCCGGCGACCAGAACGGCCTGGTGTCGACCGTGGTCTCGGTGCCGGGCAGCGGCCGCGCCTCCATGCTGTCCATGGGCCGCAACCATATGCGAGTGATGCCCGTGTCGTCCGTGCCGAAAAAGGCCACCATCCGTCCGTCGGGCGAGATGCGCGGTGAGCCGACGAAGCTGAGCTCCGCCGGTGGGAGGATCTCGAACCGCATCTGCGGCGGCTGTTCCGGAGCTCGCAAGACGAAGCCGATCGCGAACAGCGTGGCTGCCGCAGCAGCCGCAGCCGCGGCGACCCAGGCGAGCCGCTCGCGGTTCTTGCGCCGTGCAACCACCGGCGCCGGCAGCCCCACCACCGAGCCGCCCTCGGCGATCCACTGCAGCTGCAGCTTGACGTCGTGCGCCGTCTGCCACCGATCGTCGGGGTTCTTCGCCAGACAGGTCTGGATCACTCGATCCAGTGCGGGTGGCGTCATCGGCTGCACCTGCGATGCCGGCTGCGGCTGCTGGTGCATGATCCCCGCGATCAGGCTCGCCGACGACTCGCCGGCAAACGCCCGCTGACCGGTCGCCATCTCGTACAGCACGGCACCGAGCGCGAAGATGTCCGTCCGTGCGTCCACTTCCTTGCCCTCGAGCTGCTCGGGCGCCATGTACAGGTAGGTCCCGAGCACCGTGCCCGCCGCGGTCAGCGGCTGGCTCGCCGTGGGCGACGCCGTCATGTCCCCGGCACCTGCCAGACCTGCCTCCGCCTTGGCCAGACCGAAGTCGAGCAGCTTCGCCCCCTCCCGCGTCAGCATGATGTTGCCCGGCTTGAGATCACGGTGGACGATTCCCGAGCGGTGTGCCTTCTCGAGCGCATCGGCGACCTGGATCGCGACCCGGAGGAGCTCTTCGATGGGCATCGATCCCTTGGACAGCCGCTCGGCCAACGACTCGCCCTCGAGAAACTCCATCACCAGGTAGTCGACACCCTCGTCGTGGCCGACGTCGTACAACGCGCACACGTGGGGGTGGGAAAGGCTCGAGACCGCCTTTGCCTCACGCTCCAGCCGCTGCCGGAACTCCGCGTTTCCCGCCAGGTGCTCGGGCAGCACCTTGAGGGCCACGGTCCGGTCGAGCCGCGTGTCCCTGGCCTTGTACACCTCGCCCATGCCGCCGGCACCAACGGCATCCACGATCTCATACGGACCCAACCGGGCCCCGCTCTCGAGCGTCATCGCATCCTCCCGGGCTTCGACGAATTCATCTGACACAACTCTCGAGGGACCGTTCGAATTGCACGGACTCGGCCTTTTCTGTCGCGAATCCAGCGGATCGACATCGAATCTTCGACAGGCGCACGCACCGCACGTTGGACGGTTCCACGCGCAGGGCGCATCGAACCCGGCGCCACGGCCATACCACCAGGGGTGTGTCATGGCACATTGTGTGCCACCCCGGACCGGCGCAGCGACACAGCGATCGTGGCGGCTCATCGCCGTGGCGGCGACGATTCACCCCATTGAACGGCCTTTTCTCGTCGATGTCCCCGAAGAACGGTGACGCGGCCCAACCCGTGTCACACATCCTGGCACACGACTTGTATCACCTGGCACACCCGTTTCGTAGCCAACAGTAATTCGTGTGTGGGCCCCGTCGTGCAGCACGGGGCGCCGACGACTCGTCCGTGGTATCGGGAAGGGAGGTGAGAACGCGTTTCTGTCCCGGATGAGGCAACGACCGGAAAGCCATGTTGTTTTGGGCCGGAAGGAGGAAAACCGAATGAAGTTCACATGGATTGGTTTGGTGGTGGGCGCAATGTGCATGTTGTGGTGCGCCACAGCGGACGCCCAGGTGGTGCGCGAAGAGGACGTCGCATCGATCGCCGGTGTCCTCGTGGGTTCGGATCACGTCGACGAGTTCTATTTCGAGGGACGGGAGGGTCAGATCCTGTTTGCCTCCATCGACTCCTCGATCTACCAGAATCACGGCCGGAACCCCGGCGGAGGGTCCGACACCGGCTGCGAAGAAGAAGCAATCGAGGTCGCGAGCGAGGGCGAGACCTGCAGCTTCCCGAGCGAGGGCGGCAGCTGCGACCACGACAGCAGTGGCGGCGGCTGCTCCGGTTCGGAGGGCGGGCCGCTCCACGTCAAGCTGGAGCTTCTCAACTCCTCCGGGGGCAGGGTGTGTCATGCGGGTCGGCCCAACTTTCCCGGTTGGCAGCGTGATCCGCGTTTGATCTGCGTCATCAAGGTCGAGGACGACTACACGTTGAGGGTGATGGCAGGCGGTATGGGGAACCCATCACCCCACTTCGAAGAGGGTCCCCCCACCACTGAGGTCGAGATCCCCTATCTCCTGAGTGTCAGTCTCAGGGACATCGTGGATGGAGGGGACCTCGAGGACGCCAGAGACCAGAGCAAAAACGGGTTCTGATCTGGCATCTTCGTCAACGCGGGAGCCAACGTGGTG
>JBFELO010000166.1:0-9882 GCA_041552055.1 Candidatus Sulfomarinibacteraceae bacterium | reverse complement strand
CGCTGGCCGCCGCCGCCGCCGGCGTCCCGGTAGCCAAGCACGGCAACCGCTCGGTGTCCTCACGGTGCGGATCGGCGGACGTGCTGGAGGCGTGTGGGGTGAACCTGGATGTGACACCCGATGGTCTCGGCAGGCTGCACGACGAGCTTGGGATCGCGTTCCTCTTCGCGCCGCGACTCCATCCGGCGATGGCCGAGGTCATGCCGGTGCGCCGGACGCTCGCGGTGAGGACGGTCTTCAACCTGCTCGGCCCGCTCACCAATCCTGCCGGCGTGCGCCGTCAGGTTCTCGGGGTGTGGGGGGGCGACGTGATCGATGTCGTGGCCGAAGCACTGGCCGAGCTCGGCACCGTGCACGCGCTGGTGGTTCACTCCGACGACGGGCTCGACGAGTTGTCGGTGAGTGCGCCCAGCAGCGTCGCCGAGGTACGCGACGGTCTGGTCACGGGCCGCTGGCGTGTCGAACCGGATGCTCTCGGAATCGCTGATTGGGACAGTCGGGAGCTCGTGGGTGGCGATGCCGAAGAAAACGCGGCCCGACTGAGAGCGATCCTCGCAGGAGAGGAGCGCTCCGCCGCCTCCGAGTCTGTGGCGCTCAACGCGGCTGCGGCGCTGTACGTCGGCGGCGTTGTCCCGGGCATCGGAGAGGGAGTGGAGACGATTCGTGCCGTGCTGGCGTCGGGGGCGGGACTGGACCGTCTGGAGGATCTCGCGCGGCGATCGGCGGAGCTCGCGGGCGGTGGCTGACTCGGTCCTCGATGCGATCGTGGCATCGGTGTCGGCCAGGCTCGGGAGCGGTCCACCATCCCATGACCTGGTGGATCGGGCGCATCGTGCCATGGCGCAGCGACGCGAGGAGGGGCCGCGTTCACTCCGCTCCGCGATCGAACGTGGTCGGCCTGCGGTGATCGCGGAGTGCAAGAGGGCCTCTCCCTCGGCCGGAGTTCTGCGACCCGATTTCGACCCTGTCGAGCTCGCCTGTCGATACGCTGCTGGAGGGGCCGCCGCGATCTCCGTGGTGACGGAGCCGCAGTACTTCCAGGGCAGGCTCGAGTGGGTGCGACACGTGCGGCGGGCCGTGGATCTCCCGGTGCTGCGCAAGGACTTCATCATCAGCGATCGCCAGTTGTACGAGACCGCTGTCGCCGGTGCGGATGCCGTGCTCCTGATCCGGCGGATACTCGAGCCCGCTCAATTGGCCCGACTGCTGTCGATCGCCGCCGATCTGGACCTCGAGGTGCTGCTCGAGGTCTTCGCGGACGAAGATCCCGGGACGGCGGTTGACACGGGCGCCGGTCTCATCGGCGTCAACGCGCGTGACCTCGCGACGCTCGCCATCGACCTGGACCGTGCCGTCGCCGTCGCGCCGTCGATCCCGTCGGATCGGCTCCGGATCGCCGAGAGCGGCATCCATCATCGTGACGATCTGCAGCGGTTGCACGGCGCGGGGTACGACGGATTTCTCGTCGGCGAGCACCTGGTGCGAGCGGTCGATCCGGAGCAGGCGCTGAGGCGTTTGCTGGGTGAGGAGGAGGAGCCAGGAGCCAGCGTCTAGGTTCTGGACTTCCCGGGAGGTGACGACATGAGGAGTGCAGGCGGGCCGCCCGCGGAGTGGCAATGGGGGGACCAGGGTCACGGAATCGGGGACCGCGCCCCCGCCCGCCCGGATGCAGGATTCAACAGGCAAGATGCAAGATCTCCAATCCACCCAGCGCATGAGGGCGTGTGTGCGAGCGGGCTTTGGGTGCATGATCGGACCAAGTCGGCGAGAATTCCCTCAGGACCTCAAGCCCAGCTCGGCACTCAGCCCCGCCATTGCCCGGGTTTGTCCGAACCGCAACAGCGAACTACGGCGTGAATCGGTTTTGAGCAGCCGGGAGCCGAGTGCCGGGCGGCCGAGCCCTCAAGCCCTCGCACCCCTGTCCCCTGTCCCCTATCATGGATCTTGGACACGCGATGAGACTACTGGTCAAAACCTGCGGCATCACCAGTCGCGAAGACGCCGACGCGGCAATCGCCGCTGGTGTCGATCTCCTGGGTTTCGTGTTCGTGCCAGGGACGCCGCGGGCGATGGACCCAGAGGAAGCGAACTGGGTCGTTGACATCGCGGGTGCGGAGACGGTTGGGGTGTTTCGGGACACGCCTCTGGAACGCATTCTCGCGATCCGAGACGGCCTTCGACTCGACCGCGTGCAGCTGCACGGCGACGAACCCGACAGCTACCTCGAGACGCTGGGGTCGACCACGATTCGGCGGGTGTGCCCGAGAGAAGGGGTCGACTGGCGGTTCCTGGCGGAGCTCGGGCGGCGGAGCCTCCCGCTGCTCGATCCGGGCGCCGGCGATGGGGTCGCATGGAGCTGGCGCACGCTGGCCCCACCGACGGCCGGTTTTCGGTTCGGCCTGGCGGGCGGCCTGACGCCAGACACGGTGGCCGAGGCGGTGGCACTGCTGAGTCCGGTCCTTGTCGATGTCTCCTCGGGTGTCGAGCGCGCACCGGGGATCAAGGACGCCGCGAAGATCGCGGACTTCGTCCGCAACGCCCGGGGGGCCGACCAGCGGCGAGATGGCGGATGAGGGGGCACGGCAGGCGGGGCGCCCGCGTGACTCTACCCACGCACAGTCCTGAATTGAGTACAATCGATCTCCTGACGGAGAGAGGATGAAAGCGCGACCCGACAGCAGGGGCTATTTCGGCGAGTACGGCGGACGATTCGTGCCCGAGACGTTGATGGAGCCGTTGGCCGAGCTCGAGCGGGCGCTGCGCAAGGCGAGCCGAGACCGTGAGTTTCAGCACCGCCTCGATGAACTGCTCGCCCGTTACGTCGGCCGCCCGACTCCGCTCTACTCCGCGCGTCGCCTGTCGGCCGAGCTCGGCGGTGCGGAGATCTGGCTCAAGCGGGAGGATCTGTGCCACACCGGGGCACACAAGATCAACAACGCTGTCGGCCAGGGGCTGCTGGCGTGCCGCATGGACAAGAGTCGATTGATCGCCGAGACCGGCGCGGGTCAGCATGGCGTGGCGGTCGCCACTGCCGCGGCTCTACTCGGATTGGAGTGCCGGGTCTACATGGGCTCGGAGGACATGCGGCGGCAGCAGATCAACGTCTACCGCATGGGGCTCCTGGGTGCCGAGGTGGTTCCCGTTGACGCCGGATCGCGGACACTCAAGGACGCGATCAACGAGTCACTGCGAGACTGGGTGACCAACGTGAGGACCACACATTACGTCCTCGGTTCGGTTTTGGGGCCGCACCCGTACCCGATGATGATCCGGGACTTCCAATCGGTGATCGGGCGTGAGGCGCTGGCACAGTTTCGCAAGGATGCGGGGGGAGTGCCCGAGCTGGTGGTGGCCTGTGTGGGAGGAGGGTCCAACGCTGCCGGAATATTCTCCGCGTTCGTGCCCCACGGCGAGGTGCGCCTGGTCGGGGTCGAGGCGGGTGGCCGCGGAACCGAAGCAGGCGAGCATGCGGCTCGATTCTCGGGCAGCGGCAAGCCCGGCATCCTGCACGGCACGCTCACCTGGGTCCTGCAGGATGAACACGGTCAGGTGTCGACGACGCACTCGGTGTCGGCGGGCCTCGACTACCCGGCGGTGGGACCAGAACACTCGGACTGGCACGACAGTGGACGGGTCAGCTACACCAGGGTCGACGATCGAGAGGCCCTGGGCGCATTCCATCTGCTGGCGGAAACCGAGGGCATCGTGCCCGCGCTCGAGGCGGCCCATGCGGTGGCCTACGCGGTTCGCGTCGCTCCGGCAATGGCGCTGCGGGAGCGGATGCTGATCAACCTTTCGGGACGGGGCGACAAGGACCTCGCCGAGGTGGCGCTCGTGGAAAGGGGCGGCGAATGAGCCGGATTTCGAGCGCGTTTCGATCGGCCCGCAAGGAGCGTCGGGCCGCCCTGATTGCCTACTTCACGGCGGGTGACCCGAATCTTGAACAGACCCCTGTGCTTGCCCGGGCACTTCACCGCGCCGGGGCCGACGTGCTCGAGTTGGGCGTCCCGTTTTCCGATCCGATCGCCGATGGACCGACCAACCAGCAGGCTGCGGAGCGGGCGTTGGCAGCCGGGACCACTCTCGAGGGTGTGCTCGCGGCGGTGACCGTGATACGGGCGCGCGACGAGCTGCCTGTCGTGCTCTTCACGTACGCGAACCCGGTGCTCAGCTACGGCATCGATCGCTTTGCGGAGGATGCTGCGGCGGCGGGCGTCGACGGCGTGCTCTTCACCGACGTGCCCGACGAGGAGATGGGACGGTTCGAGCCGGCGCTCAAGCGTTGCGGCCTCGACCCGGTTCTGCTGGTAACCCCGACGTCGACCCGCGATCGAATCAAGGCCGCGAGCAGGCATGGCGGAGGTTTTCTCTATCTCGTTTCCCGAACCGGTGTGACCGGGGCGCGTGGCGAGCTCGATGTCGATCTCGCCAGGAACATCCGGACCACCCGCAAGTTGTCGCGGCTTCCGGTCGCGGTGGGATTCGGAATCTCGACCCCGTCGCAGGTGGCAGAGGTCGCGGCACAGGCCGACGGTGTGGTGGTGGGGTCGGCTATTGTGGACCGCATCGCGCGTTGTCACGGTGGCGACGATCTGCCCGCTGTGGTGCAGCGGTTCGTCACACCACTCGCTGAGGCGTGCCGTCGATGAGATATGCGAGCTAAACGCCGCCGCCTCGGACAGATCTTCCTCGTCGATCGGCATGTCGCCGATCGAATCGTGGCGCTGCTCGATGACGAGCCGCAGCGAGTGCTCGAGATCGGCCCCGGACGCGGCGCGTTGACGGGCCCACTGTTGGGTCGATTCGACCGCGTGCTGGCGCTCGAGGTCGATCCCGATCTGGCGCCGAGGCTCCAGAGCCGCTTCCAGGGAGGCGCGTTTGAGATCCGTGTAGCCGATGCCTTGAGCGAGCCGCTCGATCCGATAGTGGCATCGGAGGCTCCGTGGCAGGTGGCGTCCAATCTGCCGTACTCGGTAGGGACCGCGATCGTGCGCCGTTTGTTGCCGCGGCACGATCTGTTTACCCGGATCGTGGTGATGTTGCAGCGGGAGGTGGCGGCGCGGGTGATGGCACGGCCGGGGGGAAAGGGACACGGGCTGCTGGCGCTCGAACGGGCCGCCTGGGCAGACGCTCGGATGGCGTTTCAGGTTGGCCCGGCAGCATTTCGCCCGCGTCCCAAGGTGGTGTCGAGTGTGGTGGTGTTGGACCTCCGGCCGTCCGAGGTCGAGATCGTCCAGCTCGAAAAGGCCTTTCGACTGGCGGGTCACGCGCTGACAAAGCCGCGCAAGATGCTCGGCAATGCCATCCGTCCATTGGCCTCGTTCGAACAGCTGAAGACGGCTGGTCTCGACGCCGCCGCTCGGCCCGGGACCGTGCCGCTCGAAGGCTGGTTGGAGCTGGCCGCAGCTGTGTGTTTCGGCGAGTAGAAGCACCGGCCGCGCGCCCGCAAAGTGATACCATGCGGGTGGATATGTTGATTTCGGGTCGCCTCCAAGGGCGCTGGAAAGGATGGGTGCGTCGAGTGCCGGAGCGCACGTGTTGAGCTTCTGGTACTCACCGCTGCTCGGACTGCTGCAGGGCCTGACCGAGTTTCTTCCGGTGTCGTCGTCAGGACACCTCGCCCTGGCACAGATGTTGATTCGTGGGTTCGAGCAACCCGGGGTCGTGTATGACGCCACGCTCCACGTGGGCACCGCACTCGCGGTGGTGTGGTACGAGCGGCGTGAGATCTTGCGCTGGCTCACACACCCCGAGGGCCGCCGTCTGCTCGGTCTGCTGGCGGTCGGGACGATGGCCACCGGAGTGCTGGCGTTTCCGCTCCGCGGCCTCGCGGAGTCCGCGTTCGAACGGGCCGCCTGGGTGGGTGGCTTTCTGATTCTGACCGGATGCGTCGTTGCGGGCACGCGCGCGCTCGCCGGCGGTTCCAGCGATCAGGCGACCACGACGTGGAAACAAGCCCTGGTCGTGGGTCTGATTCAGGGTGTTGCGGTGTTCCCCGGCATGTCCCGGTCGGGCGTGACGATCGCGGCCGGGTTGATGGCAGGTCTCGATCGGGCGTGGGCGGCGCGGTTCAGTTTCCTGATGAGCGTCCCGACGATTCTGGCGGTCACCGTGCTCGAAGTTTTCGGTGAGCGGCACCAGATCACCGGCGCCGGGCCCTCGTTCGTAATCGCCTGTGCGGTGGGGGCGCTGGTCGCGGCGACTGCGGGGTACGTGGCGCTCGGGATCGTCGTGCGGACCCTCGAGTCCCATTCCTTTCACCGCTTCGCCTGGTACTGTCTGCCGGTGGGTCTGCTGGTGTTGGGACTCAGCTTGAGGGGCCAATGATGCGCGACCGGGCACTTCGCGAAGCGGCGGCCGTGGCGTTGATCCTCGGGGCCCTCCTGGTGGCGGTGGCGCTGCTGTCACACTCTCCACGAGATCCGAGCCCGTTCTACGCATCGACCCTGCGGTCGTCGCCACAGAACCTGGCCGGGTGGCTCGGCGCCACACTGTCCGCGGGTCTGCTGAGCCTCCTCGGTTTGACGGCGTTCATACTGCCGCCGATCGGCGTGGTGGTCGGCTGGCGACTGATTCGTCAACGGCCATTCATGAACCTCTCGATCACGGCCGTCGGCTGGGTGGCGATCGTGCTCGCGCTTCCCGGTATCGCGGCGCTGGTGTGCACGGAGATTCCGTTCCGCGACGGCACGGTATCGTGCGGTGGTCTCGTTGGACTGGCGGAGACCGAGCTTCTGGCGGGTTTCGCCGGGCCGGTCGGGCGGGTGGTCATTCTCGCCTTCTTCCTCCTCGTGGGCGGCCTGCTCGCGTCGGGACGGTCGGCGGCGACGGTGGCCGACAGGCTGACCGCGGGGTTTCGCGAGCGATTGATCGTTCGTCGCAAGGAGCGTGGCCGGCGCCGCAGGGAAAAGGATCAGCAGCGGAACCGGCGCAAGGTCATGGAGCGACAGCTCCGCCGGCTGGAGCGTGACCAGGAGTATCGCGGACCGATCACCGTCAAGGAGGTCGAGGGCCGTGGTCGGTTCCGGATCGTTCGTCGCACGGCGCTCGTGCAGGGGCCCGATGCCGAGGGAACCAATCGAAAGCCAGCGTCGAAGACTGCGCGGCGACGGCCGGCCCGAACGAGCCGCCAGGCCGGCGTGGCCGCGACCAAGAGATCGAAGTCGGCCGTTCAGGAGGAGTTCGATTTCGTCGACGATCTCGAGGCGTACGACCTTCCGAGAGTCGGCTTCCTCGATCAGTCGGAACACGCTCCGCAACGGGACTCGGCGGCGCTGATCGAGCTCTCGAAGCTGATTACCAGCAAGTGTCAGGAGTTCAGGGTGCGGGGCGAGGTGGTGAATATCCGCACCGGCCCGGTGATCACGACCTACGAGTTTCGACTCGACACGGGGGTCAAGATCTCGGCCGTCCAGGGCTTGGTCGAAGATCTGGCGCTCGCGCTGAAAACCGAGTCGGTGCGGATCGAACGTGTTCCGGGACGTGCCACCGTCGGCATCGAGGTGCCGTGCCCCGACCCCGAAGTGATCCGCCTGCGACCGCTGCTCGAGTCCCCCGAGTTCCAGCGTGCTCAGTCGCTGCTGACCCTCAGCCTGGGAGTCGATATTCGCGGGAAACCCTTCTTCGCGGATCTCGCGCGCATGCCCCACCTGCTGATCGGCGGGTTCACCGGTTCGGGCAAATCGGTCGGCCTCAACGCCATGTTGATTTCGATCCTGTACAAGGCACGACCCGAGCAGGTGAAGTTCATTCTGGTCGACCCGAAGATGGTGGAGCTCGGTGTCTACTCCGATATCCCCCACCTCTTGACACCGATCATCTCCGATCCGAAGAAGGCCGCCAATGCGCTCGGCTGGGCGGTGTCCGAGATGGACCGCCGTTACCGACTCTTGGCGGCGCTCGGGGTTCGGAACCTGGCCCAGTACAACCAGGTGGTCACCGACCCTGTCCAGCTGAAGAAGGCGCAGTCTCAGTTGGTCGGCGAGGAGCAGGACGAGTTTGTGGAGCTGACGCCGCTGCCCTACATCGTGATCATCATCGACGAGCTCGCGGACCTGATGGTCACGGCGTCGCGAGCGGTCGAGGAGTCGATTACTCGATTGTCCCAGAAGGCCCGCGCGGTTGGTGTGCACCTCGTGTGCGCGACCCAGCGGCCCTCGGTCGACATCGTCACCGGCATCATCAAGGCGAACTTCCCGTGTCGGATGTCGTACAAGGTCCGCTCCAGGTTCGACTCACGCACGATTCTCGACTCGATGGGCGCCGAACACCTGTTGGGGCGCGGGGACATGCTGTACCTGCCGCCGGGGACCTCGGCGCTGATCCGGTTGCACGGGCCATTGGTGACCGAGAAGGAAATCGCCACGGTCGTGCGCTACATCAAGCGCTTCGGCAAGCCCGAGTATCAGCGCGACGTGTTGTCACACGCGCCGCTCGGAGGCAACGATCGCGGTGGGCGGCGCGCCGCGGAGGGCGACGACGTCGAACTCACCGATCCGATGTACGACCGGGCGGCGCGGTTGGTGGTCAAGACCCGCAAGGCTTCGGCGTCGTACATCCAACGTCGTTTGCACCTCGGGTACACGCGATCGGCACGACTCTTGGATATGATGGAGAAGGAAGGTCTGGTGGGACCGCTGCAGGGGTCCAAGGGTCGAGACGTGCTCGTTTCCGCCGATCATTTCGAGGAGGTCGACGAAACCCGCGGCATGAGCGGGGACAGCCCGGACGAGTACGAGGTGCCATGATGAGCCTGGATTTTCTCGAATTCACTCCGACCGTCACGTTCCGGCTCGGCGCCGCAGTGGGAATCACCTTGCTGCTCTTGCTGCTTGTGACCAGCTTCATCTCTCGAGCGCGGGTATTCTGCGAGTATCTGCGCCACATGACCGGCATCGAGCTCAGACCCAAGACGGTGAAGCAGGTGTATCGCGCCAAGGGTCGTGGCGGCGTTCGAGACATGTTGATATCCCTGCTCATCCAGCAGGACCTCGCGGACCCGAGCCGGGTCGTGACGCCGGATTCACGGCCTGACACCTCGATCTACGACTCCAAGATGTTCGACTGACATCCCAATCTCGTCCGCCAACTTTCCCGTCGGCGTGGCGAGGGGGTGGCCGGCGCCTGCGGCGCCCGGGTGTGAGGGGAGGAGGGGATGGACAGCCCTCGGACACGCTGCCGCCGACCGCGGTGTAGCCGCTGTGTTGGGTGTCAGGCGGTCGAAGAGAATAGCAGGCCGATTACAGCGCGTCGTGCGGGCGTGCCTGGCATGACGTTTCGAGACTCTCGATGTTCGGGGATATCGTGTCGAACCGAGACCTCGAAACGTCCATGCCGGGCTCCCACGGGGAGCGCGTTCGGGAGGGGGCGCGTTGAAGCTACGTTGATCTAGCCGAACGAGAGCCCTCGAGCGCTGCGGGGATGTGCGCCTGCGCTGCTACCGAGTGTCATCCTGAGGCCCGTAGGACCGAAGAATCCCCTCCGACCTCCGGAGCGAGGTTGCGATCGCGTCGGCGCTCGAACCTCGTGTCATCCTGAGGCCCCTAGGGCCGAAGGATCCCCTCCGAACTCCGGAGCGACAATGCGATCGAGAGGTCGCTCCTGCGTGAGGGGATCCTTCGCGTCGTCGCTCGCCTGGTGGCTCGCTCCTCGCTCAGGATGACAGCGTGATGTGATGGGCGTGCCGTGGGATCGATGACGATGACGACGGCGACGACGATGACGAAGAGCAGGGTGGGTGGGCCGTGCTCCCTGCTCCGGGCGGGCGGGGGATCTTGCACCATGCACCTTGTTTCTTGAACCTGGTTGGGTGGGGCTTCCGCGACCCGCTATGATGTCTCGGTGCCCACGATCCGTGTTCTTTCCGATCAGATCGTCAACCGT
>JBFELO010000165.1:0-9889 GCA_041552055.1 Candidatus Sulfomarinibacteraceae bacterium | reverse complement strand
GTGGTGCTGGCGACACCGAATCCGGTGGAAGGGGAGGCATCGACACGGTCGGCGTCGTGCTCGGTCTTGACGATCCCGCCGCACAAGGAGGAGCCGATCGCTCGTGGCATCGCGACCCTGTTGGCGGAGCGACTCGACACGGTCGCGGTGGTGACGGCCGGGGTGCACGAGGACGGTCTCGACCGCGCGGGCATCGAGGACTTCCTGCGTCTCGGGGAGCGCCTGGGCGAAGAGCTGGTGCGGCAGCTGCAGGATCAGGGCTGACACGGCGAGAGGCACATCGGGCCGGTCTCGACTGTCGCCTGGGTCGGGTTGGCCCATTCAATGTGCCTGTTCGCGTCTCCGCTTCCTGACCGCACGTTCGAATAGATTGCACACGACCGAGTCTTCGTCCTATCGGAACGAGTGGCCAAGAGCGGTGACCTTTCGGGAACGGGAATGGGGACGGGGACCGGGACGGAGGGGATCCGAGGTCCGGGATCGAAACGCCGTCGCGTTACAATCCTGTCGAAGTCATGGCAGTCATCGCATTCCTCATCGTGGTAGCAGCCGCGGGCCTTGCCGGCTTCGCGGTGCTGCGCCGGCTCGGCCTCGACGACCTGGAGGCCTGGGCGGGCGGTCGACTCGCCGGCCTCGTGTTGGTCGCCATGCCGGCGTGGTGGCTCGGCGTGCTCGGGGCCGATTCGTGGCGGACTCTCGGTTCGGTGTGGTACGTGGCCGCTGCCGTGGCCGGCGCCATCGTGCTGTGGCGGCAGCGGGCGCGATGGCGCGACATCGTGACGGCCGAGGCGATCTTCACCGCCGGGCTCCTGCTGGTCCTGTTCATCCGGCTCGACCACCCGCAGATCGCGGGCCAGGAGAAGCCCATGGACGTGGGCATCTTCGCCAGCCTGCTCCGCGCCCAGTCGTTCCCTCCGCCGGACATGTGGCTCGCCGGCGAGGCACTGCCGTACTACTACTGGGGTGCCCTGCTGTGGACGGTGCCGATCACCCTCAGCCCTCTGCCGCTCGAGGTCGCGTACAACGTGGTGGTCGGGGTCATCGGGGGCCTGGCATTCGCGATGCTGTGGGTGCTCGGGCGGCGGCTCGCCGGGGGTTCGCACGCCGCGGGCCTGATGGCGGGCTTCTTCGGCATCTTCGCCGGCACCCCGGACGGCTTGCGCCAGCTGCTCGCAGGCGTCGACCTTCGCAATCTCAACGTCTGGGGGTCGTCGCGGCAGCACGAGGACGTCATCACCGAGTTTCCGTTGTTCACCGCGTGGCTCGGGGATCTCCATCCCCACCTGCTTTCGCTTCCGGTCGCGTGTCTGGCGATGCTGGTGGCGTGGCGGGCGGGTCGCGACGGACCGCGGACCGCGCACGGGCTCGCGCTGGCGACGCTCTTCGGCATCGCGTGGGCGGCCAACCCGTGGGCCATGCCGCCGACCTTTGCCGCGATCGTCCTGCTGCTGCTGACCGCGGACGGCAGGTGGCATTGGCCCGGGGCAGAAGGTTTGCGACGGTGGCTGACGATCGCGATCGTGTTCGTCGGGGGGTGGTTGATTACGGCGCCGTTCCACCTCTCGTTCACGCCGTTCTTCCAGGGGGTGCGCCCGGTCTTCGCGTGGACGGCGCCGATGACGCTGCTGTTGTACGGCGGCTGCCTGCTGCTGCCGACGGCGGCGGTTGTGGTCGTGCTGCTGCGTGAGCGAACCGGAGACGACGCCCGGGGGCGTGCGCTGCTGTTGGCCGTGGCCGCGCTGGTCATGGTTGCCGCAGTGGCGAGCCACAGGCCGACCCTGGTGGTGCTGGCGGCCGGTCTCGTGGTCCTCGTGCTGGCCACCGTGGCCTCGGGGGAGCGGCCCGAGCGGCCCGCCATTGCCCTGGCCGCACTCGGGGTCTTTCTCTTCCTGGTGCCCGAGTTGCTGTACGTCGTCGATGGGTACGGCGATCGGTTGCACCGCATGAACACCGTGTTCAAGAGTTATATCCAGGCGTGGATCGTGTTGTCGGTGGCATTGCCGGCGCTCGTCACGTTCGGCGTGCGCACCCGAGCGCTTCGCGTTGCGTTGACGGTGGCCATCGTCGTCGTGGCACTGCCGCATCTGGTGTGGGCCATGGCCGCCCAGTTCTCCGGCCGCCCGCTCGGGCTCGACGGCATGGCGTTGATGGCGCCCGGAGATCGGGCGATCGTCGAGCACCTGCGCCAGCAGCCGCCCGGCACGAGCCTGATCGAGGCGGTCGGTGGCGCGTACTCGGAGTACGCGCGACTGTCCGCCAACTCGGGAGTGCCGACCCTGATCGGGTGGGAAAACCACGAGATGGTGTGGCGGGGAGGGGCCTTGAACGAGGAGACGGCTCGGCGGCGGGGCGTGGTCGATGAGGTGTACCGGAACGGAGCTCCCGGTCGCGTCCGACGGCTGGTCCTCGGCGAAGGCGTCGATCTGGTGGCGATCGGCTCGCTGGAGCGACGGGATTTCCCCGCCGAGTCACTGGAGGCCGTGATCGCGGCGGGCTCGGTCGAGTTGGACCGGGACGGGGGCGTCCTGGTACGTTTCCGGGCCTCGGATGTCGAGCCCGTGGGCGGGGAAGACGCAGGGCAATAGTCCCTGCCCCGCCCGTGCTCATGACTCCGTCCGTTCCCGTGCCCGTACCCGAATGGTGCCCTCGACGTGCTGCAGAAGCCTCTCGGTTCCCACCGGACGGAACGCTCTGCCAATATCTGGTTTTCCGGGAACGGAAACAGGGACGGGAACGGTAAGGCGATAGAGTGACTGCCACTTGTCTCGAAGCGCGCGCTGGGGCAGTCTTGAAAGGGGAGGTCCGCGATGGCGGAGACTGTGGTCGACCGACCTGAGCTGTCCGTGGTGATCCCGGCGTTCAACGAGTCCGGGAACGTGTCGCCGATGTACGAGCGGCTGATTGCCGCGCTGGACGACCACGTCAACGGACTCGAGATCGTGTTCGTCGATGACGGGTCGGTGGACGACACCTGGAACCGTGTCGTCGACCTGGCCCAAGGCGACGCGAGGGTGCGCGGGGTCCGGTTCGCCCGGAACTTCGGTCACCAGGCCGCGCTCACGGCCGGCGTGGACGCGGCGCGCGGCCGCGCCGTGGTGATCATCGACGCCGACCTCCAGGACCCGCCCGAGGTGATCCCTGCGATGGTGGAGAAGTGGCGTGCCGGGCACGAGGTGGTGTACGGCCAGCGTGAAGAGCGGGAAGGGGAGACGTGGTTCAAGAAGGCTACGGCCGCGGTCTTCTACCGCACCCTGCGCGCGATCACCAACGTGGACATCCCGGTCGACACCGGCGACTTCAGGCTGATGGGTCCGCGCGCGGTGGCGGCGTTCCGGGCACTGCCGGAGCGGAACCGCTTCATCCGCGGTCTGGTGAGCTGGATCGGATTTCCGCAGACCGCCGTGATGTACCAACGGCACGCCCGACACACCGGGGATACCAAGTATCCGCTGCGCAAGATGACCCGCTTCGCGCTGGACGGAATCACCTCGTTCTCGTTCCTGCCTCTGCGGGTGGCCACGGTCGCGGGCTTCACCGTGTCGCTGCTGTCATTCCTCTACATCGTGGTGGTGATCGTCCTGAAGGTGCTCGGCATCAACTGGCCCGGCTACACCTCGATGATGGCCTCGATTCTGTTTCTCGGCGGCGTCCAGCTCGTGATGATCGGGGTGCTCGGAGAGTACGTGGCGCGGGTCTTCGACGAGGTCAAGCGGCGGCCGCTGTACCTGGTGGGGGAGAGCACCGACGAGTCGATGGATGTGACACCGCCGGAGCGGCCGTCGTCGTAGGCGTTCCCGACCTGTCAACTCGGCCGGTAGAAGGGGATCGGGGCTCGGGACTTGGGGCTCGAACGGCCGTCTCTTCGTCTTCGTCTCCATCTTCGTTACCATCGCGATCGCCATCGTCATCGCGAGGATTCGACGCGCGCTCTCCCCGGCGCGCTCCCCGAGGTTGCCAGGTACGAGCATTGTGCGGCCCTTGATGGCCGCCAATCTCTTATGGGCTATCGGCCGCACAAGGTCGTACCTGGCACGCCCGCAGAAGGCGCTGTCGTCGACATCGCATTCTCATCGACAGGCTGACCCCCGATGCGCCCTCTCCCCGAAGAGCCCCCCATGGAAGCCCGGTACAGCATTTCGAGGCCCCGTTGCCACACGATCCCCCGGCGATCGTGGACCTCGAAATCCTGCACCCGGCACCCCGCAGACGGCGAGAGGACGGCACGCCCGCACGAGGCGCTGTCGTCAGGCTGCCGGTCGCATCGATCGCCTGACACCTGAGGTAGGTTCTCCCCGGCGCGCTCTCCGCGGCGCCAGTGGATAGTCGTACGGTCCCACAATCGTTCCGAAGTTGCGCACCTTCTTTGTCAGGAATCTTGTTTTCGTGATAAATTAACTGGCAAATCTCAGTAACGGCTTTCTCGTGGGGACAACCCGTGGGGATTTTGCATGCGGATCGATTGCAGCGACCACCGACAACGGCGGGGCGGACCGAACGCGACTGTCGGCTACCGACAACAGGTCACGGATGAGCACCGGCGCCGCCTGCAGTTGAGCGGAAGGGGAGGCACGATGCAGCGCAGGGCCATGATCGCAGTTATTGCTCTCTTGTTCGGGTCGAGCATGATCCTCGGTACCGCATTCGCGCAGGGGAACACGACGTCGGCGGCAATTCCCTCCGACGCGCAGAGGCTGGGTCCGAAGGTCGAACGGCTGGCCAGGGAGCTCGGGGTGACGCTCGACGCCCGATCCGCGATCGACCCGCGGGCCAGTCTGCGCCGGCTGCTCCGGCCGCTGGACGAGGCCGTGAACCGGATCGATTTCGGCCCCGAAGATTCGATGATGGAGCTCGTGCTGCGCGGTTTCGTCGCGGAGCTGCACGGGTTCGCGGCCAATCCGGGAACCTGGAACGGCCGGGTCACGGCCGCGACCGAGCGCGTGGGGAAGGCCCTGAACGGTGTGACGTCGATCCTGATCGAGCGTTCTCCCCGGGGTCGGGTACACGCCCGGTCCGACGGGTCCGCGGTCGCCACGGTCGGAACCGGCTCTATCTCGGGCACCGTCACCACGCACGGCACGCCGGCGGTCATTCCCGATGTCGTCGTTCGGGTGTTCGATTCGAGCGGCGTCTACGTCTCCCAAGGTACGACCGATGCCGCCGGCACGTACACCGTGGGCGGTCTCGGCCCCGGCAGGTACTTCGCCGTCACCGAGAACAGCATCGAGGTCTACATCGATGAGGTTTACCTCGACCGGGTCTGTCTCAACTCCTGGAGCTGCGGCGTGACCTTGGGGACTCCTATCGCGGTGACCGACGGTGTGGACACGCCCGGCATCGACTTCGGTTTGGTGCTCGGCGGGACCATCACCGGCAAGGTCTGGGAGGACGTGACCTTCGTCGGTCTCAGCACCGGAATCACGGTTGCCGCGTACGATGTGCACGGCTATGTGGCGAGCACGGCAACGCCGAGCGCGTCGAGTTCGACATACAACGTGTTCGGCCTCCCGACGGGTGACTATTACGTCGGGGCGTCGGACGCGACGCGGGCCCACGTCGCCGAGTTTCACGACGACATACCCACCGCGGGTGTCTGGAAGGACATATTCAAGGGCACGACCGTGCCCGTGACCGTGGGTGGCTCCCCAGCTTTCGTGAACTTCATACTTCCGCTGGCGGGATCGATCGAGGGCGACGTCACCGAGCACGGCACCGGCACACCGATCACAAATCCCATCGCCGTGGTGTATGAGGCGGATGGGACACCCGTGGGTGCCGTCAGCGGCACGGGGGCGGGAGCGTACACGGTCGCCGGGTTGCCGAGCGGGAGCTACTTTCTGACCTGCTCCGGTCCGACTCCTACCTACGTCCGAGAGCTTTGGGACGACAGTCCATGCGTGTTCTGCGACGTGACGACCGGCACGCCGATCGTCGTCACCCAGCCATCATCCACTGCCGGAGTCGACTTCGCGCTCGTACAGGGTGGCCGGATCCTGGGGACCGTGACGGCAGAGGGTTCCGGCACACCGCTCGAGGGTGTGGTTGTGTACGTGTTTCACGCCAGCGGGCCGGTGGTGGACCAGGCCATCTCGGCGGCGGACGGCAGCTACGCGACGTACGGCTCCCTGTCCACCGGGTCGTACTACGTGGGCGCATTCGACGTCACGGGAGAGTTCATCTCCGAGGTGTACCTCGATACCCCGTGTGTGGGGTGTGTGCCGACAATCGGCACGCTGGTCGGGGTGACGGCGGGAGAGGACACGACGGGCATCGACTTCAGCCTCGTTCCCGGTGGCCGGATCGCTGGGACCGTGACGATCGAGGACTGGGGAGATCCGCTGAACGGAGGCGTGGTGCACGTTTTCGACAGCATTGGAAACGAGATCGGTGGCGGCAGCCCTTGGGGGGGTGCGTACCAGACGTTGGGCTTGCCGACCGGCACCTACTACGCAGCGGCGGTGGGCCCGACCGCCGGCGTGGGTCTCCAGAGTGAGCTGTTCGACGACATGGCCTGTCCCTTTGCCTCGTGCAGTCCGATCACCGGCACGGAGATCGGTGTGACGGCTCCGGGCACGACGACCAACGTCGATTTCAACCTGCCGCTCGGGGCACGCATCGCGGGGTTTGTCCAGGACGCCGCCGGCGGAGTCCCACTGTTCAACATGACGGTCGATGTCTTCGACTCCGCGGGCACTTTCGTCGTCACGGGGACGACAGACCCCTACGGCGACTTCGCCACCGAGGGGCTGGCCAACGGCACCTACTACGCCCTCGCCGAGGACAACACCGGGGCGGGCCACGCGAGCCAACTCTACGACAATATCCCGTGCGATGGCTGCGACGTGACCACCGGCACGCCGATCGTGATCTCGTCGACGGACCCCTACGAGGGCGTCGACTTCAGCCTGTCCGTGCCTGGCGAGTGCAGCGGTGAGACCCACCTCGACCTGGCCAGTACGAGCCCGGTGAGCGGCACCGAGACCTACGAGGCGTGCGAGACGATCACCGCCGGTGGCACCTTCGGTGTGCAGTCTCCTGGTGACGTCGACTTTCGCGCAGGTGTGCAGATCATCCTGACGGACGGCTTCTTCGTGGAGAGCGGAGCGGCGGTGACCTTCGAGATCGATCCGGCTCTGCTACCGTGATCCGAGACGCGTAGTTGCGGCCCAAGTGACGCGGGGCCGGTACAGATCATGGCCGTGCGCCTCGGTCGTGTGAGTCAGGGGAGTACCGAGCATTCCCCCGCGCCGTACGGGTTCGTCTTCGATCACCACGGTGTGTTTTCGGGCACGGAGAGGGAGACGGATACGGAGACGGAGAAGGAGACGGATACGGATACGGGAAGTCCCCAGCCCCGCGGCATCGAGCAGCGAACAGACGAGACCAGACCTGCGTGGGCAGATCTGGTGCGGGTTGGGAATCGAGCCGTTTCGTCCCGGCTGAGGGCCCGCCGAGGAATCGTGGCGTGACACGTTCTGTTTTTCGGGTCGACGAGATCCCGCGCGAGGAGGTCCCACGATGGACACTTACTACAAGCACGATCACCTGGCACGGTTCGGCGACATCGCCGAGGGCAACGACGAGCTCGCGAGGAAGTTCTTCGACTACTACGGGTCGGTGTTCGCCGACGGTGCGCTGTCGGTGCGTGAGAAGGCGCTGATCGCGCTCGCCGTCTCGCACGCGGTTCAGTGTCCCTACTGCATCGACGCCTACTCGGGCGAGTGCCTCAAGCAGGGTGCCGATCTGGAAGAGATGACCGAGGCCGTCCACGTGGCAACGGCGATCAGGGGCGGCGCGTCCCTGGTGCACGGCCTCCAGATGCTCGAGCACGTAACCAAGTCCTCGATGTAGACATATCGAATCCGAGGGGTGATAGCGATCGATGAGTGACGCCTACGACCTGCCGGAGTACGACGAGAGCAGCGCCGCCGAGCTGGCGCGGCGCGACGCGGGACCGAAGCGAACCACCACCCTGCGCTCGAGGCGCTCCCCGCTGGCGGCGCCGTCGCATCAGATCCGCACGCTGGCGTCGGTGGATCTGACGGACAACGCGTTCAGCGGTGACTTCGAAAGGGCGGTCACTCCCTGCACCGACGCCGGCCTCCGGGCGTCCGCGATCGAGATCTTCCAGATCAACCTCGGGACGCTCTGCAACATGACCTGCCGTCACTGCCATGTCGACGCAGGTCCGGACCGGTGGCAGGAGGTGATGGACCGGGAGACCGTCGACGAGTGCCTCCAAGCGCTCGATCGCACCACCGCCCACACCGTCGATCTGACCGGGGGTGCGCCCGAGCTGAACCCTCACTTCCGGCACCTCGTGGATCAGTGCGTGCAGCGCGGCAAGCACGTCATCGACCGCTGCAATCTGACCGTCCTACTGCTGTCGAGAAATCGAGACCTGCCGGAGTGGTTGGCGGAGCGCGGCGTCGAGGTGGTGTGCTCGCTGCCCCACTTCCGCCGCCGGAACACCGACGCCCAGCGCGGCGAAGGCACCTACGACAAATCGATCGCGGCGCTGCGGCGCCTCAACGCGGCGGGCTACGGTCAGGGCGATCCGAAGCAGGTCCTGACGCTCATGGTCAATCCCGTCGGTGCGGTTCTCACCGGCGACCAGTGCTCCATGCAGCGCGAGTGGCGGAAGGGGCTGGAGCGCAACCACGGCGTGACCTTCGACCGGCTGATCGCGCTCAACAACATGCCGATCTCGCGCTTCCTCGAGTGGCTCGAGGACAGCGGCAACCTGGAACGGTACATGGAGCTGCTGGTGAGCTCGTTCAACCCGTCCACGGTCGACGGCTTGATGTGCCGTAACACCCTGTCCGTCTCGTGGGACGGCACCGTCTACGACTGCGACTTCAATCAGATGCTCGGTCTCGAGGCCAGGGTGAACGGCAGCGCGCCGCTGCACGTGTCCGAGCTTCGTCCCGAGGTGCTCGAGGGACGTGCCATCGTGACCGGGCGGCACTGCTTCGGCTGCACCGCGGGCGCAGGCTCCTCATGCGGTGGGGCGTTGGAGACCTGAGGCTTCGATGGATGGGCGGCAGCTGGCGGAGTCACCCGGCGGTCAAGTGTGCCGGGGCTGTCGGCACTTCCTGGGCGCATCGCGTGAGCTCGAAGTCGAGCTTCCCGGTCTGACCATCCTGAGCTCGGCCTACGGGGACTCCATGGGCGATCAGGGCCTCTGCCGCCACCACGAACGCCTGGTACCCCCGGGTCACACGTGTCCCGAGTTCAAAGGCACGGAATGACGTGCGACGCCGTGGAACCGATCGCGGCGAGGCTCGACACGTAGCGGGGGTTGGTGGCGGTGGTGGGCCACCTGCCGTTTCTGAGCAACCTCGCGAAACACCGCACCCAGCCCCGGGGTGTCAGACGTTCGACGCGATGAGCACAGCGACGACAGCGCCTCGTGCGGGCGTGCCGTCTTTCACAATGTTGGGACCACCATCGCCACGGCGGGGCGGTTCTTCTGGGTCCCGACATTGTGACAGGGGGCACCCGCGGGGAGCGCGTCGGGGAGAAGGCGCGTCGCAGAGAGGAGACGGTTGAGAGACGGGCCGAGAGGAGCGCGCTCCGGTTGGGTGGGGGAGCCGAGCCGCAGCGTCGCCGCGACCTCATCGTCGCTCCGGAGATTTCGGGGGATTCTTCGTCGTCCGGCACTCAACTGTCGAAACCTCATGTCCAGTGACGGGCCTCGTCCGTCAGTCACGTAGACTTCCTGAACGACCGAGAGTTGAGTGCCTTATTCCTCAGAATGACGGGGGAGTAGGGCTCCTCCTCGACGGGGACAACATTCGGCATCCGGGTGGGTGGAGGTCAAGCGACCAGCGACCAGGGACCAGCGACGGGTAGGGCGGTGGTCGATGACGATGAGGATGACGAGGGCGAC
>JBFELO010000164.1:0-10018 GCA_041552055.1 Candidatus Sulfomarinibacteraceae bacterium | reverse complement strand
TGCACTTGCTCGCCTCCTGGGTGATCTCCGACTCCAAGGGATCCATGGAAGTCAACACCGCGAATGCGAACAGCTTCGACGTCTACCCCTACCACTTTGTCAACCGGTACGGCTACCTGGGCAACCAGAGCCGTCACCGACTGAAGCTCAGCGGTTACATGCTGTTTCCTTACGGCTTTTCAATGGCGGTCAACGGCTGGTGGGACTCCGAGTACCGCTGGACCCCGCTCGACCTCCAGGTTCCCGGCATGCCCTGGGGCGAGCTGTTCCTCGAACCGCGGGGCAGCCGCGACGCCGGCGTGTACCACCAGCTCGACCTCCAGCTCGGCAAGAGCTTGGACGTCGGCCCGGTCCGCCTCGAGCTGCTCGCCCGGGTGATCAACGTGCTCGACTCGGAGTGCACGTGGGACGTCTGCGCCAACGTCACCGGCTGCGGAGAAGACTTCGAACTGGGTGACACCATCCTCTGGCAGCAGCCGCGCCACTACGAGATTGGGTTCCGCGTCGAGTTCTGACCCGGAGCTACCGGATCATCGGCACCATCGTCGGGTGGTTGGTGCGTGAGTCGATGACCGTGGCGGAGACCAGCATCGAACCCGACTCGACCGACACGCTGGCGAAGCCCCAGCCGAGGAAACAACGGCCCCTCCTGTAACAGAATGGCTGGATTTCCTGCACCACTTGCCCCGGATCGACATCGACGGGGTAGGCCATCAGCCTGAACCCATCGCTTTGGTACAGCGAGATTCGGACCCGGCCCGGCTCGGCGCCCGTGTTGGTGATGTTGAAGTTCGTCCGGTACTCCCCCTGCATCTGGCGGAGTCCGTAGAACCAGACGATCTCCCCACTCCTGAGGCAGTCGCAGCTTTGATGCCCCTGGAAATACGCCCCCGAGGTGCCCGACTCGGTCTCGTTGTAGACCCTGCTGAGCACGTGTACCGGAACGTCGGCCCGAATCTCGAGAGCTCCCTTGCCCTCGTAGCCGAGACGCCCCACGACGTCCTCGAACACACCCTGACCACTCGGGCCCATGGACGCCTGCGCTTTTATCCTCCCATGTTGTGTGTGCAGGATGAACTCGATGTCGACGTCATGGTCAGCCTCGTGGCTGATGATCACGTCCGACCGCCACCGGCTGTCGGCGGCCCCGTCGTTGTGGGCGACGACCCCGACCCAGTATGCCTCGAGAGAGCCCGCGTCGAGAGCTTGCCCCTCGTGTGTCCCCGGTGCGAGGTCAATGCGACCGTCGAACCCTTCCGCTGCCAGAAAGTCATCCGCGTTCTCGGGACCCTGTTGGCCTCGCAATTGAGACGCGAGGGTCAGCACTGCGATCCCTGCGACCGCTACTACACGGGCCAAGTGCCTCTGAGTTTTCATGGTTTCCTCCTCTGCAGCCCAATGTGGGTCCTTGGGGGTCGGGTTCCTTGAAGAAAACCTGCTGGTTTCCTGCGGATCGGGAGAGCGGCTCTCGATACCTCCAGTTTGGGTACTTGAGTTGTTGACACGACGCGATGCGGGTCCTCATCCGTAAACGATGTCGAAGTATGCTTGTCCGGATGCAACTCGCTCCCCTACCCTTGATCTGCGGCCTCTCACTGGTGGTCGGAGCCGTCGCAGGGGGTGACGGGCCCAAGCCGCTCGGGGACCGGCCGACAACGATCGCGGAGTTCATGGACGTGAGGACGCGGCCGATCGTGATCGCCCATCGCGGGTTCTCGGCAGAGGCGCCGGAGAACACGCTGGTCGCGGTGCGTGCCGCGATCGCGGCGGGTGCCGACATGGTCGAGGTGGACGTGACCCTGACCGCCGACGGCGAGGTGGTGGTCATCCACGACGACACCCTGGACCGCACCACCGACGGCTCGGGGCCGGTGGCGGACCACACCCTCGAACAGCTGCTGCGGCTCGATGCGGGCTCGTGGTTCGCGCGCCGGTTCCGGGGGGAGCGCATCCCCACCCTGGCGCAGGTGCTCGATGAGGTCCGCGGGCGCATCCTCATCAACGTCGAGATCAAGCCGGAGGCGGTGGGCGAGGAGGTCGAGGGGGGCATCGCCGAGCGCGTGGTGAAACTGATCGAGGAACGCGACATGAGGAATCAGGTAATCGTGTCGTCGTTCGAGCCCCGCGCGCTGCAGCAGATCGACGAGATAGATCCCGAGATCGCCACCGCGAGCCTGTACAACGAGGAGCTGCACCGCGACATGGATCCCCTCGCCATCGTGGGCGCGGTCGGCGCGCGAACCCTGAACCTGAGCAAGGACCAGGTGACGCCGGCCATCGTCGAACGGTGCCGCCAGAACCAGGTCCAGGTCGGGGTCTACACCGCCAACCGTGCCAGGGAGATGCGGCGGCTGATCCGGATGGACGTGGACGCGATCTTCACCGACCGGCCCGATCGCCTCATCGAGGTGCTGCGGGAGGAGCTCGGTCCGACACAGGACCGCTGGAGCTACCCGCCGACGCTGGAATAACTCGGGTTCCGCCTCTTCACTCGACCCACCGGGGTGCCCTACTCGTCATCGACCACCGCCCCCGCCCGATCCTGGATGCTGGATGCTGGATCCCCCTCCCGCCCAACGGCAAGAAGCAGGGAACAGGGAGCAAGGACCAGCCCCCACCCGCGTGAATGGGGATGAGGGGGTGAGGGGATGAGGGCCTGGCCCCCTCCCGCCCCGGGGCTGGTCGCGGTATCTTCAACGAACCACAAACCACCTTGTCATCCTGAGCGAGGGAAGGCCTGAAAGGCCGCAGCGAGCGAAGGATCCCCCGAAGAAAGAGCGTCCTCCCTATCGCGACGTCGCTCCGGAGATCGGAGGGGATTCTTCGCTCGCGTTGCTCGCTCAGAATGACAGACAGTCTCGTCGCTCGCTTTGTGTCGCTGGTAGCTTCACCGCCCATCCGACCGGGCATGTGGGGGTGAGGGGATGAGGGCCTGGCCCCCTCCCGTCCAGACGCATAATCCCCCACCTACGCGTTCTTCGTCTTCGTATCCGTGCCCGACACAACCTCGTGGGGCCCGGATACGGAGACGGGCACGGAGACGGATACGGGAACCGAGAGAACCCGGAACCCACGGTTTCCGTTACTCCACCTGTGTGGTCACATCACATTGACACCTACCTATAGGAGGCATTCATGTCCAGACGACTGACCTTCGTTGTGCTCGTCGGCCTGGCGCTGACCGCGCCCGGGCTCGTCTTCGCCGACTCGGGATCGATTCATCAGGAGCATTCGTTCGAGGCGCGACCCGGCGCAACCGTGCTGGTGGACGTGTCGTTCCACAACGTGGAGGTCGAGGCGCGGCCCGGAAGCACGGTCGATGTCGTGGTGGACATCGAAGTGTCGGGATCGACGTCCAAGGTCAAGAAGGCCCTCGGCCAGCTCGAACCCGTGTTCATCGACAAGGGCGACACGCTGGTCGTCCGCTCCGTCACCAAGGGGATTTCCTGGACGGGTTCGCCGCGCACCCGCGGTCAGGTGACGGTGGCGATGCCGCCCGACATGAACCTGACCATCGACAGCTCCTCCGGGGCGTGCGAGGTTCGCGGTGACTTCGGTGACTCTCGGCTGGCGTTCGACCTATCCTCGGGCAAGGTCGAGGTCACCGGCGCGGCACGTGAGATCGCCACCGACTCCTCGTCTGGATCGGTGGGGCTCGAGCTGTCGCGACCGGCGGACCGGATCAGCGTCGACGCATCGTCGGGCAGCGTGAAGGTCAGCGGCGGTACGCGGGATCTGCGAGCCGATGTCTCCTCGGGCAGCGTCCAGGCCTCCGGGCTGCTCGGGAATGCCGTGGTCGACAGCTCGTCGGGCAGGGTCGACCTCGCCTGGTCGGCGGTCCCGGCAGATGCCAACATCTCCGTCGACAGCAGCTCGGGCGGCGTCACGCTGCAGTTCCCGTCTGGCACGACCCTCGACGGCACGGTCGACACGAGCTCCGGTGGCATCTCCTCGGACTTCCCGGGCCAGTCGACGGATCGTGGCAGGAAGTTCGAGCTGACCGGGGGACCCGGCGCCGCGTCGGTGCGGATCGACACGTCGTCCGGCGGGGTTCGTCTGTTGGCGAAATAGCCCACGTCATGCATATCCCCACAACTCAGGTGGGAGGCTGACCGCACAGTCTGATGTGTCAGACGTGCAAGGGGCGGGTGGTAAACCCCCGCCTTACGGGAGGAGTCCTTTGTCGTCTGCAGGGCAGGGGTTCCCCCCGGCCCCCCATCGCCCTGGTGCTGTCGTGGGGCGGTCGCTGGCGCTGCCGTCTCACCGCGACGTTTTGAATGAGGGGCCAGCGAGAGGAAATGCGACAGGCGTGGCCCGTTCGCTGCACCGAGCTCTCCCCGCCACTGCGTGGTAGCCTGGAGCCGAGCGAGAGCACCCTCTTCGGCATGAACGAGAAGGTTCGAGTCGAGGCTCTGGAAGAAAGACCATGCTGATCGACGACTACCGCAACCTGCCGGGCGAGCACTGCGGCAGCACCGCGATGCGCAACCTGCTCCATCACTACTGCGGCCTCGACCTCAGCGAGGAGGTGGTCTTCGGTCTCGGCGCGGGCCTCGACTTCCTGTACTTCTCGAGCGCGCGGTTCGAGCCGTCTGTGTTCACGTTCGGCCGGAGCGTGACGCTCGAGCAGGACCTGGCCGCGACGCTCGGCGTCGACTACCGCGAGCAGGTGGAGCCCGACGACGACGCGGCGTGGCAACAGGTCCGGCGGGAGGTCACCGAGGGCCGGCCCACCATGCTCTCGGGCGACGCCTTCTACCTCGACTACCGGGACTTCAAGGTCCACTTCCCGGCCCACCGCTTCGTCCTCGTCGGCTTCGACGACGACGAGGGAATCGCGATGATCGCCGATCGTCTCGACCCTGAGCCCCAACCGTGCTCATACCGGGCGCTCCGGCTGAGCCGGAACCCGCCGGAGTTCATCTCCACCTACAACCTGTGGGGCAAGTTCTTCGCGGTCGAGGTCCGGCATTCCCTGGAGGAGGCGTACCGCAACGCGCTGGCGGTCAACTCACGGCGGATGCTGGAGGGAGATCCGGACACGGCCGAGGGGCTGCGTGCGGTCGCCGGCGATCCTTCGGCAGAGGTGGTTTCCGGTGTTGCGGGGCTGGCCGCCTTCCTTCGTGATCTCCCGGGTTGGCGTCACCGCGACGATCTCTCCGTGCTGGCCCGCTACGCCTCGGACTGCATCGAGAAGTTCGGCACCGGCGGCGGCAACTTTCGCACCATGTACGCCGAGTTCCTCGCTCAGGCCCGAGCCGTGGTGCCCGATCTGGTGCCCGAAGCGGCGGCCGAGCAGGCCCTGCACGCCTCGAAGCACTGGACCGAGCTCGCCGCCCACCTCGCGGATCTCGCGGAGGACGGTGGCGAGGCCGCGTCGTCCCGCGCCGCGGACTCGCTAAGCCGTATCCTCGACCTGGAGACGCGGCTGTTCGAGTCGATCGCGGAGAGAGCCTCGCGCTAGCTCGCCCTTCTCCTCAGTGATTCCCGTGCGGCGCGTGCTCCTTTGCAGGTGCCTCCGCCTGCTCGGTCGGCTCTCGCTCCTCCGGCGGCTGCTGCGGGATCGGCTTGCGCGGCAGCATCTCGTCGCGGTTGGCGGCGTGCCACAGGAAGGTGGCCAGCACCACCGCCGACTGCATCATGTCCTCACGCGGCAGGTGGTCGAAGGTGTCGATGGCGGCGTGGTGCGTCCGGGTCATGTAGTCCAGGTCATCCTGGATGAACTGGAACGCCGGAATGCCGACCCAGTCGAACGGCTGGTGGTCGGTGCCGCCGGTGTCCCGCACGGCGACAGTGGTCGCGCCGAGGTCGTGCAGCGGCTCGAGCCAGGCCTCGAAGATCGGCCGCACCGCCGCGTTCTCCTGGGTGTTGATGCCGCGGATCCTGCCGACGCCGTTGTCGATGTTGAAGTACGCGGACAGCTTGGCGTGGCCCGCGAGCGGGATGATCGGCCAGGTCCTCTTCCGCAGACTCTCGGGCAGCGCCAGCTGCTCGGGATCGGTCGGCTCGGGACGCGTCGCCACGTATTCCTTGACGTACGCCCGTGATCCCTTGTAGCCCTGTTCCTCGCCGCTCCAGAACGCCACCCGGATCGTCCGCCGCGGCTGCAGCCCGGCGGCCTTGAGGATCCGCACCGCCTCGATCACCACGGTGCAGTTGCCCCCGTTGTCCGTCGCCCCGGTTCCGCCGTGCCACGAGTCGAGGTGGCCCCCGACCATGACGATCTCGTCGGCCAGATCGGTGCCATTCCAATCCGCGATGGTGTTGTAGGCGTGCGGGTCGTCACGGTGGAAGGTGGTCGCCACGTCGATCTCGAGCTCGACGTCGACCCCGTCGTCGACCAGCCGCACCAGCCGGTTGTACTGCTCGGCGGCCACGACGAGGGCCGGGACCCCGGCCGGGAAGTCGGCCATCCCCTGCGACCCTCCGCGATCGACCCGCACCACGCCGTTGTCCCGAGAGCTCACCTCGAGCATCGCGACCACTCCCTCGTCGATGAGAAACTGCGCCAGCTTGGGCCAGAACTCGAACATCTTGCGGTAGCGCGCGCGCCACTCGCCCCTGCGTTCGTCGGGAATCTCGTACAGCTCGTAATCCTCGAGCTGCTGCTGGCTGTACCGGCTGAACAGCTCGCCCTCGATCTGCTCCGGAACCCGCACGTCGTCGCGCAGCAGGATCGCACCCTGCAGTTGTCCGCGGTACTTTTCGAAGTCCTCCTCGGACTCGATCTTGACCCGCACCGCACGTCCCCGCACGGGTCCATCGGTTCCGGGAGTCCACGCCTCGGGCAGCGCGAACAGCGTCTGGTGCTGGGGCGCGACCATGTGCAGAGAGCTGCGCTGGTAGCTCCAACCGTGGTCGAAGTCGTACGCCTCCAGTCGCCCGTCGAGGCCGATCTCTTCGAGCTTCTGCAACGTCCACTCGTTGGCCGCCTTGAGCTGCGGCGAGCCCGTGAGACGCGGGCCGATATGGTCGGTCAGATGCTGCGCCATGTCCATGACCTGCGAGCGGTGAAAACCCTCGTCGCGGATCCTGGTCACGGCGTCCAGATCCACCGGCTCCTCGGCCGCAAAGCCCGGACCGGTGGCGATGAGAATCAACAAGACGAAGATCGACCGACGCATGAAAACCTCCCCCTCAAACCCAAACTCGGCGCAGTGTACATGAACCGTTGACTCTATGGTTGTTCAATGACGTGATTGCCGACCGCCCGCCCAGATGCCGGATGCCGGATCCCCCGCCCCGCCGTCGCTGGTCGCTCGTCGCTGGTCGCTGGACCGCCCGTCCACCCCGATCACTTGTCATCCTGAGCGAGCGACGGCCCGCTGGGCCGAAGCGAGCGAAGGATCCCCTCCGATCTCCGGAGAGGCGATGAGGTAGCGCCGGCGCTCTCGCTTCAGGGGATCCTTCGCGGCTACGCCGCTCAGGATGACGGGGGGGTGGACCGTGCACTCGGCGTCGACGAGGGTGACGTGATGTGTCCTTCCGTGTGACAACGCCGAAACCGACGCAAGGATGTTCTGGAGCGAATCTGGACCTGTGCGGTCGGGAACAGATCAGGGCCCCATCATCCCCGAAACACGAGCAGGTGGGCGCGGCAGCGGCGGCAGTCCGACGAGCCGAAACCGGCAACCGCGACGCTCCACTCTCCCGAAGCCAGATCGCAGGCCACGAGCTCGCACTCGAGCCCATCGATGTCGATGAAGACCCGCGCCACCGGCACCGCTCTGGTCAGCGCGTCGACGTGCCAGTGGTCGCGGCGGTTCGCAGGTTCGAGGTGGCGCAGCACTCTCGCCCGCAGGCCGCCGGGTCCGCTTGCGCTGCCGTAGTAGCGAAATCGACCCGGACCCAGGGACACCGCACCGAGACGACCGGCGATCAGATCGACCGGGGCCGGGACCTCGAACTCGAGGACGTACGCGCCCGGCAGGACCGGCAGGTCTTCGGTATCACACTCGATCATGGGACTATTGTGACGAACCCGACGGTTGAACCAATCGAATGTCGGTCGCCGCTGGCAACGCGCGATCTGCAACTTGACAAGCGGCGGTGCCCGGGTCACAGTGCCGACCGCGGCGATCCAGAACGAGGCGCCTCGCGCCTCGCCGAGCCTGAACGGGAGGATTCGACATGCAGGAAATCGACTTTGCCGCACTGTCGCTCAAGGACGCCCTCGACCTCGCGATTCTCGTCGAGGAGGAGGCCGAGGAGCGGTACCGCGAGTTCGTCCACCAGATGGAGACCCACCACAGTCCGGGCGCGGCCAGGTTCTTCCGGTTCATGGCTGTGAACGAGGCCAAGCACGGCCAGGATCTCGCGGAGCGGCGCAACCGGCTGTTCGGCGACGAACCGCGCGAGGTGGACCGGTCGATGCTGTTCGACGTCGAGGCGCCGGAGTACTACCGCACGCGGGCGTTCATGTCGGTCCAGGAGTCCCTCGACCTCGCCCTCGACGCCGAGACCAAGGCATACGAGTTCTTCGACCAGGCACTCCCGCAGATCACGGACAGCGACGTCAAGGACCTCTTCACCGAGCTCCGCCAGGAGGAGATCGAGCACCAGGACCTGGTCAAGAAGGTGATGGCCAGCGTGGAGCAGGAACCGGACTTCGACGCCGACGACTTCGTGGACGAGCCGCACGGCCATTAACTACTACTCGGACGGGTCGATTCGCGAGATGCAATTCGCTGCGCGAGCTGCAATCGATACCGAGCGAGTTCAATTCCTTTTTGCGATGGGATAGCTCGCCGTATCGAGGCGAGACCCCCCACCCTCCCCTCCGGATAATGGATGCTAGATGCTGGATCCCCCGCCCGGCCATCAGATCACGCTGTCATCCTGAGGGAGCGGAGGTCCGCAGGGCCGGAGCGAGTCGAACGATCTGGGCGGGGGCTATGTCGATACGGTTCTGCTCCCCCACCCAGACTTGTCCTGAGGAGCGCAAGGGAAGAAGGATCTCGGCGATCATGAGATCTCCAGTTCTTCGCTCCCCCTCCCAGTTCCTTCGCCCTCGCGGGCTCAGGACGGCGCCGCTCGCCGCTTCGATTCGGTCGCATCGCTCCCTCGCTCAGGATGACAGACACAGAGGGGCCGGGATGCTGCACACCCTGGTCTTGGGGACTTTCAGTCGAGAGGGATTGCGGGCGCGATCGATTCCATTTCGTGACGTTCTCTTCACTTCGACGCGCCCTCTCCCCGATGCGCTCCCCGTGGGAACCCCTTTGGGACGGAGCTTCTCGATCGGAGAGACCGGCGCAGCTTCGTCGCGCCCTTCTGCATGCGCCCCTCCCGCCGGTGCCCCCCTTTGACAATCTTGGGCCCCTACGGACCGCCCCGTTCGAGTGATGGTGCTCCCAACATTGTCATGAACGGCACCCCGAACGAGGCGCTGTTGTCGGACCGCCATTCGAGTCGACCTTTTGACACCCAAGGCGGTCTCTACGCCACGATCGGTGTGGCGTTGGCTGAGTGTCGGTCGACCACCCCCTCATTCCCAGGTGCCGAAGGCACCGGTCATCCCCTCATCCCCTCCTATTTTTGGCGGCCTCGAGGTCGCGAGGGATTCGTCGCGAGGGCCGCGAGGGGCTGCCAGATGGTGCCCGTCAGCGCACCAGATGGCCGTCCATCGCGGGCCGTAGCAGAAGCCTGGAAGCGACCTCGAGGCAGGGCGAGGGCTCGAGCCCGTGCAGCGCCACGGGCGCTGCCGCCGAATGCGTCCCGCCTCCCCTCTCGCCGACCCCGCGAAGCGGATCGCGCCAAAGGTGTCCCTCTCGGTGCAATGTGAGCCCGAGTCGAGGAGCCCTAGATCTCGTGATCATGGCGACGATGACGAGGGCGAACACGCGGCGAGAGGGGCGGCGCTTGGCGCGATAAACACAAAAGGGGCTGCGGGACTGTCCAATCATCATCCCGGCGCCCGCCGGAGGCGGGCAAGGGGCGGAGCAGCGGGCATCGACGAAAGCTTGCGTTCGGAGATGTCCGATGCGACGCACCGTGCTCGCGGCGTCAGCCGCGAGCG
>JBFELO010000163.1:0-10153 GCA_041552055.1 Candidatus Sulfomarinibacteraceae bacterium | reverse complement strand
GGGGATGAGGGGATGAGGGAGGGAGGAGGCCATTGGCCGAGGGTCTTCCGCACGGTCTCGTTGCAGAGTGCCATCACTCCCTCACCCCCAGTACGGCACTCATCGGTGAGTGCCGTGCGGCCACCCCCTCATCCCCAGGTGCCGAAGGCACCGGCCACCCCTCAAGCCCAGCCCGGCAATCGTTCATGAGTGCCGGGCGGCCAAGCCCACAAGCCCTTCTCGCCTGATATGCTGACACCGTCATGCTCCAGCGACGATTCGAGAATGCCAACAACCCGACGTTCGACTGCGCCCGAGGGGTGCTGCTACTGCCGTTCGGGCGTCGCTCCTACCTGCCGGCGATCGTCGAAGAGTGGGACGGCGAGCAGGTTTCGCTCGACGAGACCACGGACCGGATCGTGTACCGGCTGCGCGGGTCGCCGACTCCGGTCACGCTGATGTACTCGGGGATGGGGTCGCCGGCAGCCGCGAACGCGCTCGAGATGGCGTCGGCCAACGGTGCCCGCCGGGTGGTGGTATTCGGCGCCTGCGGCGGCATTGACGTGGGAGTCGGGGTAGGGGATCTGATCGTCGCGACCGGCGCGGTTCGCGGCGAGGGAACTTCCGACTACTACGCCCCTCCGGAGTTCCCTGCCGGGTTCGATCTCGACCTCAGCGCGCGGCTCTGGCAGGGGGCCAGTGACGGTTACGAAGGCACCTGCCACCGCGGCGTCGTGTACACCACGGACGCGGGCTACCGCCAGGGACCGGAGGTGTACGAGCGGTTTGCCGGTCTGATCCTGGGCGTCGAGTCGGAGTGTGCCGCGGTGGCCGTGGCGGGAGCCAGGCTCGGTCTCGAGGTGGCGGCGCTGCTCTTCTGCACCGACAATCCGGCGCTCGCGAGCGAGGCCGACCGGCAGTACAGCGGGCTCGCCGACGTCCGGGTGTGCCGCGCGTTCGAGGTCGGCCTGGCCGTGGTGATCGACGCGCTCGCGCGGGATTCTCGCTAGCCGACCGACCGCTCGTACATCGTGTACTCGCGGGTGACTCGACCCAGGCCGTGGTCCCAGAACTGGGGCGGCGTGTTGGGGCCCATCAGGCAGTGACGCACCTTGCGTTTCCCGACCGCGATCGCCCGCCGGTAGTGCTCGGCGACGATCGCCTGCCCGAGCCCGAATCCCGACTGGTGCGGCAGCACGGCCACGGTCCGGATGTTGAGGGTGTCCTCGGGTCCGACGACCGAGAGCCCGAGCCCGGCCACCGCGCCGGCCGGATCGATGGCGAGCACGATGGCGTCCGCCCCGATTCTCCGCAGCCAGCGGTTGTAGATGTCGGCGAACTCCTCGTAGGTGGTCTCGGTGACACTCCAGTTCGTCGCGAACGAGTGCCTGCACAGCTCGTACACGTGACGGAGGTCGTCCTCCCAGTGATCGGAGTCGATGCCGCGAAAGCTGTAGCCCCGTTTCGCGTTGAGGGTGTCGGCCATCGACAGCAGATCGAGCTGGGCCGCGAGATCTGTGATCGACTTGGTGGAGTAGGTCCGGACCGGGGCGAATCCGCAGGCGGTGAACAGGTCGGGGTAGTAGGCCGGCTGCCGCGGCTCTCCCGGGAAGGGAGGACGGTCGAATCCCCGCCTCATGAAACGCCACCGGTGCCAGATGTCACCCGCCATCGGACCGCGAATCGCGTCGAGGTCGCGCTCGGCGAGCCACTGCGACGCGTGCCTGACCAGCGTCTGGGCCGCAGCCACATCGTCCTCGCAGGCGAACAGTCCGACCAGACCGAACCGTCTGTGTTGGTCGATCAGCAGTCGGTTGTGAAACGCAGTCAGCCGGCCGACCGGGGCGTCGCCGCGGTACGCAACGAAGCTCCGGCTGTCGGCGTTGCGGTAGTAGGTGTTGTTCGAGACCAACAGCGATCGAGTGCCGGCTGCCTCGGCCTTTGCCTGGTCCTCGGTCAGCCCCTCGACGAGCAGCGGCAGAGTGAAGAAGTCCTCGATCGGTTCGTCGTTCTGCGAAAAGGACGCGACACGGAATTCGGTCATAAGTGCCTCCGCGGACCCCGGAGGGCTCGTGTGGACCCGAGCGGGGTGGCGCCATTGTATCCCGGCACCTTCGTGCTGCGGACGGACGATCAGCCGCCCGTGTCGAGCTTGTCTTGAACGCTCCTGATCTTGTCATTTCCGGACTGTGTCTTGTCGGTCCGGGTCCCACAGCGAAGATTGGTGGACACCCGGGGGGCGCCCATCTCATGCAACACTTCGTGGCACCTCCTGAGCGCAGCGAAGACCTCGTCCCACTCGCCTTCGACGTTGCTGCCGTAGGCGTGCAGCCTGGGCTCGAGCCCGGCCTCCGCGAGGACTCGCTCGCAGGCGGCGACGTACGGCGACAGCGAAAGTCCCACTCCGAGCGGAACGATGGAAATGTCGGCGATGACGTGCATTGAGGTCCTCCCACGACAGCGTGCCCGAGGATGATCGGACGGCTCGGTGGGATTGTACGCTCTCGAGGGGATGAGGGGATGGGGGAACGAGGGGATGGCCGGCCGCATCGCGGCCTGGGGTTGTGGGGATGGAAGTGTCAGATGGTCGGTGCGAATGGAGGGCCGACTACAGCGCCTCGTGCGGGCGTGCCGTCTTTGACAATGTTGGGAGTACCGTCATCGTGGTGGAGTGCTCCCCTGGGTCCAGACATTGTCAAAGGGGGCTGCCGCGGGGAGCGCGTTGGGGAGAGGGCGCGTCGGGTGTCAGATAGTCGATGCTACTGGCAGGATGACGGCAGCGCGTCGAGGGTAGATGAAGACGAAGAAGGGGTTGGGGGAGCCCCGCGCCCGCAAGCCCACATGCCCTGGGCGGGTTGAAGGCGGGGGGTGTCACCCCGCCCGAGCGGCGGTGCGGATCTCGCTGATGACATTGCGGCCGAGGATTGCGGACGTCGCGACCACCGCGCCGAAGAGCGCCCCGGCGACGCCGGCAGTACATACGTCCTGCCCGGTGAGGTAGAAGCTCTTGAGTGGTGTCCGCGGCTGCAGCGCCGGCTCGCGAAATCTGGCGGGGGAGTGCTCCAGACCGTAGATTTCGCCCCTGTCGTAATCGGCGAAGTGCCGGGTGGAGATCGGTGTCGACAGCTCGTGGTAGTCGATCTTGCCATCGAGTTGCGGCACCTGTTGAACCAGAATCTCCAGGAGGCGTTCGGAAAGGCGTGCCTTGAGCTCGTTGTAATCCTCACCGCGCTTCTGCCAGGGTCTGCCTTCCCATGGCGCGAACCAGTCGTAGTTCGCGAGGCTCACGACTTCGATGGTGGCGCGGCCGGGGAAGCGGCGCGTGAAATCGGGATCCTTGGCCGACGGAAAGGAGATGTAGGCGAGCGGGACGGGCGCTTCTGGGTCGGCGAGGTAGCGCTCGACGGCGGCGTCCTGATCCTCGTTGGGATAGACCCAGAGATTCGATTTTTCGAGACCCAGTTCCTCCGCGGTGTGGCGTGTCCCCACGTAAAGGCAGATGTGGGAGGCCGATCGGCCGATCCGGTCAAGGGTGGCGATCAGCCGGTCCCGTCCGGGAGCGCCGTCCGGCAGGAGCTTGAGGGCCGTGTTGGGGACGCCTGCATCGCTGATGACCAGCTGTGCTCTGACGGTGCGGCCGTCGGTGAGCTCGACGCCAACCGCCCGTCCATCCTCGATGAGGACACTGCCCACCTCGGCACCCAGAACAACCTGTCCACCGGCAGCTTCGATCTGGGGCGCGACGGTGGCCGCGATCCGGCTCGATCCCCCCACCGGGTAGGCGCCTCCGCCCAGATAGTGACGAAAGATCATGGCGTGGATGGCGAAGCTCGCCTGGCCCGGCGGCATGCCGTGGTCTCCGAATTGACCGGCGAGGACCGCCTTCAGCATTCGGTTCTCGGTCAGTTCGACGAGCACCTCGCCGAGCGTCCGGTCGCTCAACCGAAGAAAACCACGGCGCATGAACGGCCCGGCGACCGCGGCGGTCGGGGAGGGGAGTGCTTTGGATGCGAAGAACGACCTGGTCCTTTGGGTCACCTCGTCGGCCAGTTCCATATAGCGGTCGATGGGGGCGGTGTCGTCTGGAAACTCCTCGTGCATCCTTTGCCGCCACGCCTCACGTCCGGCCAGATACTCCACACGCCGATTGCCCACGATGACCGTGTCGACCACGTCCCCCATGGGTTCCCACTGCAGCTCGCCACCGGAGATGTGATCGAAGAGAGTCCTCAGAAAGCTCCCCTGACGATGCACTCCGCCGATGTAATGGACGCCCACGTCCCACTCGTAACCCTTGCGCCGGAAGACGTGCGTGAAACCACCGGCCACCGTGTGGCGCTCGAGGACGAGCACCCTTTTGTCCGCGTGTTGGGCCAACAACGCCGCGGTGGCGAGGCCTCCCATGCCCGATCCGATCACGATCGCGTCAAACGCACCGTCGGGTTCCCACTGCTTGTACAGCACTCCGACTTCAGGCATGGCTCATCCTCCGTTGGGGACGCCGGAAGGGTAGCAGCATCAGAGGCGGACGGAGGGATCTACAGGCCTCCGAGATTGGAGATCCGCTACACTGCGCGGCGCCATGCAGGATGACTCTCGACTCGAACTCTGGTTGGTACGGCACGGAGAAACGACGGCGAGCGCGGCCCGTCGGATCGCGGGTGGATCCAACCCACCGCTGACCGAGGTGGGCCGCGCGGAAGCTGCGGCGCTGCGCCCTTCGCTCAACGGGTACGTCTTTGATTCGGTGTGGTCGTCCGACCTGGACCGGGCGGTGACCACGGCGCGGCTGGCTTGGGGAGACGCGAAACCGGAACCACGGCTGCGCGAGGTGGATTTCGGTGTCTGGGAGGGTCGTGGTTACGACGACGTGGATCCCACGGTGGCGGCGGTCTTTCTTCGATTCCGCGAGTTCGAGATTCCGGAGGGCGACACCTATCGGGACTTTCGCCGCCGGGTCCACTCCTTCGTCGACGAGCTCCTTCCCGGTCGCCACCTGCTGTTCGTCCACGGCGGGGTCATCCGTGTCCTGACGCAGGATCTGGGTCTGGACCGTTTCGTGGCCACCGGCACCGTGGTCGGGATGGACTGGACCGGCCGGCGGTTGCTGTTCGTCCGTGAGCCCGACGGCAGGTAGCTGGAATACCCTTCGGGCAGGCGCCTTTTTCCCTCACGTGAAGAGCATCGTGCGACTGTTGTTCGCGGCCGGTATGGCTGCCTGCGTCGGCAACGCTGTGGGCGCCGAAACCGGCCAGGTACGTGCTCGGATCGTGACGGACGCGCGCCGCCTCGATCCCGGTGGACAGCTGACTCTCGGCGTTCTGTTGGAGATGATTCCGGGTTGGCACGTGTACTGGAAGAATCCGGGTGACTCCGGGCTGGCAACCGATGTTCAACTCGAGTTGCCGCAGGGTTTCGTGGCTGGTCCCATGCGGTGGCCTCTTCCGATCGAATTCAGCCAACCGGGCGACCTGGTCGGCTACGGTTACGAGGGATCGGTCCTGCTGGCGAGCGAGGTGACAGTTCCCGACCGCCTCCCGGCGAAGCCGCTCACCGTGAAGGCCTCGGTGTCATGGTTGGCGTGCAAGGACGAGTGCGTGCTCGGCTCGGCCGAGCTCGAGGAGACTCTGCCGCTCGATGGGGGTGCAGTTGCACAGACAGCCGCGGCGATCACCGGCTGGCGCGCGAACCTGCCGGAGGCGGAGCCGAACGGCGGTCTCCCGTTCGAGCTGTCGACCACCGGTGGGCTCGATCCGGAAGCCCGCGTCGGCGAGCTGTCGCTGTGGCTGCGATGGCCGAGCGCACCGAGTGGTGTGGAGTGGTTCCCCGAGCCCGGTGCCCGTCTGAGGGTCTCGAATCCTAAGGTCCAGACGCGGGGATCCCTGAGCCGCATCGACGTCGAATTGACACGTGTCGGGTCCGGCGCGGATGCGGCAGAATACCTGCCGTCGCTCGTGGTGTTCAACGACGAATCCGGCGCCCGGCGCGGCGTCGAGATCAACGTGCCGATCAACAACTGACAGACATTCTCCGGCGGACGCCGGAGGAAGGGAGCTCGGACAATGCGTAAAGTTCTTGGATTGGCGATCGTCGCGACCCTCGCGACGGCGCCGTGGGCCATGGCCGGCAGTGCCGGTGTCGGTGATACGGCACCCGATTTCACGCTCACCGACCTGAACGGCGACCGGATCACGCTGTCGAAGATCGAAGGGGTGCGGGTGCTCGAGTGGGTCAACCCGGACTGTCCGTTCGTGCAGCGTCACTACAAGGCGGGCACCATGAAGAACCTGGCGGCGGAGTACGGCGACAGAGGCGTCACCTGGCTGACCGTCAACTCGACCAACTACATGGACGCGGCGGCGAACCAGAAGTTCGCCAAGGCCAACAATCTGTCGCAGCACATCCTGGTGGATCAGGACGGATCGGTCGGGCACCTGTACGGTGCGCAGACCACCCCCCACATGTTCGTCATCGACGCCGGCGGCACCATCGTGTACGTTGGCGCCATTGACGATGATCCTCGAGGAAACAAGGCCGGTGGGGCGAGCAACTACGTCGCCGCCGCGCTCGACGAGGTCCTCGCAGGGAAGACGGTGACCACGGCGGAGACCAAGCCCTACGGGTGTTCGGTGAAGTACGCGAAGTAGCCCCTCCGCCCATCCAGATACGAGATGCGAGATGCAAGATCCACCGCCCTCCCACCCCGGGGGTGAGGGGATGAGGGGACGAGGGCCGGAAAGAAGGGACTCGGGGCGAGGGGCTCGGGATAGGGCCCCCACCCACCCGGCCAATACTCCTGTCATCCTGAGCGAGGAGCGAGCCATCAGGCGAGCGACGAGGCGAAGGATCCCCTGACGAAAGAGCGTCGCACCGATCGCGTCGTCGCCCAGGAGCCGTTCGGGGCGACTCGGTCTCGCGAGTTGCTCGCTCCAGCCCGTGGCGTGTCTTTGGTCGCCGCACCGCCCACCCACCCAGGGCTTGCGGGCATGGGGGCATGAGGGGGGTGAGGTCCCCCGCCCTCATGGGATGGCCGACAGAGGACCCGGGTATACGCAGATCCACGCAGAGGACATCATCTGTGTGATCCGTTGTTGATCCGGCGTTGTCAGAGGTCCGGCACTTGCCCGCGTCCGCCTCCGTGCCCGGAATCGGTCGATACATCGGAGATCCCCGTTCGGGCGGGGCAGGGCGTTATTCGGGAAGCCGGAATCGCGCGTCTTCGAGGTCCGGATCGAGCTCGATCGTCTCGACCTCGATCCTGATGACCTCGGGGCGACCCTTGGCGCGGGTCTCGATGAGGTGCGGAAAGACGATCCCGCCCGCTTTCCGGAAGTCCGAGAACGTGTTCTGAAGCTCCACCGGGCGCCCCCGAATCATTCGGGTGACGTCGGAGCGGACGACCTGGCGCGACGCGACATCGACGTAGTCGTAGCGGATCGCACCATCCTCGAGCGTGATCTTCAGCTTGAAAGCCTCGCCACCGGGCAACGTCTCACGGCCGACGAGCTCGACCACGTGCCCCTTCTCGCGCCAGTCGACGAGCGGGCCTTCGATGTCGCGCTGGTCGACGCCCCCCGCCGCGTCGGTGTCGGGCGTCATTGCCCGCGGTTCGAACTGGCCCTGCAGCGGCGCGACCTGCCAGCCGGTCTCGCCATCGTTCGCGAAGACGCTCGTTGTTCCCTGGGAGGAAAACTCGAGCCGGAAGAGGCCGGGCCGCTTGACCTCGCGGACCACGCGCGCCACCCGACCGCCACTCGCGGTCGCGGTCCCCGTGTGCCGGATCGAATGCAGCGCTTGGATCCGCTCCTTGCCGCCGCGGGCGTCGAGATGGGAGGCGATGATCTCGTCGACCGGCGAGGATGGAGCGCACGCTGCGAGAAGCGCGCAGAGAAGAGGGAGTGGTTTCAAGCAACTCCTCACGAGAGCCTCCTCGTCCTTCACGACCCTGGCGTTGCCGAGCCGGCCAGCTCTTGGGGCTCCGCATACTGGACCGGCGAGGGCCAATGAGACGGACCGGCCCCCCAGCCCCAGGCGACCGGATCGCCGTGCTGTGACCAGTCGTCGACGCCGGACGTCTTACGCTCGAACTTTTCCGTCTTGCGCTCCTTGTCGGCATCGATCTCCGCCTGGATCGCTCGAATCTGCGCCTCATTCGCCTGGCGATCTGCCTCCTCGCGGGCCCGTCGCTCGTCGGCGATCTGCTGTCGCTCGGCCGGTGTCATCCACGCGCCTTCGAATCTCACGTATCCCTGGGAGCGGTACGCCTCCTCCTCGCTCATCCACCTCCCGTCGACCAGGACTCGACCGAGCGCCAGGTTTGCCTCCTCGTCGTCCGGCAGAATCGCGTCTACCTGCGAGTACGACTCCCACGCCTGGCTCGACAGCGTCCTGGCCTGTGCCCACCGTGCCAGCTCCCGCCACGCCTCGGCATCGCCGTCAGGTATGTTCGCGGCTCGCGTCCGGTACTCCTGCAGCGGTGAGATGCTCTCTTCGATGCGCACTACGCTGGACATCGGCGCCGTAAGGGTGCCTCCGCCGATGTCGACCGTCACCGAGTCCTCGGTCTGTTCGACGATCTCACCGGTCAACCGGCCGCCTCCCCGCAGGTACACCTCGTCCGCGAACAGGGGAGCCGCCGCCAGAGTGATGACCCAGACTGCCCGCCTCACGCGTACCCCCGGCTGTTCGTCCTCACGAACCTGCAGCGGAAGCGCCGAATGAAGGGACCCCCGACCGCCACGGAAACGTCCTCACTCACGGCCGGAGTGTACCACCGGCCCAACGGGCGCCACGGCCGAGACCACGCCCGGCGGGTGTTGAATGAGGTACGCGGAGTGGGAGCTGGGGGCCAGGGATTCGAAGCTTGAGACCCCTGCCGCCCAGGGCATGGGGGCGTGAGGACTTGCGGGCGTGTGGAAGTCCGGGTTCGACCGCAGCGATCGCCGATGGCTCCCCCCGAACCCTCATCCCCTCACTCCCTCACCCCCTCATCCCCAGCCCGGCACTCAGCTGTCGGAGGCCGCATGGATGAAGAGCCTGTTTGGAGCGGCCGAGTCGTTTCTCGCATGTCGCCATCGAGTGGCTGAGTGCCGAACGGTTACCGCCTCATCCCTTCGAAGCCGGGTGCTGCATGCGCCGCGGCGAGCGTTGCCAATACAGGCGTTGATCCAGGACTCCTGTAAGCTGTCAGGCCGATGAGAAGGAGTCGTTTCACGAGTCGCCTCGAGCCGGCTGACGAGGACGGCGCGACCCGCATTCCGGCCACGCGGCTGGTCGAGCTGGCGCGTCCGGAGCTGCGGCGGCTGGCGCTCGGAACCGCCTGCCTGCTCGTCGGCGGCGGAATGACTCTGCTCTACCCGCAGGCGATCCGGATCGTGATCGACGGCGCGGTCGAGGGCGGCATGCGCACGGTCAATCGCGCGGCGCTGCTGATGGCGGTCGTCTTTGTGGTCCAGGCGGTGGCGATCGCCGGGCGCTCGTACCTGTTCAACGTCGCCGGCGAACGGATCGTGACCGGGCTGCGTGAGCGCCTCTATCGAAACGTCATCGTCCAGGAGATCGCGTTCTTCGACCAGCGACGCACCGGCGAGCTGATCAGCCGGCTCGCGTCGGACACGACGGTGCTGCAGAATACCGCCAGTATCAACCTGGCGATGGGGCTGCGGGCCGTGGTGATGGCGGTCGGCGGGGTGGCCCTCCTGCTCGTCACCTCGTGGCGCTTGACCCTGGTGATGCTCGCGATCGTGCCGCCGATCGCGATCGGCTCGGTGATCCTGGGCCGCCGGATCTCCAAGCTGTCCCGCAAGGCGCAGGACGCCCTGGCGCGTGCGTCGGAGGTCGCCGAGGAGACGATCGCCGGCGTCCGCACCGTGCAGAGCTTCACCCGCGAGCCGGCCGAGAGCGCGCGCTACACCGGCGCGGTGTGGGACGCGTTCGCGCTGGCCCGGCGCCGGGTCACGGTCGTGGCCGCGTTCGTCGGCGGCATGGTGCTCACCGGCTACGGCGCGCTGGCGTGCGTGCTGTGGTTCGGCGGACGGCTCGTCGTCGGTGGTCGCATGACCGTGGGGGAGCTGACCGCATTCACCTTGTACACGGTGTTCGTGGCGTTCGCGCTGTCGACCCTCGCCGACCTGTGGTCCGACCTGATGCGGGCGGACGGCGCCTCACAGCGGGT
>JBFELO010000162.1:0-10158 GCA_041552055.1 Candidatus Sulfomarinibacteraceae bacterium | reverse complement strand
TGCGCAGCTCGTCGACTCGCGCGCGCTGGGCGGCGACGCCGGACTCGTCCGCCTGGTCGGCGCTCAGGAGTTCGTCGACGAGCTCGCTGCCGAGGTCGTCGGCCAGCTGCCGGAGCAGGAGGACCGCGCGTTCGCGCGCCTGGTCGACCGCGAGCCGGAAGCCGAGTGCGAACTCGGCGGCATCCTCGAACAGCGAGTTGTTCCACGTCGGACCGCGGCCGTTCGCGTCCTGGGCGTACGGCGTGGTGGGAAGATTGCCGCCGTAGATCGACGAACAGCCGGTCGCGTTGCCGATCAGCGCGCGGTCGCCGAACAGCTGGGTCAGGAGCTTGACGTAAGGGGTCTCGCCACAGCCTTCACAGGCGCCCGAGTACTCGAACAGCGGCTGAAAGAACTGAGAGCCCTTGACGTCGATCTTGACCCTCGTGCGGTCCACCTCGGGCAGGGACAGGAAGAAGTCGTAGTTCGCCCGCTCCGGCTCGCGCAGCGGCATCTGCGGTGTCATGTCCAGCGCCTTGTGCTTTGGGTTGGATTTGTCGCGCGCCGGACATACCCTCACGCACAGCGTGCAGCCGGTGCAGTCCTCCGGCGCCACCTGGATGGTGTACGTCTGACCCTCGAAGTCCTTGGCCTTGTAGTCGACCGACTTGAACGTCGGAGGAGCACCGTCGAGCAGTCGCGGCTCGTACACCTTGGCCCGGATCGCGGCGTGGGGACACACAAGCGCGCACTTGTTGCACTGGATGCACAGCTCCTCGTCCCACACCGGAATGTCGATGGCGATATTCCGCTTCTCCCACTGCGTGGTTGCGGTCGGCCAGGTGCCGTCCGGTGGGAACGCGCTGACCGGCAGCAGATCGCCCTTGCCGGCCATCATCAGGGCGGTCACCTTTTGCACCAACTCGGGCGCCTCGTCGGACACGATCGGTGGGCGCGTCGTGGTCGCCGTGACCTGATCCGGAATCTTCACCTCGTGCAGGTTGGCCAGCGTCGAGTCGACCGCGGTGAAGTTGAGCTGGACGATCTCCTCGCCCTTCTTGCCGTAGGTCTTCTCGATTGAGTCCTTGATCTTGGCGATTGCCTCCTCCCTGGGCAGGATGCCGGAGATGGCGAAGAAGCAGGTCTGCATGATGGTGTTTGTGCGGCGCCCCATGCCGGTGTCGCGAGCCACGCTCGTGGCGTCGATGCAGTGCACCTTGAGCTGCTTCGAGATGATCTCCTCCTGCACCTCGCGGGGGAACTGGTCCCAGAGCTCGTCAGGCCCGAACGGCGAGTTGACAAGGAAGGTGGCGCCGGGCTGCGCGTACTCGAGCATGTCCAGCTTCTCGATGAACACCCACTGGTGGCAGGCCACGAAGTTGGCCTTCTTGATCAGGTAGGTCGCCCGGATCGGGCGAGGGCCGAACCGCAGGTGCGAGACGGTCACGGCGCCGGCCTTCTTGGAGTCGTACACGAAGTAACCATGGCCGTAGTTGTCGGTCTCCTCGCCGATGATCTTGATCGAGTTCTTGTTGGCGCCAACGGTGCCGTCTGCGCCGAGGCCGAAGAAGAGGCCTCGAAAGACCTCGTCGGTGGCGATGTCGAACTCGTCGTCGACCTCGAGCGAGCTGTGCGAGACGTCGTCCACGATACCCACCGTGAAGTGGTGCTTCGGTCTCTCAGCGGCGAGGTTGTCGAAGATCGCCTTCACCATGGCGGCGTTGAATTCCTTCGACGAGAGCCCGTAGCGCCCCGCGAGGACGATTGGATCCTGCTGGAGGGGGCTGGCGGCTGCAGCGCGGGCCTCGGCGAGCGCGGTGATCACGTCCATGTACAACGGATCCCCGATGGCCCCAGGCTCCTTGGTGCGATCCATGACCACGATCTTCGCGGTGGTCGGGGGGAGGGTCGCGAGCAGTTTCTCGACCGAGAACGGGCGGTAGAGACGCACCTTGACGACGCCGACCTTCTCGCCCCGAGCGACCAGCCACTCGACCATCTCGTGGACGGCCTCGGCACCGGAGCCCATGATCACGACCACTCGTTCGGCTTCCGGATGTCCCACGTAGTCGAACAGACCGTAACGACGTCCGGTACGCTCGGCGAACTTCTCCATCGCGGCAGAAACGTGGCCGACGCAGGCGTCGTAAAAGGGATTGCTGGCCTCACGAGCCTGGAAGAACGTGTCCGGGTTCTGCGATGTTCCACGAATCACGGGCCGGTCGGGGGACAGTGCCCGCTCGCGGTGAGTTCGCACAAGGTCGTCGTCGATCATGAAGTGCAGGTCGTCGTCCGACAGCATCTCGATTTTCGAGACCTCGTGCGATGTGCGAAATCCGTCGAAGAAATGGACGAAGGGAATCCGGCTTTCCAGCGACGCCGCCTGAGCGATGCAGGCGAAGTCGTGGGCCTCCTGCGGCGAGCAGGAAGCCAGCATGCCCCAGCCGGTCTGCCGGCAGGCGTTGATGTCCGAGTGGTCCCCGAAGATCGACAGCGCATGCGTGGCCACCGTACGAGCGGACACGTGAAACACTGCGGAGGTCAGCTCGCCGGCGATCTTGTACATGGTCGGGATCATCAGCAACAGACCCTGAGAAGCGGTGAACGTGGTCGTCAGCGCACCCGCCTGCAACGATCCGTGGACCGCCGCCGCGGCGCCCCCCTCGGACTGCATCTCCACCACGTCGGGCACCGTGCCCCAGATGTTCGTGCGGCCCATAGCCGACCACTCATCGGCGAACTCCCCCATGTTGGAGGACGGCGTAATCGGGTAGATGGCGCACACGTCGTTGATTCGGTGCGCCACCGAAGAGGTCGCCTCGTTGCCGTCGATCATCACCATCTTTCGTTCGGTCATCGGGATCCTCCACTCGGCGACAGCCGTTGTCGGCTGTGATTCTGCGATCGCTTCACGGCCGACGGCACGTGAACGAATTCACAACGCGTAGCATAGTCCCCTTGCCCTTGACTGGCAAGGGTTGCCGATCGTCACTCCTCCGACCCGGCAAAACGTTGTGTTTGATAGAGATAATGATCATCGGCATGGCCTCTGGTGGTTGGTCGGTCGGATTCTGTGGACGCTTTCGACTCGGCGGTCAGTCGCGCCCATGGGTGGATCGGCGAGGCCGCGGATCTTTGGGGGTACCGCGCAGCTTCCCGAGCACAACATTGATCGGGTTGTCGCGCGCGAGAAAGCCCAGCACCGGCTGCCGGCGGCGGCCGATGTCGTCGAGGATCTCATTGATCCGGGGATGGTTCGACTGCAGTCGCAGGCCCTCGTGGAGGTGTGTGACGGCGTGCCTGCGGTCGCCGCGCTCCAGATAGACCAGAGCCACGTTCGCTTGGTGGTCGGGGTCCATGATGTCGCGTTTGAGCGAGATGTTGCAGTACTCCAGGGCTTCAGCGTAGCGGTGCTTCTCCATCGCCAAACAAAGCCCGCAAAACGAGGACGCCTCGGTCAACAGCCGTTTCTCGTGCTCGTCGTTGAAAGACAGCAGCGGCAAATACATTTCGAACAGCAGGAGGGCGTCACCGTAATTCCTCTCACGCGCGAGCCGCACCGCGTGTTGGACTTTGCGGTGGACCGTTTCCTGGCTCAGCTTGTTCGAATCTTCCCGGCTCATAACTCGGTCTGTGCAGTCTAGCAAACCGCCGCATGAGTTGATCCGCGTCGCGGTCGAGGGACTCACTCGACCGCGGAGATCCACTCCTTCCGGTGGCTCTGCACGACCGCCAACAACTCCCGGTGGACGCCTGCGGAGCCGCACAGCACATCCCCGGTCGTCAGGTAGGCCCCCCCACCGTCCAGATCCGTCACGACCCCTCCGGCTTCCTCGACCAGCAACGATCCTGCGGCAATGTCCCAGGGAGACAATCGAAACTCGAAGAACCCGTCGAAAATGCCGCACGCCGTGTAGGCGAGATCGAGGGCCGCCGCGCCCGGCCTCCGAATCGCCTTGCAGCGCAGGAACACGTCGCGGAAGATCGCGAGGTACGGGTCGAGCAAGTGCCGCGCACGGAACGGAAAACCAGTCGCGATCAGGCATCCGGCAAGCCCCTCACGGCCGGTGATTCGGCATTTCTCACCATTCCACCACGCGCCGTGGCCGCGAGCCGCCCGGAAGACGTCTCCCTTGATCGGATCGATGATCACGCCGAACTCGACCCGGTCTTCGACCGCGACCGCCACCGACACCGCGAACTGCGCCAGCCCATGGACGAAGTTGGCCGTACCGTCCAGCGGATCGATGATCCAGGTCGGACCGGAGGTGTCGCGGCGGCTCCAGCCGGCTTCTTCGGACAGCACGCGGTGGTCTGGAAAGCGTCCGTTGATCTCGATCAGGATCGCCTCTTCTGACGCGCGGTCGGCAGTCGAAACCAGGTCATTTCTCGCTTTCTCGGTGACCTGGCTCTCGTCCAGCGCCCGCCAGTAGGGCGCCAACGCGGCAGCTCCGACCTGTGCCACGGCTTCCACCGCGTCTAGGAAGTCGAATGGTCGCTGAAATAGCATTCGTCAGATCTCCGTTGACTTCTGTGGACGGAGGCGGGTAGTGGTTCGTGATGGAGATTGTCTGGTGGACGGGTTCGACGCGCGATGCGCACTGATGTTCGACGTCACGTGCCAGACGCTCCGTTCTGATCCGGAACTCCGCCTGTGCGAGGGTCTCCGTCTGATCGATGCGACTCGGACCGCGGTCTCGCGACTCGCCCCGGCCTCCCTCGAGGTCTTCGACAGCCAGGTGTTGCCGCACATGCGGAGCATTTTGATGGAGCGCTTCGGAGTGCCCGAACTCCCCAACCTTCCCATCAACTAGAACCCGCCACGTCGCTGTACTCCGGCAGTCCGCGGAGAACGTCGGCCGGCAGGTTCGCCTCGAGTTCGACGAACACCTCATCGTCCTCCTTCAGTGCGACCCCATCGACGATCGCCGTTCGTCGCTCGCCGATGCCCGGCCGGACGCCCTCAAGGTCGAGGGTCACCCGTCGAGAGACCCTCGGCGTGCCCTCCGGGCCCAGAACCTTGACCATCACCGTGAGCTGGCTCAGGGGCTCGGTCCCCTGGTTGGCGACCTGCACGTCGACCACGAGCTGTGGCTGACCGTCCGCGTCGTACACCGTGGTGACCCCCGCCGGGTAGATCTCGTGCCGCGAGCGCAGCCGCTCGGTGCGCTGCTCGGGTGTCTCCTTCTCGCCGCAGGACACGAGCAGCGCGAGAACCGCAGTCAGTGCCAGGAAACGAAACGGCCTGTTGATTCGCATACCTTGCCTCCCCCGAGAGAGCTGAAGTTTAGCACCGTGGCGTGGGTGCCTGACCGTTTGAGATCGGTACGGCTGGCCGGAGTCGGCGTGGTCTTCTGCCGTCGCGCTCCCCGAGGTTGCCACCTCCGACGATATTTGCGACCCAGCGTACGGCCAGGACGCAAGGGACGAGCCGCAAAACCGTCGGAAGTGGTACACCCGCACATCGCGCCAATCGCAACCTCGAAAACGCCGACAATCGTGAGGGGATGAGAAAAATGACCCGGGCGCAGCCTCCGACCGCGGTGAAAAGACCGCCTCGGGTGTCAGACGATCGATGCGACTGGGAAGCCGATGACAGCGCGTCCTGCGGGCGTGCCGTCTTTGACAATGTTGGGAGCAATGTCACCGGGGTGGGACGGCCAGTTGGGTCCCAACATTGTCTAACGGGGCACCCTCGGGGAGCGCGCTTGGGAGAGGGTGCCTCGGGTGTCAGCCAGTCGAAGCGAACGAGACGGCGTTGACCGGGCTCCCACGGGGAGCGCATCGGGGAGAGGTCGCGTCGAAGCGAAGCGAGCGTCGCGTAATTGGACCGGTCCGGCGTTCCGGCAATCCCATCACGAGGATTATGGGTACGGTCGCGCCCTCATCCCCTCACTCCCTCGCCCCTCGGCGGGACAGAACGCCTCGAGGATCCTCCGTACGTAACCGCGCGTCTCGCGGTAGGGCGGGATGCCTTCGTAACGCTCCACCGTGGTGGCGCCGGCGTTGTAGGCGGCCAGCGCCAGCGGCAACTCCTTGAACTGATCAAGGAGGGAGCGCAGGTGGTCGGCACCACCGCGCAGGTTCTCTTGCGGATCGAACACATCGCTGACCCGGTGATCGGCGGCAGCTGCCGGCATCAGCTGTGTGAGGCCCTTGGCGCCGGCACGAGACACCGCGAGTGGATCGAACGCGGACTCCGCCTGCACCAGGCTGACCAGGAGCAAGGGGTGGAGGTTCGAGTTCCGGGCGGCGGACCGGATCTCGTCGCGGAACGGCAGTCCGTCCGGCAGCGGAGCCTCGTTCCACGCGACGGGGCAGTCCCCGTATTGAATCGGGAGTTCTGATACAGGATCCTCCACCTCGTCGGCCACCACCCGCTCGATGCGGAGCGCCGAGACGACCATGCGGCCGCCACCGCGGAGCGAGAGCACGATCTCGTCGCCGTCCAAAAAGGCGTCTTCGACCTTGAGGATGCGCCCGTCGACGAACACGGCGATCTTCGCGGACGTCGGAGCGGCGATCGCCAGCGCCAGGGTCGCGACGATCGCGACTCGGCCGGTACGCTGCCAGAACCCTGAAACCCGTACCCCCATTCTCGACATGCTACGCCCTCGGATGTTTCTCGTCGTACAGGCGACGCAGTCGTTCACGGGCCACGTGGGTGTAGATCTCGGTCGTGGTGAGCGAGGCGTGACCGAGCATCATCTGTACGGCGCGGAGGTCGGCCCCATTTTCCACGAGGTGGGTGGCAAACGAGTGACGGACCACGTGCGGGCTGAGTTGAGAGCGGATGCCTGCCGTGGCCCCGTGGCCGCGCAGGATCTTCCAGAAGCCCTGGCGTGTGAGCCGACCGCCGCGATGGTTGAGGAACAGCTCGGGACGCCGTTGACGATCGAGCTTCGGCCGTGCCTCGCGGAGGTAGCGTTCGATCCACGACATCGCTGACCGGCCGATCGGCACCAGCCGCTCCTTGTCCCGCTTACCGATGACGATGACGAATCCGGGGTCGAGCCGCAGCCTGTCCACGCTGAGCCCGACGAGCTCGGACACGCGGAGGCCGGTCGCGTACAGGGTTTCGAGCATCGCGCGGTCTCGCAGACCGAGGGGACGAGCCGTGTCCGGTGCCGCGAGCAGGGCTTCGACTTCGTCCCCGGACAACGCCCTGGGAATGGTACGCCACAGGCTCGGGGACTGGAGATCGCGTGTGGGGTCGGCGAGTCTCGCACCGGTGGCGGTCAGGTATTTGAAGAACCCTCGGAGGGCGGACAGGGCACGCGCCGCCGAGCGCGAAGACAGCCCGTGATCGCGGCGCGAGCCGAGATAGTTTCGGACGGTAGCGCGTTCGACGTTGTCGAGCGGGATTTCCTCTTCGCCGAGCCAGGCAACGAACTGTGCGAGGTCACGGCCGTAGGCGTCGACCGATCGCGGGCTCAGGTTGCGTTCCACCGCCAAGTGGGCCAGATAATCACGGATGTGGTCGTCGGTCGAGGGTGCCACGTGATTATGTTAACCCGAGCCCCGCACAGCCCTTCGGTGAGGGGTCTTGCCGTATCAGAATCCGTGCCGGATGACGCGCATCGAGGTCGACCGAAGATGTGGATACGGAAGCGGATACGGGCCGGAGGCGGCGCAACCCGTATCGACGCGCGTCGTATCAGACGGTGGTCCCCCAGGAACCGTACTCATGGCAGGGAGTGATCATGACGAGGGCGTTCCGGAAGCCTTTCCGGCCAATGCGACGTTCGTATACTTGGAGGGCCGTGTGGCGATTGTCAAAACATCTGTTGCGGGCGACAGAATCGGTGTCCACCCCATGAACCCGGTCATGCCAGACGTGTTGTCGCGCCTGGACCGCCTCCATCGCTCGATCGTGCGCGTCATCCGAGGCAAGGCCGAGATCGTGGATTCGCTGATCGCCGCACTGCTCGCTCGTGGCCATGTGCTCGTCGAGGACGTGCCGGGCGTCGGCAAGACGACCCTCGCACAAGCGCTCGCGCGGTCGCTGGATCTCGATTTCCACAGGATCCAGTTCACTTCGGACACGTTGCCGTCCGACATCATCGGCATCACCGTCTACCGCCAACAGCGCGGTGAGTTCGAGTTCGTGCCCGGTCCACTGTTCGCCCACGTGGTGCTGGCCGACGAGATCAACCGCGCCGCACCTCGCACCCAATCCGCCCTGCTGGAAGCCATGAGCGAGCACGCCGTGACCGTGGAGAAAACCCGCCATCGACTCGCCGAGCCGTTTCTGGTGGTAGCCACCCAGAACCCGATCGAGTCGACCGGCACCTATCCGTTACCGGAGTCACAGCTCGATCGGTTCCTGATGCGGCTCTCGATGGGTTATCCGGGACGCGAGGAGGAGCTGGGACTCCTTCGCAGCGGCGGTGTCGAACCGGAGCTCGAGCAGTTGGAGCCGGTGCTCAGCAGTGCCGAGGTTTTGGAGCTGCAACGGCGGGTGGCGGAGGTGCACGTCGCGGAGAAGTTGCAGCAGTACCTGTTGACGGTGGTCGACCGGACGCGGTCCCACGAGGCGCTCGCGCTCGGCGTGTCGACGCGCGGCTGCCTGGCGTGGCAGAGATCGGCGCAGGCGCTGGCACTCGTGCGGGGTCGGGCGTACGTGATCCCGGACGATCTTCAAGACGCGGCCGAGTCGGTGCTCGCGCACCGCGTCCTGCTGTCCGATCCCCTGGTGGCGGACGGCTGGGAGCGGAGTCGTAGGGAGCGTGCGGTGATCCGGAGCATTCTCGAGGCGGTGCCGGTGCCCAGGTAGAGGAGGATGAGGGGTAGGGTCTGGGGTGGCGGATCGAGGGATTCGGGGTTAGGGAATCGGGATTCGAGTGTAGGAAGTTCATGCACTCACCGCCCCAAGACAGTTCCGAAACGGGTAGCTTCATCGCGATGATCATCAGGATCGCAGACCACGACAGGGCGTGCGGGTGGGCGGAAGGGCCCGAGCCCCGACCACCTGGTCCCGAGCCTTTTCTCTCAACACCATGAGCTTCGCCGCCACCTTTCCGGGCTTCCGACTCCGCCTCACGAGATGGGGCGGGATCTTCCTCGCGGCGATGCTGGTGCTCGGTTTCGCGGCGGTGAACACTGGGAACAACGCCCTGATGGCGCTGCTGGCGGTCTCGCTCGGGAGCTACCTCGTGTCGGGAACCTGGTCGCGTCAGGTGCTGGGGAGGGTCGAGGTTCGGGCGCGGTTGCCGAAGGAGGTGTTCGCAGGCCGACCGACGCCGGTCGAGGTGGAGCTGGACAACCGCACGAAGCTCTTCCCGGGCTACGGTCTCGTGCTGCGTGACCGCACGGGACGAGTCCTGATCGTGGAGCCCGTGCTCGCCCCGTCCGCCTCGCGCCGCCACGTGATGGAGGTGGAGTTCGACGCTCGAGGCTGGTGCGAGCTCGGTCCATGGCAGATCGAGGTGGTTCTGCCACTCGGCTTTTTCAGGAAATCCAAAAAGGTCCTCCACAGCCAGTCCGTGTTGGTATATCCCAGGCTCCTGCCGAGTTCTTCGATCGACGCTCGCGAGTGCGGCGGCCGGAGATCGTCGGACAACCTCGAAGATCGGGGCCGCGAGGGAGACGTCGTCCAGCTGCGTGGCTTTCGAGAGGGGGACGACCGTCGTCAACTGCACTGGAAACAGACCGCGCGGCAGCAGAGGCTGATCGTGGTCGACCGCGAGCGGCGTGCCGAGCAGCCGGTGATGCTGGTGGTCGACCCGGGGGTGGAGGATCCCGAGGATCCGCAGATCAAGGAGCGATTCGAGCACATGGTCTCGGACGTGGCCACCGGTGCCTTGAGCCGCCTCGAACGTGGCGACGCGGTCGGTCTGATCGTCGGTGAGATCAAGATTCCACCCGTGCGGTCACCCGCCCGTGCCGCCCGCCTGCTGCGCCCGCTGGCAGAGGTCCAGCCGGTACGGCTCAGCGAGGCGTCGCCCGCCCGTCCAGAGGCTCGAGGGGCCGTGGTCTTCAGCGTTGGGGGCGAGTCGTGAGCGAGTCCGCGGTCTACCGGCGACTCGCAGGGGTGCTGCTGATCTGGGCGGTCGTCCCGATGCCGTTTCTGTACATCGTGATGGTGCCGTTCTGGATGACCGCTTCTCTGGTTGGGTTGTGGCTGGCGTTGCGGCCTGCTGGCTCGACGCGGTTGTCTCCCATGGTTCAGAACATCAT
>JBFELO010000161.1:0-10199 GCA_041552055.1 Candidatus Sulfomarinibacteraceae bacterium | reverse complement strand
CGCCAACAGCAACGCCCACCAACACCCCCGTGCCGCCAACCCCCACGCCAACCGACACCCCCGTGCCTCCGACCCCCACGCCCACCGACACTCCTGTGCCGCCGACTACCACGCCTACCGACACACCGCTGCCGCCAACTCCTACGACAACTGACACCCCCGCGCCGCCGACTCCCACACCCACCGAACCACCGCTGCCGCCAACACCCACACCTACCGACACTCCTGTGCCGCCGACCGCCACGCCAACCAACACCCCTTTGCCCCCGACTCCCACACCTACCGACACGCCGCTGCCGCCAACACCCACGCCAACATCCACGCCGGTGCCGCCAACAGCAACGCCCACCAACACCCCCGTGCCGCCGACCCCCACACCTACCGGCACACCGCTGCCGCCAACGCCAACGCCTACGCCTACGCCGACCAATATTCCGGTACCACCAACACCCACTCCGACGCCCACCAGCACATCGACACCTCTACCCAATCCGACGGAGATCTTCAGCGATGGATTTGAGTCCGGAGGGACCGGCGCGTGGAGCGATTCCAGACAGTAGTGGATCTTGGTTACCAGGTCCAGGGTGCATCGGGACATGCGCGGCTCCGTGAATCCGACCACAATCACGTGACACGTGCCACGCCATCGCGACGGCCCACGGGGGTAGGCTCGTTCTGGAGGTCCACCATGTCGCAGAGTCGCGGGCTGCTCGCTGCCGTTTTCGTCATGGCCTGTGGCTGCGGCTCGCCCGAGCTCGACACCTCGGACGCGACCGCGCTGGTCGAATCGCTGGCGCATCTCGAGGCGTCCCTCGAACCGGACCGGCGCGAGGCCTTTCGCGACTCCATCGCCTACCTCACCGACGACGCCACGGTCGGGATCGACGTCGGCCCCGTCGAGCCGTTTCTCGAGGCCTTCGTCCCGTTCGATGGCCTGACGGCTGAAGAGATCCTGACGGCGGCCTGGGTGCGACGCGTCGAAGACCTCCGCGAGAGGATCGCCGACCTCGACTCCCGCCGCCGAACCGGCGCGGCCGCGACGTCACTCATCGATCGCGTCGAACTCAGCGATGTGCGGCTGTTCCCCATCGGCGAGGACAACCTCGAGCGTCCGCTGGTCGAGGCCGTGGTCCGGAACGGCACGCGCTCCACCGTGTTCGGGATCTCGTTCCAGGCCAGCATCCGACCTGCCCACGAGGAGACACCGTGGGTGATCGAGGTCGTCGATCGTCCCATCGGCCGCGGGCTCGCCCCCGGCCAGCGAGCCTCGATCCGGTTTGGACTCGACGACAGTCGCTGGAATCGTGCCCTCGAAGCGGGGCCGGACGCCGTGTTCCTGTGCGGCGTCGTCCGTCTCGTGGGATCGCGCGGCAGGGTGCTCGCCGCCACAGGGTACGGGCCGACCGACGCGTATCTGCATCAGGTGTGTACGCGGCGGCTGAGGATATTGCTGAGCGATCCTCCGGCGGGCGTGTCCGCCTCGTGAGCACTCCGTCGCTCGATCGGGGGACGGTTCAGTTCGAATAAAGTCACAATCCGATGGGTGGCACCCTCCGGCACCCTTCCTCCTCATGCTTCCTTCATGGCACCCTTCTGGAGACGGCTGATGTGCCCGGCTCCGGTATTTCATCCTGCGCTATCATGGCCTTTCTGGGATCAGCTATGACTCTCTCGACCGGTGACCGCCTCGGGCGCTACGAGATCCTCGGCATCCTCGGTGCCGGGGGCATGGGGGAGGTGTACCGAGCACTGGACACCGAGCTCGATCGGGAGGTGGCGGTCAAGGTCCTGGCGGAGGCGGTCGCGGGAAACCCGGAGAGGATCGCCCGTTTCGAGCGCGAGGCCAGGGTGCTCGCTTCGCTCAGCCATCAGAACATCGCCACTCTCTACGGTCTCGAGGAGCATGACGGCCAACGCTTTCTCGTCATGGAGCTGGCCCTGGGCGAAACCCTGGATGAGCATTTGCAGAAGAAAAACGTGCCGGTCGACGAGGCACTCGAGATCGCGCTCGAGATCGCTGCGGGGCTGGAAGCCGCCCACGAGCTCGGCGTTGTGCACCGAGACCTCAAGCCTGCCAACGTGATGCTGTCGCCCGAAGGCCGGGTCAAGGTGCTCGACTTCGGGCTGGCCAAGGCGTGGCAGGCCGACGAGGGTGATCCGGACATCACGCAATCGCCGACGGTGACCGGCCAGATGACTGAAGCGGGCGTTCTTCTGGGCACCGTCTCCTACATGAGCCCGGAGCAGGCGCGCGGAAGACGTGTCGACAATCGAACGGACATCTGGGCGTTCGGCTGTTTGCTCTTCGAGATGCTCAGCGGCGAGAAGCCGTTCCAGGGGGAGACGATCACCGACACCCTGGCGGCCGTTGTGACGCACGAGCCGGAGTGGGACCGGCTGCACGACGCGACGCCTCCGGCGGTTCGGCGCCAGCTGCGCCGTTGTCTGCAGAAGGCACCTGGCCGACGGTTGCACGCGATCGCCGACGCGAGGATCGAGATCGAGGACGCGGTGAGCGAACCGGCCCGCGCGTATCACTCCTCGCCGGTCACGGATGCCGGATCGCGATCGGGAGCGACCGCGCCTCGAGCCGCCGCGCTTGCTCTGGCGGGTGCGATCGTCGGTGGGGCACTGGCAGCAGGCGCCGTGTGGTATGCCTCGCGTACGGATGAAGCGGCAGCCCCACGGGGCCCCCTCCCGGTCGTCTTCCTGATGGACACGCTGGCACCTTATGGAGTCTACGACGCCGAGACGCGGAACAATGCCGGGACGAATGCCGACGATCTCAACGGCCTGCTTCGGGATCTGCCGATCGAGATACACAAAGAAACGTTGGGTTCGAGGTGGGATCGCGAGGACCAAATTCTCAAGCAACGGCCAGATCTCATCGTGGTCCATCGCTCGGCTTTTTATCACTCGATCAACCTGGAACTCGGCTACGGCTATCCTCCGTTTGACGATCCCGTGATCGAAGCCCGTGCCTATAGGGTCTACGAGATCGTACTCGGCAAACTCATCGCGTTCTTCGGCTACGTCGGGATGGGCGATCCCCACACGAAGTTCTTGGTCTACTCGCGCGGCGCACCTCCCGGTTGGATCGAGGAGCAGCAGCGGGCGTTCGTGGCCGAGGCCGAACGTCGGTACCCGCATCTGAAGGGCCGCGTTTTCACGTTCCAGGTGCCGAGGAACGCGGCTGGCGAGTCCTCGTTCCGAGACCCAACGACCGGCGAGGCGATTCGCAAACGAATCGTTGTCCTGCTCGAGCTGGAGGACCGAGGGCCGGAGCCTCGGTAGTGCGCCTCCGTGGCATGGGTGCCACCCAGTGAAGGCTGGTGCCTTTGCTACACACGCCCGAGAAGAAATACGGCCATGGAGCGGCCAGAGAAGAGGCGGGGCGGCAGGAATCCCTGTGGCTTGGGTCGTTTTCGGGCTAACATCGTCGGCAGGTATCAAACTCCAGTGGGTGGATGGACATGGAGCTGACACAAGGGCAACAACTCGCGCATTACCGCATCGACAGCACGATCGGCCAGGGTGGGATGGGAACCGTCTATCGCGCGACCGACACGCGTCTCGATCGCGAGGTCGCGATCAAGGTCTTGCCTGCGGAGGTGACGGCCGACGTGGAGCGCCGGCAGCGGTTTCGCCAGGAGGCGATGCTGGCTGCGGCGTTCAACCATCCCAACATCGCCACGGTGCACGACGTCGGCGAGCAGGAAGGGGTCACGTTTATCGTCATGGAGCTGGTGCGCGGCGAATCGTTGCGCAGCCTGGTCCGCGCCGAGCCGCTGGACATCGGGCGCGCGGTTGACATCGCGACCGGGATTGCGGCCGGGCTGGCGAAAGCGCATCGCGAGGGCGTGCTGCACCGCGACCTGAAACCGGACAACATCGTGCTGACGGATGACGGCGTGCCGAAGGTTCTCGACTTCGGTCTCGGCAAGCTGATCGGCGACGTCGACCCGCAGGACGGTAGGCCGCCGACCGAGGCGCCCACGGCCACCGTCCAGACCTCGCCGTACCTCACCCGCGCCGGTCAGATCATCGGAACCCTCGCCTACATGTCGCCCGAGCAGGTGCACGGACGACCGGTCGACGCACGCTCGGACGTGTTCTCGTTCGGCGTGCTGCTGTACGAGATGCTCTCCGGCAAGCGACCGTTTGCAGGTGAATCGAATCTCGACACGGCGACGGCGATCCTGCGTGACGACCCCGCGCCGCTCGACGAGCTGCGTCGGGACGTGCCGTCCGGGCTGCAGGCGATCCTCACCCGCTGCCTGGAGAAGGCGCCCGAGGGACGCTTCGCCTCGGGTCAGGAGCTGCACAACGCGCTGCTCGAGCTGAAGCGACGGCTCGAGGCGCCGGCTGCCGGCCTCGGGTCGCTGCTGCGGCGCCCGGCGATCCTCGGCGCCCTCGGGTTGTTCCTCGTGCTGGTCGGCGCCGGAGCGGCTTGGTTGCTCCACCGCAGCTCACGAGTGTCGTGGGCCCGCAACTCGGCGCTGCCCGAGATCGAACGGTTGTTCAGCGCGGGTGACCAGGACGGCGCCATGCGGCTGCTGTACGAGGCGTCCGAGATCATCCCCGACGATCCGTACCTGGTGCAGTATGTCGAGAACATCGGGATACCCGTGTCGCTCGACTCCGATCCGCCCGGAGCCACCGTCTACGTCAAAGGCTACAACTACCCCGATCGCGAGTGGATCCGGCTCGGCGAGACGCCGCTCGAGAACGCGATCGTCAGCCAGCCCGCCCGCTTCCGGGTCGAGAAGGAGGCTCACGCCACGTTCGAGGGAGCCCCATTCGGCATCCGACTGATCTTTCGTCTCTTCCGCGAGGACGAGATCCCGCCCGGGATGGTCCACGTCCCGGAGGGCACCGCCAGATTCGGTGCGACCGAGCCCGTCGCGCTCGACGCGTTCTGGATCGACACGTACGAGGTGACCAACCGCGAGTACAAGTCGTTCGTGGATGACGGCGGCTATCGCGACGACCGGTTCTGGGCCGCAGGGGTCGACCGGCGTGCTTTCGTCGACACGACCGGACGCCCCGGTCCCGCCGGCTGGGCCCTCGGCAGCTACCCCGAAGGTGAGGATGACCTGCCGGTCGGCGGCGTCAGCTGGTTCGAGGCGTCGGCCTACGCCGCGTGGGCGGGCAAGAGCCTGCCGACGGTCTTCCACTGGCGTCTCGCGGCGCAGCAGAGCATCTTCAGCGAGATCCTGCTGTGGAGCAACTTCGACACGAAGGGTCCCGCCGCGGTCGGCAGCTACGCGGGACTCGGACCCAACGGTACGTACGACATGGCCGGCAACGTCCGGGAGTGGTGCCTCAACCGCACCGGCGACATGCGCCACATCCTGGGAGGCGCGTGGTCGGACCCCGACTATCTGTATCGCGGAACCGATGCGACCGACCCCCACGACCGTTCGCTGATCAACGGCTTCCGCTGCATGCGGACCCACGAACCGCCGCCGGATGCCGCGTTGATCGCGATCGAGCATCCGGTCTACGACCACCGGCAGGACACCGCGGTCGACGACGACGTGTTCGCCATCGTGCGGCAGAGCTTCGACTACGACGACCGCGACCCCGACGCCAGGGTGGAGTCGATCGACGACGGCCCGGAGTACTGGCGCCACGAGGTCGTCTCCGTGCGCGCGGCGTACGGCGATGAGCGCCTGCCGATCCACCTGTTCCTACCGAAGAATATCGATCCGCCCTACCAGGCCGTCGTCTACTTCCCGCCGTCGAGCGCGCGCTACCTCACGGACAGCACGAACCCGAGCTTCCCGTTCGCCTATTTCATCCCCAAGAGCGGCCGCGCGCTGGTCTACCCCGTCTATCAGAGCACCTACGAACGACAGATCGACCAGCACGGCCCCAACGACCGCCGGGATGTGATGATCCAGATCGGCAAGGACCTGCGCCGGACGATCGATTTCCTCGAGACCCGCGAGGACATCGACAGCGACTGGCTGGCCTTCTACGGTCTGAGCTGGGGCGCCTATATCGGTCCGCTGCTGACCGCGATCGAGCCTCGATTCGACGCGAGCGTGCTCATCGCGGGCGGGCTATACCGATTGCCGGACGACTGGCCGCCGGCCGCCGTGCCGCAGAACTTCGCGCCACGGTCGAACGTGCCGACGTTGATGGTCAACGGGAAAGCCGACTTCGGGGCTCCCGTCGAGACCAACATCCAACCGCTGTTCGACATGCTGGGAACGCCCGACGAGCACAAGCGCCTGGCCCTGCTCGACGGCGGCCACGTTCCGGCCTCGCCCAACGAGGTGATTCGCGAGGTGTTGGACTGGCTCGATCTGTATCTCGGACCGGTCGACACCGGGGGTCGATCCATCGCGACCTCGGAGAACTGACAATCACACCGGGTGCGATGGGTGCCACGTCCACAGTTGGTGAAGGGTGAGGATCCCTCGGGACCCACGTTTCGCTCGGAACTGCGCGAGGTGACTTCACCCGCAAACCACAACTGTGGAATGATGAACGTGGCACCATTCCTGGCACTTTTTTCGATATGCGCTAACATCCTCTTCGGCCTTCCATCCAGGAGCACCTCGCACGAGGGGAGCCAACGTGATCGGTGAGACGGTTGTATTCGGAATCCTCGTGGGTGTTGCCGCCACGGTGACGATGGACGTGTTGTCGAGCGCTTCCCGGAAGATGGGTCTCACCGTGGGTGCAAAGGGGCAGTGGGTCGGCCGGTGGTACCTTGGAATCGCCCAGGGCCACTTCGCCCACGCGGACATCGCTGTCGCTCAGGAACAGCCCGGCGAGACACGGGCCGCCCAGGTCGGGCACTATGCGATCGGAATCGTACTCGCGGTCTTCTATGTCGCCGCTACCGGCTGGCTGGCCATCTCGCCCGGTACGTTCCTCGCCGCGCTCGGCTACGGGTTCGCCACCACCGTCTTCCCCTGGTTCCTGGTGTACCCCGCATTGGGTTTCGGAGTGTTCGGCCTGAAGGGACCACCGGAGTTGAAGCTGTGCACAACGAGCTTGATGAACCACCTCTTCTACGGCTTCGGGCTCTGGTGGAGCGCGAAGGTGCTCTCGCTCGGTTAAGACTGATCTCAGGCGGGTGCGCCGTCCACAATTGTTGAATTGTGTTGTTCGCTCGAATTCTACGTGTTGCCTGTCGGTGCCCGTGGTCGCGACATCCAGAAGCTCACAATTGTATGAGTGCCAGGCTTGAGAAGCCCAGCAAGTTGAACGATGGGCGGTGTATGCCCCAACTTTCTAGGTTTCCGAAGCTCGGCACCGATACTGATCACAATCCCACAACCATGGGTGCCGACACCTCCCCTCCCCTCACGGTTTGTGCTCCTTCGTGTCAACGAATCACGCCGGTCAGATCGTCATGTCAGTGATGGACGACCCGGGACTGTTGGTGCGGAGGGCGGTCGATGGCGATCGGGAGGCGTTCTCGGAGCTGGCCGCCCGCCACTGGAGGCGGCTGCTCGCGCTGGCACGGTCGGTGACCGCCGCCCCGGACCCGGAGGACGTGGTTCAGTGACGTGCACCCCGGAAACTGGTCCAGGGATAATGAGAGGCTGGACCGAAGGAGCGCGTCATGCGGAAGAGTCGATTCAGTGAGGAACAGATCATTCGGGTACTAGGGCGGGTCGAGGCTGGCGAGCTGGTAAGGGACGTATGCCGGGACGTCGGAATCGCGGAGAACACCTACTACCGGTGGAAGGCGAAGTACGGAGGCATGGACGTCAGTGAAGCACGCCGGCTGAAAGAGCTCGAGGTCGAGAATCGCCGACTGAAGGCGGCGGTCGCAGAGCTGACCCTGGACAAGCAGGCCCTCAAGGACGTGCTGTCAAGAAAATTTTGACGCCTGCGGCCCGGCGCGAGGCGGTGAGCCGAATCCGGGATCGCTTTGGTTTGAGTGAGCGACGGGCCTGTGATGTGGTCGGCATCAGTCGATCGACAATGCGCTATCGGCCTCGGGTGAGTACAACAAACCAATGGTTGGTGATGAGGCTGCCGGATCTGGCGGCGATGAAGCCGAGATACGGGTATCGCCGGCTGCATCTCATGGTTCGCAGAGAAGGGCGCAAGATCAACCACAAACGCGTGTACCGGGTCTACACGGAGCTGGGATTGGCCGTTCGCCGAAAGAAGCGGAAACGAGTCGCACAGGCGAATCGCCGACCCAGGGTGGTACCAACGATAGCAAACGAACAGTGGTCGATGGACTTCATGAACGATGTCCTGGCGAGCGGTCGACGAATGAGGACGCTGAATATCGTCGATGACGCCACCAGGGAGTGTCTGGCCATCGAGGTTGACACCTCAATTTCAGGTCACAGGGTCGGCCGAGTGTTGAGCGAGATCGCGCTGACGCGCCCACTGCCGAGGCGGATCGTTGTCGATAACGGGCCCGAATTCACCAGCAAAGCCCTTGACCAATGGGCCTGCGAGCACAATGTCGAGTTGAGGTTCATTCGCCCAGGTCGGCCAATCGAGAACTGCTTCATCGAGAGCTTCAATGGAAGGTTCCACGATGAGTGCCTGAATCTGCATTGGTTCACGACCCTCGACGACGCCCGTAAATCAATCGAGATCTGGCGATACGACTACAACCACTTCAGGCCGCATTCATCACTCGGAGGGAAGCCCCCCGCCGAGTTCGCCGAGCAAGCAGTCCTCCGGCCGACTCCGTCGGCCTCCGTCCTGCTTGCTTCCCCCATCGGGGCTCACGAGGAGCATCAGTCGTGTTGATTCCTCTCATTCCTCGTGGTACGAAGATGGGGAGCACGTCACGCTGACACATCAGCACATGTGAACGTTGCACCCATCACACATCCGCATCATTGCATGCAGTGCGCGCCAGCGAATCGCATCAACAGTACAATGGATACTCCGATGACCTCCCACGCTGACGATTCCACGGTAGACGACCTGTTGCATCAGCTGTCCGGGAGTTTCCTTCTTGACGAGCCGATCGCGGGCAACCGCCTCGGCGATCTCCTCGCCGAGACGATTCGTGACGCCGGCCGTCGTCCGCTACCCGACCTCGGTCAGGCCGGCGACCGACACACGGTCCGGCAGGACGTCGAGGAGCCACTGACGTTCCTCTACCGCCCACACCTGTTTCCCGACATGGACGAGACCCTGCGACTGGGTCATGCGGTGCAGTTCCACCTCTTGCCACGCGGATTGCCGCCGGACACGCCTGTCGACGCGGCGGCGGTACTCGAGTCCTACTGCCTCCTTTCCGGTGACCTGTTCGGCTGGCGCGGCGAGGGCAATGGAACGCTCACGCTGTGGCTGATCGACGTCTCGGGTCACGGGGTGCGGGCCGGGTTCGCCTCCGTGGTCATGAAGCTACTGCTGGCCGAGGTGGACCCGGGGCTGCCGCTCACCGAGATCCCAAGGCAGCTCGAGAACCGATTCCAGGCCGCCCGCAACCCCGACGACTCGACGTTCCTCTACGCCACCGGCGTCTTCCTGAGGATCGCGGACGACGGCAGCATCGACTACGTCTCCGCCGGGCATCAGCCGATGCTGCTGTGCAGGGAGGACGGCTCGGTGGAGAGCCTTGAATCCACCGGACCGCCGGTCGCGCTGATCACCGGGGCACTCTGGGCGGGGGGAGAAACTCGCCTCGCCAAGGGCGATACTCTCCTGCTGTACTCGGACGGGCTGGTCGAGCTGTGCAACGACGTCGGGGAGGAGTTCGGGGGGGACCGGATCGCCGACGTGTTGCGACCCGGCGGCCCAGCGCCGGAGATCGCCGACAACATCCTGCACGCGATCGAGGGCTTCCACGACCTGGAACGCCTCGACGACGACCTCAGCTTGATCGTTCTCCAGCGCCGCACCCCCCGCTAACACAAAGGGTCCCACGTCCACATTTCCGCGTTTTTTGATTTGTGAGGGGAGCTGCGTAGAATCGGGTTGTCCCGTCCACGCATGCAGGGAATCCCATGCCAAGACATCCTCGCCTGTCTATCCCTGGAGCCACATATCACGTGTCGCTGAGTTGGTCTTCCATTCGAGGAGGCCTCCGGATATACGATTGACGACTTGGCGTCAGGTTTCCGTTCCCCGGACCAGACTCGTGGCCGAATCGTCTTGTCGACGCTTGCCGCTTCACGATACGGATCCAGGGCCTGCGACATCGCCACTTTGATCGGCAAACACGGCAGCTCCGTCACGAAATGGCTTACCGAGGG
>JBFELO010000160.1:0-10245 GCA_041552055.1 Candidatus Sulfomarinibacteraceae bacterium | reverse complement strand
TCGCCGCGCACGCGGATCTCGATGTCGGGCCCCGACGGGCCGCCCCGTTTGAGTGACGGTGATCCCAACATTGTCAAGAACGGCATTCCGCACGACGCGCTGTCGTCAGCCTGCCATTCGCTCTGACCATCTGACACCCTAGGCGGTCTCTCCTCCACGGTTGGCGGGCGAGAGGCCGCGCATGCGATTGACTGCACAAATTGCAGTGGATACCGGACGCCCTCCATCCCCCCGGCGCCATGGGATCTTGGCCAACATCAAGGCGCCTCATGGCGCGAGAGATCCCATCGCACTTGGTCTGCGCGATACCTTGCCACTCCAGAGCAATTCGCGAAGCGAATTGCTGCTCACTCTCCTTCGGCGATCGGGAACTCCACGGTCACGACGAGGCCGTGATCGCCGTTGACGGCGGAAACCCTGCCCTGGCAGCGGGCGACCACCTGGTGGACCAACGCCAGGCCAAGCCCGCTGCCGGCGGTTGTGGTGGAGAAGTGCGGCGAGAACAGCTCCTGGAGCTTGTCCTCCTGGATCCCGCCCGCGCTGTCCTCGACCTCCAGCGTCATCTCCTCGGCACCGCATGTGATGCGAATCCAGATCTGTCCGCCCCCGTCCCCGATCGCGTCGACGCTGTTCTTGAGGAGGTTGCCGATCGCCCGCTGGAGCCACTGACGGTCGCCGTGCACACGGCCCGCGCGACCGGCGGAACCCTCCCGCACCACCCGGATTCCACGCCGCTCCAGAACTGTGAGGCCGGCCAGGGTTTCATCGACCACCTCCACCAGATCTACCGGCTCTGGTTCCCAGCGCTCGAGTGCCACCAGATTCGAGAAGGAGTTGGCCGTCACCTGGAGTCGTTCCACCTGAAGCGAGATTTCCCGGCACGCGTCCCTGACCAACTGGTCCAGGTCCGGATCACCGCGTCGGAGACCCTCCTCGAGTTCCTGCATCCACAACCGCACGGGAGTGAGGGGATTCTTGACTTCGTGAGCCACGATGCGCGCGAGCTGGTTGAGCTGGCGAAGCCGATCGGCCCGCACGACTTCGGTGACGTCGTCGACAACCGCCACCGTGCCGCGACTGCCGTCGGGCAAGGGCGCATCGGCGACGCCGACGCGCCACGTGAGATCCTGGCCGGGCAGGGGCTGCACGGTCTCGGCGGCTGGCGACCGTGATGCGTCCCTGCCCCTCAGTTCCTTGACCACATCGAGCGGCAACGAACCGTGGGCATCCATCAGCTCTTCCGCACTCGGGTTGGCGAACCTCAGCTCACCGCTCGGCTCCAACACCATGACCGCCGGAGCCAACGTTGACAGTGTGATCCTGAGCAGCTCCTCCTGGTGGCGAAGGCTGACCTCCCGCTGCTGCACCTGCTCGTTCATCGATCGGACCGCGTCCAGAACGCCCGCCAGGTCGGTCTCGGCAGGCCGCGGAATCTCGCCCACGGGTTCGCCGTCTCGCAGGCGTCCGGCCAGGGCGACCAGGCTTCTAAGAGAGCTGCTGAGCCGACTCTCGATCCGTGACGTCAACACCAGCGCGAACAGCGATGCCAGCAGCGCGCCGGTGATCAGCCAATCCACGGCGCCGGACGCTGCGGGCATCACTCCTGTATCGAAACGGATCAGCTCGAGCAGCAGGCGGCGCCCCTGGAGAACGACTCCGCCCGCCGCAACCACCCGGTCCCGTTCCCGAAAGACCGCGGGATCGTCCCGCCCGACCAGAAACGTCGGGAAGACCTCGGTCGCCGGGACCTCCGGCAGCGTTCCCGCGGCCATCAGATCCGGCCGCGAAACCGCGACAACGTCCGAGTGGTCGAACAACACCACCTCGTGGCCGAGTCCGGTCGCCAGCCACCTCGCCAGATCGTCGTCAACGGCGAAAGCTCCGCCCAGATGGAGCGCGGTGTAGCTCGCCGCGTTGAAAGCCTCTAGGCCCAGAATTCCCTCGACCTGTACCTCCCGCTGCCCGAGCCGGAGATGCAGGAACAAGGTCAAGATGACCAACGGCACTACGACCCCGCCCGCGATCAGCAGCCGCAATCTGCCCCCGAAGGTGTAGAGCTGGTCACTCCTGAGCCTGGGGGGCCACGCCAGCACCAGACCGAGAAAGGCCCAAACCGTCGCCACCGCGGTTCGCAACACCCACACCGACGCTTCGGGCTGACGGCCGAGAGCCGCCACCAACCAGTCTCCTCGCCGCCACACCCGCGACGCCACTGACCGATCGCCGACCGACATGCGTGTCCATCCGCCCCCGCTGTGGAACAGCTCACCCGCCACCTGGGCGTCGAGATCTCGGATCCCGGGGTGGAGACTCGCTGCCACAGCTCCGGAACGAGTGAGGACCGCAAACCACACGGGGGACGATCTCGCGGCCGCCCGAATCTCGCCGCTCCTCCAGTCGTAAAGCCTACCCCACGGTTCGTCGGCTACGTACAACTCCAGGCTGGCGTCCGGCAGCTCGGGAAACGTCCAACTGCGAATCCTACGGATGTACCCTCCAGCCGGGGACAGATCGCCCCACCGAGACATCTCGCCGCCGTCCTTCGCGACCAGGACCAGCTGGGATGGTGTCCGCCACCGGTCGAGCCCCCACTTGCGGGCCAACACCGCCGCCAAATCGTCCAGTCGGCACCGCTGCGGGCTCTCGGGCAGCTCGCGGCCGAGATCGACCGGATCCCTGGGGAGAGCAACGGAATCGCGGAGCCGCTCGGCTCGCGTCAGCTGCACGGGAACCCGCGCAACGTCAAGCACCAGCGCCAGGGCGGCCAGGCAGCACGCGAGTCCGAGACGCTTCGCCAGCGACAGCCCGCCGGCGCGGGTCCTGAACGGCCAGCCCGCAACGATCCAGGCGAGCGCCACCATCCACACCCCACCCCACCCCGGTCGAAGCAGGTGGGTGGGCAACCGTGTCGCCGTTTCAGGCCGGGTTCCGATCACCGCCGCCGACGCGACACCAACCAGGACGGCGATCACCACGACTCGAGCCCATGAGTCGGGCAAGCGGTCGCACAGGCGTGCGACTGCGGCCGCCGCCAAGAGAACGACAACCGCGAGTGCGGTCTCGGGATCGTCTCCTGGGGCCAGCACGAGGGCGGATCCGCCAACCAGCACGACCAGCCATGCCCATCCGGGAGTCAGCACCAGCCCGATGCCGGCAAGCAGAAGCCATGGGATCAAGGTGAATCCCATGGCGCCAGACCCTCTCAGGTTTCGGAGCCCGAGCGACAGCTCGACCCCTGGGATCGTCGCAGATACGATTCGGTGGGCGTCCGGTGCATTCCGGCCCAACACCAAGCGGCAGCCGATCGGGGCCACCATGCCCCACGCCCCTCGGGTCTCGAGCGCCGACCAGTCGGCGACCGTAAGGGCGCCGACGATTCGCCCTTCGACCGCGACCGGCTCCCGCACGTACAGCACCGCACCGCTCGCCGACCATGTCGTCCCCCATCGACGCTCGCCGAGCTGGCGAAGGCCGTGTGGATACCGCCGCTGATCGCCGCCCCACGCCACCAATCGTCCACGATCGTCCGCCAGATAGACGGTGCGAGCGGAGCGCCCTCCGACCTGCTCCTGGAGCATCTCGAACGGCGCAGCAGGGTCGAGGGCCTCTCCGGTGGTCTCGAACAGGCGGCGTACGGTGGGGCGGCTCGCGATGTCTTCGGCCTCCGCCAGCATCCGCCGGCAGTGCCGATCGAGCCGTTCGCGCTGCACATCAGCGCGGAGGTCGGGATGCGGGTCCCACACGGCTGCCAGCAGCGCGACTCCCACCGGCAGCCATGGCCACCAACCGCGGCCTCTGGGCCGAGCGATCGCGGCAAGCCCCGCCACGATCGCAGCCGTGATCCACGCAGCGGGTTGCCACCCGGACCATGGAAAGCACACGACCAGTGCCGCGGCGGCGAGCAGCAGCGATCGGCTGTGGCCGTCGGACGACCGGGGGGCTTCCATCGATGACGAGTATATCCGTGGCAACGGGGGTCCGGGATCAGGGAACCGGGGTCAGGGCCTCCGACCTCCCGAGGGGATGAGGGGGTACCCCTCCACACACCCTCTCTTCTTCGTCTTCATCTTCGTCTTCATCTTCATCCTCATCGTCATCACTGTCTCGTTCCCTTCGACCTTCTGACAACCGAAGCGCCCTCTCCCCGTCGCGCTCCCCGCGGTTGCCACCTGCAACAATCTTGGGCCTGAAAGGCGTTGGTGCGCTGTGCGGCAGGGACTCCAAGATTGTCGATGGTGGCACGCCCGCACGAGGCGCTGTCGTCTGGTCACCATTCGCGTCGACCGCCTGACACCCGAGGCGGTCTTCTCCCATCGCCCTCCCCGAGGGTGCCCTACACCCTCCGCATCAAAGATTCGATATCGTCCGGATGTGTCGGCAGAGCTGCGGAGAGATTCTCGTTACCGTCGGCGGTGATCAGGTGGTCGTCCTCGATCCGTACGCCGAGCGCCTCGTCCGGGATGTAGATGCCAGGCTCGTTGGTCACCACCATACCGGGCTCGAGCGGCGCGTCCTCGCTGACCGGGTCGTGGGCGTCGAGGCCGAGGTGATGCCCGAGACCGTGAATGAAGTACTGGCCCAGCCGGCCTCCGGCGGCGTCACACAGATCGGAGCTCTCGAACACCTGGTATGCGATCTTCCTCATGTCGATCATGGAGACACCTGGTTTGAGAGCTTCCGCCACCCGATCGTGGGCCTCGAGCACCAGCAGGTAGATCTGCCGCTGGCGCTCGCTGAAGCTGCCGTTGACCGGGAATGTCCGCGTGAGATCACCACAGTAGTAGCCGTAGCGGGCCCCGATGTCCACCACCACCAGCTCGCCGTCCGTGCACACACCGGCGTTGTGATCGTAATGCAACGTGGTGGCGTTGAACCCGGAGCCGACGATCGTTGGGAATGCAACACCCTCTGCTCCGGCCTCGCGGAACGCCGCGTACACCACGCCGTCCACCGTACCCTCGGTGACTCCGGGACGAATGGCTGCCGCCGCCCGCCTGTGACCCTGGATGGTCGCTGCGATCGCCTCTCTCATGAGAGCGACCTCGCCGTCATCCTTGACCGCACGCAACGCGGACAGATGTCGCGACAGGTCGCGGACGTCGAAGCTCGGCGTGCGGTCACGCAGCCGCGCTACGAAACGGTGTGTCGCCGGGAGCTCGGCTTCCGGGTCGATCGGTGGGAACGGCGTCCACAGCACCGCATCCGACTCGCTCAACCACTCCTGGAGCCGTCCTTCAAAGCCGGGGACCGGTCTTCTCCGGGCATCCACCACCCGCTCCGATGACGCGGTCGACAGCACCTGGTCGAAACCGAGAGCGGCTTCGGATTCCTCCCCCGGACCATACTTGGGGCCGGTCCACCGCTCCACGTTCGGGTTGCGCGGAGGCAGGAACAGGGCCTCGTCCCCGTCGGCGACTCGAATGACGAGCACGGAGTTGGGCAGCTCGACGCCGGTGAGGTAGAAGAACGAAGACTCCTGTCTGAACGTCCCCACGTCCCCGTAGCCGCGGTCGTCACCGCTTCCCCACACCACGATTGTTCCGGATTCCGCCCGTTGCGCCAACCGTGCCCTGCGGTTCCGATAGACCTCGGGCGCCTGCAGCTCCGCCGCGTAATTCCCACCTCGCGTGTCGCGTTGCGTCATGAGTCCCTCCCGCGCTGCTCTGCCTCGGCAGCCGTCGCCGGGGAATCCTAGCACCAATCCGCACTTCTCACCGCGTGCGCTTTACACTCCTCACGCGCCTAGGTAGACTGAGTCGGTCGCACCGCAATCGCGCATAAGCGACTTGATCTCAGCAGTTGGAGGAGCCCATGAGCGTAGGCATCGTTGGCTACGGCGCCTTTATTCCAAGGCGTCGGATCAAGCTCGAGGAAATCGCGAAGGTGTGGGGGGCGGACGCCCCGTCGTACCAGCGCGGCCTCCAGCTGTACGAGAAGTCGGTTCCCGGCGCCGACGAGGACACCATCACAATGTCGGTGGAGGCTGCCCGCAACGCCCTCTTCCGATCGGGCGGAGTCGATCCGGTCGACATCGGATGCGTGTACGTCGGGTCCGAATCCCACCCCTATGCGGTGAAGCCTTCCGGGACCGTGGTCGCCGAGGCGATCGGAGCAGTTCCGGAGGTCCACATCGCCGACCTCGAGTTCGCGTGCAAGGCCGGGACCGAGGGGATGTACCTGGCCCACTCGCTGGTCAAGGCAGGCGAGATTCGCTACGGCCTCGGTATCGGCGCGGACACGTCCCAGGGAGCACCCGGAGACGCCTTGGAGTACTCGGCGGCCGCCGGAGCGGCAGCCTTCATCTTCGGCGCCGACGAAGATCGACTCCTGGCCGAGGTGCTCCACACCTACACCTGGACCACGGACACGCCCGACTTCTGGCGCCGTGAGTACATGCACTACCCCCGCCACGGCAGTCGGTTCACCGGCGAGCCCGCCTACTTTCGGCACAGCGTCAACTCCGCGTCGGGGATCATGGAGAAGGCCGGGCTCGAGCCGTCCGACTTTGCCCACGCGGTCTTTCATCAGCCGAACGGGAAGTTCCCCATGCGCATCGGCAAAAAGCTCGGCTTCAGCGAGGAACAGCTGCAGACCGGCTGGCTATCGCCCTGGCTCGGCAACACCTACTCGGGCGCCTCGCCGATGGGTCTGACAGCCATCCTCGACATCGCGGAACCCGGCGACCTGATCCTGCTCACGTCGTTCGGCTCGGGCGCCGGCTCGGACTCGTTCATCTTCAGGGCATCCGATCGTATCTCCGAGGTCCAGGAGCTCGCACCGAAAACCAGACCGCAGCTCGATGACAACAAGATCTACGTCGATTACGGTACCTATGCCAAGCTGCGGGGCAAGATCCGGATGGGCGAGTAGGAGGTGGCCATGCGAGAAGTAGCAGTTGTCGGTTGCGGCGTCATCTCCTTCGGCGAGTTGTGGTCACGGTCGCTGCGTACGTTGTGGGCCGAGGCCTCCCTCAACGCGCTCGAAGACGCGAGGTTGGACGCCGTCGATCTGATCACGATCGGCTGCATGTCCTCGGGGCTGTTCACGGGTCAGGAACACCTGGCATCTCTCCTCGCCGACGAGCTGGGGATGCTCGGGGTGCCTGCGGCGCGGGTCGAGTCGGCCTGCGCGTCTGGGGGTGTCGCGCTTCGGACCGGGTTCGCCGAGGTCGCTTCCGGGCTTTCCGACGTCGTGCTGGTGACGGGCGTGGAGAAGATGACCGATGTCGACGGAGCGGGAGCCACCTACGCACTCGGAACCGCCGCCGATCAGGAATGGGAAGGGTTCCACGGGATCACGTTCCCGGGCCTGTACGCGATGCTGGCGAGAGTCCACATGCAGGAGTACGGCACCACCACAGAGCAACTGGCGCGCGTGGCCGTGAAAAACCACGCCAACGGCCTGCTCAATCCGCACGCCCAATACCACCTCAAGATCACGGTGGACGACGTGCTCAACTCGACGATGGTGGCGGATCCGCTCCACCTTCTGGACTGCTCGCCGATCACCGACGGTGCAGCCGCAGTCGTTCTGTCGACGGTGGAGCGGGCGCGCAAGCTGGCCGACGGACGCCCGATCGTCAAGATCAGCGGCTCCGGGATGGCCACCGACTCGATCACGCTCGCCAACAGGGGCGATCTCGCCGAGCTGCGTGCGGTGCGACTGGCGGGCGAGCGGGCCTACGCCATGGCCAACCGGACGCCGCGCGAGATCCACGTGGCGGAGGTTCACGACTGCTTCACGATCGCCGAGATCATGGCCATTGAAGCGCTCGGGTTCTTCGAGCGGGGATCTGGGGGATCGGCGGTGGAGCGCGACCTCACGTCGCTGCAGGGCAAGATCCCCGTCAACACCTCGGGGGGGCTCAAGTCCAAGGGCCACCCAGTGGGCGCCACGGGTGTCGCACAGGTGGTCGAAATCGTGTCGCAGCTGCGGGGTGAGGCCGAACAACGACAGGTCGAGGGTGCAAGGGTCGGACTGGCGCAGAACATGGGCGGGTCCGGAGGCAGCAGCGTGGTTCACATCCTGGAGGTGGAGTGATGACATTTCCGGCACGCGTCTGGCGTGAGTTCCCCCAGCGGTACCGCCTCGAGGCCGCGAAGTGTGACAGCTGCTCGAAGGTCCTCTACCCACCGCGCCTGGTGTGTCCTGCGTGCGGCGGCGGCGATTTCTCGATGACCGAGCTGCCCCGTCAGGGCAAGATTCTCACCTTCACCATCGTTCGCGTACCCCCCGCCGGCTTCGAGGAGCAGTCGCCTCTGCCGATCGCCCTCGTCGAACTCGACAACGGCATCCGGGTGATGGCTCAGGTGGGTGACGTGGAGCACCCAACAGCCCTCAAGATCGGCATGCCGGTGCGGCTCGAGTTCCGCAGGATCAACTGGGACGGTGAGGCAGGGGTGATCTGTTACGGGCACAAGGCGGTGCCGGACTGATCACGCCGACTGGGGGGGACAGATCGGGTGGTCCTGAGGACGTCGAGCCCAGACTGGTTCGCGGTCTCATTGACGGTCGACTCGTGATCTGTGACAATGCGCGCATGACCGAGAACGACATTGATCAGAATCTGTGCTCCGCCCACGAGAGCGACGCGGAGGCCGTGTCGTTCGTTCAATCGCGCGCGCTCGCCCCGGAGACCGTCGAGTGTCTGAGCCGACTGTTCTCCTCACTGTCCGACCCGACACGGCTCAAGATCCTGCACGCGCTCCTGATCACCAAGGAGTTGTGCGTCTGTGATCTGGCAGCGATTGCCGACCTGTCGGTGTCGGCGGTCAGCCATCAGCTTCGACTTCTGCGCGACCGAAACCTGGTCAACGCGCGGCGTGACGGCCGCATGGTCTATTACAGCCTGGTCGACCAGCACGTCACGGACCTGATGGACTCCGGTATCACCCACGCCTGCCACTCGTAGGCCCTCTCGGCTGTCGAGTCGATCGCACCGTGAAGACCGGTCCCGCCGGCAGCCTCCCTGACGGTCTGTGTAGGCTGCGCGCCCACCCTTCCCGATCCGCGAATAGAGTAAGTTCCCCGACAATCGCTCGGTGACTGCAATCGGTCGACGTCAGTCGTTTGCGGGAGAGAAGGTCTTCGGGAACGGCACCAGAGACGGGAACGGTTGGAACCTGATGCGCAGACGTAACCGCCTACAATGAACACAGGCGATGCGTGCAGTAGACCCACAGCCAACACCCCCCGGAACCGAGTCTCGGTCAGGATGCCGGTCGATCGGGGCCAGAATCGTCGGATCGCTGTTCTTCCTGGCGTTCTTCGCCATGGGGACCCTGTTCGAGGTTCTCGTGGTCACGGAGCTCATTCGCGAACTGGCGACGTACCGCTGGCACGCGACCCCTGCGACGATCGATTCCAGCGGCGTCGAGCGGACAGGCGACGACGAAGAGCCGTACCAGCTGACGATCACCTACCGCTACAGCCACGGCGGAGTCGAGCGTCTGAGCTCCCGGGTCGCGCTGAGCCCCCGCACGTCCTCGAGTTACGACACCATCCAGCGAGAGTCTCTCCGATTGGCGCCTGGCACCACGACCACCTGCTACGTCGACCCGAAACATCCCGAGCGATCCGTGCTGCGTCGCCGCAATCCGATCTTCGGGCTCGTCGCGTTCTTCCCCCTGATCTTCATCGCCATCGGTGCGGTCGGGCTCTACGCCATCTGGAAACCGGCGTCACGCGAGCCCGAGACGACCTCCATCTCCACCAAGGCCTCGGCCCGGCGCCTGGCCCATGTCGTCCCGATCGTCCTCGGTCTGCTGTTCGTCACGGTGGGCGGATCCCTCTTCATCGCGATCGGCGCCGTTCCCGGTCTCCGTCTGCTCCGCGCCGCATCGTGGTTGGAGACTCCCTGCACGATCGTCTCCAGCACCGTCCGCTCCCACTCCACAGATGACGGCACCACCCACCGCGTGGACATCCTGTTTCGGTACGAGGTCGACGGCGTCTCCTACAACAGCAACCGCTACGACTTCGCCAACTTCAGCTCGAGCGGCTATGCCTCCAAGCGAGAGATCGTCGACGGCTACCCAGAGGGATCCGAGTCGGTGTGCTTCGTGGATCCCGATGATCCCACGCGCGTCGTCTTGGTGCGTGATTTCCGCCCCGCGTATCTCGTCGGCCTGCTCCCGTTGCTGTTCCTGATTGCCGGCGCGGCCGTCGCACGGTGGGGTATCAACATACGGAATCGGACCGCGAAACCCTGGACGACTCCCGAAGCCACCGGAGCCGAGGCCGTAT
>JBFELO010000159.1:0-10257 GCA_041552055.1 Candidatus Sulfomarinibacteraceae bacterium | reverse complement strand
TGGCGCCCGTTCCCCTTCCCGGTCCCGTACCCGAATATGGCACCTGGGCAGCTGCCTACACCGTTTTGCTCTCGGCTCGAGAGACGCTCCGAGAGTGCCGGCGTGTCCGGGAACGGGCACGGGGACGGGAATCGGTAGGAATTCAGGGCCAACCCGCCACGGGGGAACAGGCACGGTCCGCGCTCGATGGGCACTGTGCGGGCGCACAGCGGAGCGGTGCCCCGTTGCGGTATGCTGCCGGTTATGGAACAAAAGGGCGTTGCTCGCCTGTTTTCGTAGCGAGGGAGAATGGGTGAGGAAGATCGCAACATCAGTCCACGTGGCGGCGGCGCTGATCTGTGCGGTGGCGGCGGCCGACCACCGGCAGACACCGGAGCCGACCGCCGGATCGGGCTTCGTCGACGAGGTCGAGGTGACGGTGGTCAACGTCGAGGCGTACGTCCGCGATCCCCAGGGCCGTCCCGTCACAGACCTCACGGCAGAGGACTTCCGGGTCAGCCAGGACGGCATCCCGATGTCGATCTCGAACTTCGAGGTGCTGACCCCGGACAGGTTCCAACGCGAGCTTGCCGCGACTGGACCGGAGGGATCGATCGCGACGACTCCGATCGACGTTCGCCCGTCCTACGTCGTGCTCTTCGTCGACAACGAGAACATACTCCCGCGCCACCGCAGCCGGGTGATGCACAGGGTGCGGGACTTCGTCGATGGGGTGCTGGTTCCGCCGGTGCAGATGATGGTCGTGAGCTCCGAGCGGTCGCTCAAAGTGATCCAGCCGTTCTGCGACGATCCGGAGTCGGTCAACCGGGCGTTGGACCGGGTTTCAAAGTACGCGGGGGGTCGCGTCGAACGCGACCGGGAACGGCGCTTCATCATCGAGCGGATCGAGGAGATCAACTCGGATCCGGACGTCAATGCCCCCGGATTCCTCAATTCGACGGAGATGGTCATCTCCCAGGTGCAGATCGAGGCTCAGATCCTGGCGTACGCGGAGCGCGAGTCCGACAGCCTGGCGGATGCGCTGGCCGCGCTCGGTCAGGTGTTCACCATGGTCTCCGGACTGGAGGGCCGCACGTCGGTCATTCACGTGTCCAGCGGTCTCCCCATGTCTCCCGGGATCGGACTCATGCACGAGTATGCGGCCGTGTTCAGGGACAACTCGATTCTCGTCAAACAACAACAAGTGAACCAGTTACCGAACTTCCACTCGCTGGCGGCCGCTGCCAATCTCGACGCGGTGAGCCTTTACACCATCGACGCCAGTGGCCTGAACCCGCTCGAGGGCTTCGGCGCCGACGACTACCGACCGCCGAATGCGTACGCTTCTGCGTCGACCATGAAGAGCTACCAGGACTCACTGCGTTACATGGCGGACGCCACCGGTGGCCTGGCGGTGGTCAACACCAATGACGTTTCCGCCGGGCTTCAGTCGATTCGGGACGATCTTTTCAGCTACTACTCGCTCGGCTACACCATCTCGGCCAGCGGCGAAGATCGGTTGCACCGCATCAGAGTGGACCTGCCGAACCACCCGGACTACGACCTTCGTTACCGTGAGTGGTACGTCGAGAAATCGCAGGCGACACAGGTTCAGGAGCGCGTCTACAGCTCGCTGGTGCTGGACTTCGACGACAACCCGATGGGACTGCGGGTCGCGGTAGGGGACCCGATGCCGGCCGCCAGAACGAGGTGGCACGTCCCGTTTCACGTGTCGGTCCCCCTCCGCAACGTCACGCTGGTGCCGGAGGCGGGCGATTACGTCGGACGCCTGGAGCTTTTCTTGGGCGCGCGTGACTCCCGGGGCCTCGAGTCGAGGCCGGAGCGCATGGAGCATGAGATCAGGATTCCGGCGACCCGGTACCGGGCCTCTGGCAATGAGCTGTACAGGATCGACATCCAACTTCTGGTCAAAGAGGAGCAGCACCGGGTCGGAGTGGGTGTGATGGATCACACCACACGTCAGACGTCGTACGCACGGGTGGACGTGGCAGTGCCCTGACTCCTCCGCAGATGGGCCAGGCATTCGCCCGTCTCCGTCTCCGTGCCCGCCTCATCGAGGCTCGTGAAAATTCGGGAACGGAGACGGATACGGGAATTCCGAGTGTGGTGTCGAGGGTGACCTGCGCCACGTGACCGAGCTCTGGAGACACCGTCCGGGCTCGTCAGGAGAGGTGTTGAATCGACGCGCCTACTCGTGGGACGCCATGACCCGCCACGCCACGAGCCGCTCGTTCATCGCGCGCTGGCGACGACAGAGCAGCTGACACAGCAAGGTCAGGAACTGCACCGCAGCGTCCGGGTCCATGGACAGGACCTCCTCGAGCAGCGCTCGGCTGATCGAGAACACCGAGCTGCCATGGATGTGGGCGCGGGCGTCGGCCGATCGAGAGTGGTCGCCGATCAGCGCCATCTCGCCGAACACCTCACCACGCTCGAGGATCGAAAGGCACTCCTCACCCATGCCCGGGACCATGCGCGAGATCCGGACCGATCCGTCCACCACGATGTACAGATTGTCGCCCTCCTCGCCCTCGGCGAAGATCAGACCGTTCGGGGGGAAATGAACCTCTTGAGAGTACTTCGCGAGCAGTCGAAGCTCCTGCGCCGACAGTCCCTGCTCTTGGAGGAGGTCGAATCCGGTCTCGGCGAACGCGCCGCCCGTGGGTTGCTCTGAGGTCACCGACTCGCCGGTCTGCCCGGGGCTCGGCAGATTGAACAGTTCGCTCATCTGGGCGTTGGCGGCGCGCACCTTGTCCGCCAGCGTCTGCCAGAACGTCCACAGAATGCTGACCGCGAGATCGCGGTCCCGTGTCGTCTCCTCGTCGAGGAGGGCCGCCGGGATTCGGTACACCGAGCCGTAGCCGACGCCGTACGCCGTCGCCGGCCGGGCGAGCCCGTCGATGTGAGACACCTCGCCGAACAGCGAACCGAAGCCGAGGGTGGTCAAGATCTGGGTGCCGATCGCGGTCGTGCGGGTGATGTGGACGGTTCCTTCGCGGACCAGATAGACGTCGCGACCCTCCTCGCCCTCCTTGAAAATGAGATTGCCGTGTTGGAACGGCAGCGGCTCGAGGATCTTGGCGATGCCGATCAGTTGGTCATCCTTGAGATGGCGGAAGATCCGCACCTGGCGCAGCTCGGTTGCCCGCTGCAACAGGTTGTCCCGGGGCTCCTCGGTCCGCGCGTCCCCCACTTTTTCCACCGGCGCGGCGCTGCCGGTGAAGATGCGCGCCTGACTCAGCGCCACGTGGTCGCTCGCCTTCTGCAGTGCCGAGGTGCGCGCGCGGATCAGCGCGTCCATCTCCTCCTCGTCCCGATGGCACAACCGGGCGAGCGTGTCCACACGCCGTCGCTCCTGCTCCAGCTCGCGCTCGGACCGCCACGACGCCAACAACATGGCGTCAATGGCATTCTCGAGTGCGGTTTCAAAGCTCTCGTTCTCGAGTGCGGCGCGAGAGGTCTCCACCGCGAGCCGAAAGTCCAGCGGATTGAGCCGGCGTGCCTGGATGAACTCCGAGAGCGCGGCCGGCGCGTTCTCGTGACGCATGTGGAGGTAGCCGGCGGCGGCGAAGGCCAGGTAGTTGAAAGGCGTTCTCATTTTCGCCAGATCGATCATTTCGACCGCGCGATTGAACTCGCCGCGGGTCTCGAGGATGTGGGCCATACCGAGTGCGTGCGAGGCTTCGAGGTTTCGGCGCTTGAACTCGCGGTCAAAGTCCTCGATTCCCTCCTCGCCGCGCAGTCGGTGGGCCTCCTCTCGCAGGCTGGCGCCCTGAGGTGACAGGATGGCGGCAATCTCCAGCAGCTCGGCGGCCTCCGCGGGCCGGCGAAGAGTGTGGAGCTTGCGCGCCAGGCTGACCAGCTGGTCGACCAGCGCCGGATGTGGAAGAACTGACTCTCGCATCGACACTTCCCGACGTTCAATTCTATTAAGTTGTCGTAGGGGAGTCAATTACGAATTCGTGCGTTGCCCACCTCGAATGGCCTCACGGCGCGGAGACCGGTAGAATGTCGAGACCATGAGGTCGCGCTACACTCTCGTTTCGATTCTGGTGCTGGCGGCGGTGGCCGCAAGTCATGCAACCGACGTGATTGAACCTGACGCAGTCGTCCCAGGAACTGCCGGGGTGTGCATCACCGAGATGGACGGCGGCGAGCTGGTCGAGATTCCTCTGACCGTGATCGGCAGCCTGGGACCCACCGGTCCGGAGCGGGAAATGGTGCTGGTCCGGCTCGAGGACCCGAGGTATGAGGAGACCGGCATCATCGCCGGCATGAGCGGCTCACCCGTGTACGTCGACGGACGACTGCTCGGCGCGCTCGCCTTCGGTTGGACGTTTTCCAAGGAACCGATCGGCGGCGTGACGCCGTTTTCACGGATGCAGCAGCTCCAGCCAGCCGCCGTGGGGGCTGGGGAAGCCGGAGGCGTCCGGCCGCAGCTCGCCGAAATACTGGTGGCGGGCCGGGAAGGGGCGCTGGGTGACCTGCTGCTCGACTGGCTGCTCCCGGCCCCGCGAGCCGCGCTCCACCGGCTCCCCGTGACCGTATCGCTCGGCAATTGGTGGTCGCCGACCGGCTCGGAGTGGCTCGCCGAGGGATGGCGGCGTCTCGGGTGGGTCGCCGCTCCGGGTGGAGCCGCCTCCGCCGGGTCCGCGCCCGGTCCCCTGAGACCCGGAGCCATGGTGGCCGGAGTCATGGTCGATGGTGATGCGGTGTTGGCGGCCGGTGGCACCGTGACCGAGATTCGTGGTGATCAAATCTGGGCATTCGGTCACCCCTTCCTGGGCGCGGGCGATGTCGACATGCCGCTCGCCAGGGCGCGGGTGCTGACGGTGCTGCCGAGCCAGGCCGAGTCGTTCAAGTTCTTTCAGGTGGGGGAGATCATCGGCGCTTTGCGGTCGGACCGCACACACGGTGTGTGGGGAGAAATCGGTTCACCGGCGTCGATGGTCCCGGTCGTGGTCGCGGTGGACGATCGTGAGTACGTCTTCCGCAGCCTGAGGCATCCGGTGTTGATGCCCCTGATCACGGCCTATCTGACACAGGCCAGTCTGACCGCGCGGGGTCGTGCCTTCGGCAACCAGACGGTCGCGCTGGCGATCGAAATCGAGTACCCCGACGGACTCAGTGCCGGGCTCGGCGAGACCTACGCCAGCGGCCAGGCCCCGCAGGACGCGGCCGCCATGGTCGGCGCGGCGGTGGGCTACCTCGAGAATTCGCCGTTCGAAGGTCCCGACATCGAACGCGTGCGGATCAGGGTGGACACGACCGAACGTCTCGAACGGGCGGCGGTGGTCGACGCCATACCCGAACGCTTGGTCGTGCAACCTGGTGAGATGCTCGCTGTGCGGCTCAGGGTACGCCCCTACCGAGGGGACGAGTACACGCGGCTTGCCGAGATCCGTATCCCACCGGAGCTGTCCGAGGGCAGACTGGACCTGGTTGTCGCGGACGGCGCCTCGTGGACCGTCTACGACTTCCAGATGCGACCCACGTCTCCGGCCTCCTTCGTCGACGAATTGGACCTTTTCGAGCGGCTGGTACCGTCGAACCGGGTGGTCCTGGCGCTCGAGCGGCGGCAGGCGAGTGTGTCGTTGGAGGGTGGCAACGTGTCGCTGCCGCCGAGCTTGGTGGTGCAGTTGCGAACGGCCCTGGGCCCCAATCTGCAGACCTCGGAGTACGGCGTCGTGGAGCGGGTGGACGAGGAGATGCCGACGTCGGTATTGGGGGCGCAGCGGGTCGCGCTCACCGTACGGCTGGGCCAGAAGTAGGAGGGATCAGTGGGAGTGTCGATGAGAGGCGTGCGAGCTGGGGTGGTTCTGCTGGGGCTCATGACGGGAGTCGCGTCGGCTGCCGAAACTCGTCGATGGGTCGCGGATGATGCGAAGGACTTTCTCAAGGGCCGGGGAGAAGGGGTGGCGGTGACCGCCGACGGCCGCCTCGTGCGGTCGCCACTGTGGGTCGACGCAGTCACGATGGAGGAGCCCGTGGTCGTGGCAGGGGGCCTGATGCCGGACGGCTCGCTGGTCGTCGGCACGGGTCATCCGGCTCGACTGTACCGGATCACGGACGGCGGTAAGGAACTGCTGACCGAGGTGCCCGGCGAGCAGGTGACGGCGGTGTTGGCCACCGGTCATGACGAGGTGTTGGTGGCGTCGGTGGCGCCGGGTGTGCTCCACCGCTGGCACCGCGACCGTCTCGAGGAGGTGGCCAGACTCGACGAAGGGGGCATCTGGGACCTCGTGCCCTTCGACGGCACCGTGGTGGTCGCCGCCGGGACGCCGGCGACGCTGTACCGGCTCGGTGACCGAGGTCTCGAGCGCTGGTTGGAGTTGCCCGACACCCACGCGCGATGTCTCGCCGCCACGCCCGAGTCGCTCCTCGTGGGGACCTCGGGCAAGGGTCTGATCCTCGGTGTCGATGCTGCGGGCAGGATGGCCCTGCTCGCGGATAGCCCGTTTACCGAGATCTCCGATCTCGTGGTGGCCCCGGACGGGTCTGTCTGGGCGACAGCGCTGGTCGGCGAGCCCGAGAAGAAGACGACGGCCAAGGCGAACGGTGCGGAGAAGCAGACGGCCACGCCGGAGACCGGGACGGTCGACCTCGAGCTTCCGAAAATCAATGGTGACACCGCGACGTCGGAGTTGCTGCGCTTGACGACCGAAGGTGCCTTGCTGCGAATCCATCGATTCGCCAAGCAGATCGCCTCCGCGATCGCTTGGGATGGGAGCGGCGTGTTGGTGGGGACGGGGTACGAGGGCGAGATGTGGCGGTTCGTCGCACGGGGCGGTGCGCGCCTGGCGACCCTGGATGCCATCCAGGTGGTAGGTATCGTGGACGGTGGTGAGGCGCTCCTGACTCAATCTCCCGCCCAGGTTCTGTGGCGGCGCCGCGACGACGAGCGGCCGGCGCGATTCCGCAGCGATGCGCCGCAGTTCCCGAGGCCGGCCCGGCTCGGCGAGTATCGGGTGATGCCGGCCGGGACGGGTACCCGGATTCGGTTCCGGTCCGGCGCCGCGGAGAAGCCGGATGACAGCTGGCTGCCGTGGACCGAGTGGTTACCGGCCGAGGGCGGGGGGGTGCCGCTACCGCCGGCGAGGTCGCTCCAGTGGGAGGTGGAGCTGCCGCCGGGTGCGACCGTCGAGCGGGTCGAGGTGGCACTCCGCGAGGTCAATCTGGCACCCGATATTCAGTCCGTATCGGTGCATCCGCCGGGTGAGGTCTACCTGGCGGCGCCGCCGCCGGCCGGTCCGGTGATCGAGCGTGAGCATCCCGACTTCTCCGGCATCTTCACCGTGATCGACGAGAAGGGCGCCAACGCCAAGGCCAACTCGACGAAGGGCAAGAAGTACTATCGAGTCGGCTTCCGGACCGTCAGCTGGAAAGCCGAGGATGTCAACCAGGATCCGCTGCGGTTCGAGCTCGAAGTGGAGCGGGACGATGGCTTTCGGCTGCCGGTTCGGCAGCAGCTCAAGGGCAGTCAGATAGCGATCGACACCACGGCGATGCCTGACGGTCAATACCGGTTCCGGGTGGTTGCCAGCGACGAGCTCCAAAACCCCGGTGATGAGCTCACCGGTGAGGGTGTGAGCCGATGGTTCGCGGTTGACAACACACCGCCGGCAGTCTCGCTGGAGCGGCGTGACGGCGTCTGGCACGTGACCGTCGAGGACGGCCAGAGTTCGGTGGCGCGGGTCGAGTGGTCGCGAGACGGCGAGCGGTGGAACGCGCTGGCACCGACGGACGGAGTGATGGACGGCAGCACCGAGCGGTTCAGTTTTGCCGGCGCCGATGGCCGACACCTGGTGGTGGTCCGGGCGATCGACCTACACCACAACCGGTCGACCGCGAGCGTTATCGAGGAGTGAGGCGGTCGAGCTGCACGCGAAGGGCTGGTACAATTCGACCGTGACCGACAGCTCGAGACCAGTTGCCGTGTTCGGCGGATCCTTCGATCCGTTTCACATGGGGCACGCCGACATCGTCACCAGGGCCACCCAGATCTTCTCCAAGGTCGTGATCGGAATCCTCAACAATCCGGACAAGAGCGATCTGTTCACCGCGCAGGAGCGCGTGGACATGATCCGAGAGCTGTACGAGGGTGATCCGGCGGTCGAGGTTCGGGCGTTCAGCGGGTTGATGGTGGGTTTTCTGAAGGAGGTCGGTGCCACCAACATCATCCGTGGCATGCGGGCGGTGTCGGATTTCGAGTACGAATTTCAGATGGCGCTGATGAACCGGCACCTGTGGCCGCAGGCGGAGACGGTATTCCTGACCCCGAAGGGTCGCTACACCTACCTGTCATCACGGCTGGTGCGGGAGGTGGGTGCACTCGGCGGTGACATCAGCGGATTGGTCCCCGAGTCGATCCAGCGTCGCCTCGAGATCCGGTTCGGCCGCACCGGAGAGTCGTCTTCTTCGTAGCCCGCGGACTGCCTGTCCACTCGACTCGGGTTGACCGTCCTGTCGTATCCGTTCCTGTCCCCGTTCCCGGAAGAACAGAGACTTGGTCGACCGTTCCATCTAACTGAAACAGAGGGGCTTCTGCAGGGACCCGAGGGCGCCGTTCGGGTACGGGAACGGGAACGGGGACGCAAGGAACCCGAGTGGGTCTCCTGAGAACGACTCGGGTTCGCTGTGGCGCGAACCCCCGGGACCTGAGATGCTGGTGCCCGTGAAGCTCGTCATGTTCGGTCCGGGACACCCGTATCGCGGCGGCATCGCCCGCACCACGAGCGAGCTCGTGCAGGCCCTGCGTCGGCGTGGGCACGAGGTCGAGTTTTTCTCTCCACGACGCCAGTACCCGCGCTGGCTGTACCCGGGCGGCGACGACCGAGATCCCGCTGCGTGCCCTGCGCTTCCCGGCACGCGGGCGGTGCTCGACCCGCTGGCTCCGTGGAAGTGGCGCGAAGTGAGGAGGGCGGCCCGGGCCGTCGGCGCGACCGCCTGGGTGGTGCCGTACTGGACGTGGGCGTGGGCCGGCTGGTGGCGGTTCCTGCTCGGCGCCTCACGGCGGCCGCCCGCCGTGGCGGTCGTGCACAACCCTGCGGATCACGATGCCGGCGCGGTCAGACGGTTGGCCGCGCGCTCGGTTTTGTCGCGCTGTCAGGGCCTGTTCGCGCACGCACGGAGCCTGGGCCGGCACCTCGAGGCACAGTTCCCGGGAGCTCCGGTTGCTTCCCATCCGATCCCACCCCCCGAGCTGACCAAGGTGCCGGACCGTGGAGAGGCACGTCGGCTCCTCGACCTCCCAGAGGAGCGCCGGGTAGCGCTCTTCCTCGGCCTCATCCGACCCTACAAGGGAGTCGAACTGCTGCTGGAGGCTTTTTCCGCGCTGCCCGGTCGCGAGCGTTGGCTCCTGGTGGTCGCGGGGGAGCCGTGGGGTGGGCTTGGCGATCGACTCCGGCGCATGGTCGGGGACCTCGATCTGGAGAGGCTGGTCCGGCTCGACCTGCGGTGGATTCCGGAGTCGGAGATACCGACGCTGCTGGCGGCTGCCGATGTGGTGGTGCTGCCCTACCGCTCGGGTTCCCAGTCGGCGGTCGCACCGATCGCCCTGGCGAGCGGTGTGCCGGTGGTCGCGAGTGCCGTCGGCGGTCTGCCCGAGGTCGTCGACGACGGTGTCAACGGCGTGCTGGTGGAGCCGGGCTCGGTCGAGGCGCTGGCGCGAACGTTCGACGAACTCGATCGAGAGCGTCTCGCCGCGCTCACCGCCGGTGCCCGAGCATGGCGAGGGACGGTCACCTGGGACTCCTACGCCGCCGCTCTCGAGGGACTCCTCGCACGGGTCCTGGAACAGCCGGGTTAGGCGGTTGTAGCCTTCAGTATGAAGCGCCAACGTCGGTGCCAGGCACCCCGTGGCTCGAGTCGATGGTCCATGTCTGTGCGTTCGACAGGGCGCCTGGCACCGGGTCCGTTCGTTCGCATTTTCAACGATCGGTGTGCCGAGGCGCACGCCGCTACCACAGAACGATCTGCGGGGTGCCGTCTTTGACAATGTTGGGAGCACACGCGCCGCTGTGAAGAGCTCGTTCGGTCCCAGCATTGTCAAAGGGGGCACCCTCGGGGAACGCTTCGGGGAGAGGGCGCGCCGGGTGTCAGACGGTCGACGAGAACTGCAAGCCGATGACCGCGCCTCCTGCGGGCGTGCCAAGGGTGGCAACCTGCCGGCAGCAGCGATAAGTGGCCGTTGCCATGGGGATCGGAGGTCCGGCTCAAGCCGGGCCGGAGAGGGCGGGCGGCTGGCTTACGGCCACT
>JBFELO010000158.1:0-10378 GCA_041552055.1 Candidatus Sulfomarinibacteraceae bacterium | reverse complement strand
TGGTGACGGCTGGTCACCGCGGCCGCAGGCCGCGAGTAACCACGGGGAGCGCGTCCGGGAGAGGTCGCGTTGAAGCCACGAAAACCTCGCGAGTCCGCAGCAATCTCGCGTTGAGGCTTCGAAACGTCATGCCGGGCTCCCATGGGGAGCGCATCGGGGAGAGGGCGCTTCGAAGCTGCGCAGGTCCGACCGATCGAGCGGCTCCCGGCGCGCAGAGGGCTGCGCGCGCACACCGCTTTTGTCATCCCGAGCGAGCGAGCAACGCGAGCGAGTCGAGAGATCCCCCCAGCTCTCCGGAGCGACCACGCGATCGAAACGACGCTTTTGCTTCGGGGAATCCTCGACTCGTCGCTCGCCTCACGGCTCGCTCCTTGCTCATGACGGCGGGAGTCTGGACGGGGGGGCGGGCGGATCGAGCGACCAGAAGCTAACGACGGGCGGGTGGAGAATTCAGCATCAAGCATCCGGCATCGAGGGTCGGTCGACAATGATCACGACGGAGCTGCTCCGGCTCATTGGCACCACGAAAACGCCCACCCGCGAGGGTGGGCGAGAGTTTCAGTTGGGTCTGGTCTCTAGTGAGTCAGGGTCTCGATCAGCTCCAGCGCGCGCTGGAGGCCGAGGCCGTCGCCGAGCGCGAGCGACCGCATGTCGGTCCAGCCCTCCTCGGTCAGCTTGAGGTAGTCGACCGCGTCACCCTTGTTCCAGTAGACCACCAGGGTAAGATTGTGGCCGACCTGGACCCGGGCGGTCGCGAGCTTGAGATCGGCGCGGACGGGCGCCATTCGCGAGCGGCCGAAGATCACCACCCGACGGCGGCGCTTGGTGATCGAGTCAAACTGCGGCCGATACTTGAGCTCGATGATCTGGAAAAGACACTGTCCGATGTCGGTGGCAAAGACGTGCGGGTTGCCGCTCTGCGGGTCCACGAAGAGTCTAGGGTGGGCAAGACGAGCCGCGTCGGTGATCTCCGGGCAGGCGATCCCGTACGCGAGCAGGTCGGTCAGCGACCGAACGTCGACGTCGTCGAAGATCGGCAGGCCGAGGTCGTCGACCGGTACCGAGGAGTAGACCGCACCGCCATCCTCGATCGCCTCCTCGAAGCTCCACCACACCAGGTGGAGAATGCTGTCCTCCACCACGATCGGCTCTTCGCCCTCCTCGTCGGCCTCGAATACCTTGGAGTGGCGGAACAGGAGCATCTGCGGATTGATCGCGGCGGTACCGTCGCCGCCGGCGAGGACAGTCGGCCCGTACCACGTGCCCTCCGAGTGACTCGCGAAGACGACCGTGGCCTCCGGGCCTTCATTCTCCTGCCACAGCACGAACACTGCCCCCGAGCTCTCGTCCGCGCCGACGTGGTAGGAGGGGGTCACGATTCCGGCGGTCTGGGGCACCAAGAGTTCGACGACCGACTCGTCGGACATGGTTGCGGTGACGATGAGCCCGTCCTCTTCCAGGGTCAGCCGGTACAGGTCCCCCGACTCCGTCAGGGTCATGTCGGCGGCCGACGCGACCGCTGCGAAGCCGACCGTGAGGGCGAGTGCGACGATGAATCGAAAATGTTTCATCGTCACCCCCTCAGGTTGACCACGGTGGTCAGATCGGTGGCGAGGAACACCTCGACGATCTCGTCACTGACACCGACGTCCGGATAGTGGGAGATGAGCTCGCGGAGGAACCGGCGGGCACGGAAGGTGTCGCCGCGCCGGACCGCGATCTCGCTGAGCAGGAATAGACAGTTCTTCGCGATGAGTTCGTCGCCGAACTCGAGCGCGAGTTGAAACGCCTCATCGCCGCATTGTTCGGCCCGCTCGAGCTGGTCGTCCAGAATGTAGCCGTAGCAGAGATCCTGAAGGGTCTCGTACACGTAGTGCCTGGCCCCGAGGTTGTCGAACGCAAGCCGTGCTGCCTCGCACAGGCGGAGGCCCTCCTGGAGCCGCCCGCTGCACATGTGGACATACCCGAGGTTGTCCTGGACCTGTGCGGCCATGATCTCGTGGTAGCCGCCGGCACCGTCGTAGTTCTTGAATGCGTCCGCAAAAGCCCGCTCGGCCTCGCTGAACTCGCAGCAACGCATCGCGATCAGGCCGACCAGGTTGGCGCTCGCCGCGCGTGCCGGCCCTTCGTCGAGCTCGTCGGCGAGCTCGGTCGCCCGACGGGCATAGGTGAGAGCCCTGTCGAACTGGTCGTCACCGCGCAGCGCCTCGGCGGTGTAGTACGCCGCGAGGTACCGCGTCTTCGCATCCTGACTGCGGAGCAGGATCCGTTTCAGCTCGGGGATCTGCTCCTGTCCCGCCTCGAGTTCGATCAGGACCGCGCACCGGTTGCAGAACGCGCGGTCCGCCAGGTCGACGTCGCCGTGCGTGCGCGCGAGAGACTCGGCCGCCTCGAACAGCTCGAGCGAGTTCTCGAGGTCGCCGCCGGCGAACGCGTGTTCGGCCTGCCGTTGCAGCTCGCCGAAGCGCTCTCTCATGAGCCCGCCTCGGTCGGCTTCCTGGCGTCGGCGGCACGGCGGTCGCTGCGCTCACGACGCACCTTGAACTCGATGAACTCCTCGATCTCCTGCCGTGAGTCGGGACCCAGCTCGCGCAGCATGTGCAGGATCTGCATGTCGCGCTGGCTGAGGGGCTGCCGGGCGGGTTGCGAACGCTCGAGGTGATCGGCGAAGAACTCGGAGATCCGGAGATCAAACACCGACAGGATCTTGAACAGGTTGTCCAGCGACACCCGGTACTCACCCTTTTCCATCCGCGACAGATCCGACTGCTGAATGCCAATCTGGCGTGCCAGCTCTGCCTGGGTGAGGCTCCGTTCCTTGCGCAGCTTTCTGAGGCGACTTCCTATCGTCGCCGCCTTGGGCGCGGGGGTTTGGTCCTTGCTGGCCATGCGTTTGGTGTTTCTCTCCAGCCTGTAGTACTATCTCCCGCCGGCAGGGACACACTCCTGCCGCACTATGTATCTTATGCGTCTGCAGCATGACCGTCAAGGGAAAATCGTGATCCAGACCACTCCGCTTCCTCCTCGATCCCAGTGTGCTGCTCGGCTCGGTGTCGAACCGCGGCCGAGCCGGCGCGATACCCGTGTCGACGATTGGTGGTCGTGAGGCGCGGATCAGGGCTCCATGATGGCATCGAACACCCACCTGCTGGCGCCCCTCCGGCTGCTGCCCACCCTCAGCCAAAACCGTTTCCTGCTTGGCCAACTGGCGTGGCGCGCGTTCGCCTCCCGGCACGCGGGCTCGTATCTCGGTTGGCTGTGGACCCCGATCAGCACCGTGATCCAGTTCGTGCTGTTCATGGTGGTGTTCTCGGCGATTCTCGAGATCAAGATCGACGGTCTTGGCATCGATCTTGCTAGGCGGCCCGACGTGGGTTTTGGCGTATTCCTCATCACGGGACTGGTCCCGTTCCTGGCCGTCAACGACGCGGTCGTGCGGGCGGCGGGGGTGTTTCGCGCCAACGTCAGCCTGGTGCAGCGGGTGCGCCTGCCGGCCGAGGTCCTGGTCCTCGGGGACCTGCTCGGAACCCTGCTCCATCACGCGCTGTCGTTCGTGGTGGTGGTGGCGATCTGCTGGTGGCGCGGCCACATGGGGCTGACCAACCTGCCGTGGGTGATGCTGGCGGTGGCGCTGTTCGCGCTCTGGATCGTCGGCCTCGGCCTGGCCGCCAGCGTGCTCGGTGCGTTTCTGCCGGACGTGCCGGAGATCTTACGGCTGGTGTTCCAGGTGTTGTTCTACGGTGCGCCGATCGTATACCCGCTGGCGATGGTGAGCCAGGACACGCTGCGGTTGCTCATTCAACTCAACCCCTTCACCCCGTTGTTGGGAGTGGCCAGGGCAGGTCTGCTGAGCGCGGCACCGCCGCCACCGGTCATGATCGCCGGACTGCTGGCGGCAGGTGCCCTGCTGGTGGTTGTGGGATCGGCGGCGCTGGACCGTTGGCGATACAGTATTCCGGACTTGTTGTAAGACTGTTTTCTTGGAGGTCGTGATGACGAGAGTTTTAACGGTGCTGCTGGTGGTCGGTGTGGCTACCGCAGCCGTGTCGGGATGGGCACAGGACCAGGGTTCCGGGGCGCTTGCCGCCGAGCCGGAAGAACAGAAGGCGGGGGTCGATGCCGCAGGGCCAGACGCTCCGATTGACGCTGAAAAGCCGGCGAAACAGGCCAAGTCGTGGTCCGAGATCGTCGAGAACTGGATGACCGTGCGGCCGCTCGCCAAGAGCAGGATCGTGCGCATCGACGAGCAGTACTGCTACCCCCATGCGGCGGTGTCGTTCAAGATGGAGATCGTTCGCGAGGATGACGACACGGTGTGGGTGAGGGGCCTGCCGCCGGAAGACCCGGAATCGGCGCTGCACGCGATGTGGAAACGCAGGGAGGCGACGCAGAGGGAACTTCTCGCCGTCAACGCGTACTTCGCCGAGCAGGGAGAGGACATGTACCTGCTCGACGTCACGCAAGAGGTCCCGCCGCCGCCATTCATGGACGGACTCACATTCGAGAGCGCTCCGGGGTCGCTGCCGACCGGAGGATTGTGGCAGATGAACTACGCCGTCGACGACATGAACGACGACGGCAAAGCGGACCTGGTGTTTCCGCCGAACCGCAAGGGCCGGGGCCGGCCGTTCATCTTTCTCGGCAAGGGTGGCGGGGAATTCGAGTACTGGGGCGCGGCGACGTGGGCGGCGGAGGTTCCGTTCGACTACGGCGGCGTCGCGACCGGCGATTTCGATGGCGACGGCCACCGCGATGTGGTCTTCGCCATCCACTTCAAGGCGCAGTACGTGCTGTACGGTGACGGCAAGGGCGATTTCACGCGCTCGAAACGGCTGCCCAACCCCGACCCACGGATGGCCTCACGTGCTCCGACGGTGGCGGACTTCAACGGCGACGGTCGGGACGACGTGGCCTTCCTCGCCGAGCTCGATGTCGACATGGCGACCAACGAGCGCATCGAGGACGTGCCGACACTGTGGGTGGTGCTCAACCTCGAGAACGGCTGGCAGCTGCAACGAGAAGGGCTGCCGGACGGGGTGATCGGGGAGAACGTGGCGACGGTCGACGTCGACGACGACGGGCGTCCCGACCTGGTGCTGTCGCCCGGCACCATCGGCTGGCGGCAGCTGGTCTACCTCAACCGTGGTGACAAGGGCTGGGAGGAAGCGGACGCCTCCGGCGTGCTCAGCAGCGCCTACCACTTCGACGTGGACATCTGGGGTGACGGCGACGCCCGCCGTTACTTCACCGCCTTTTCCCACTTCAGGACCGTGGAGGGCACGACACGGGCGGTCACCGGGATCATGCCGTACCGCCTGGGAGAGGCGGGTCTCGAGGCTCCGGAGCAGGGCCCGCTGTTCTACGACGACCAGCGCTACAACCCGGTGTACCGGATCGCGGCGGGCGATCTCACCGGAGACGGGCTGCCGGACGTCGTTGTCGGACGGAAGAAGGGTGGGCTCGAGGTCTTCGTGCAGAACCCGTCTGGCGAGTACTACCTCGAGCGCAGCCCCGAGCTGGCCGAGGTCGGTCGCGCGTACGACATCAAGCTGATGGATCTCGACGGCGACGGCGCGGACGACGTGGTGGCGTCGTTCACTCCGGTCGACGAGCGGCCGGGCGGCATCCGGGTGTGGTTCACCCGCAAGCCCTCGTGAGGTCGCCTTGACGCCGCTCTCGACCCGGGGCATAATGTGGTCCGTGTGGGCTGCGGTGATATCTGCGCTTGACAGGCATCCTCATGGGGTGCTATATTTTATGCTGTGATGACATATTTGGAGACAAGTGTTTGCAAAGAAATTATTTAGAGGGGGTGATGCGGCAACAGGAGGGCATGCGATTGCACACAGGTTCGAGAGAATCTGACGAGATTTGTGGACAGCATTTGGAAAGGAAGGAGTTGAGCATGAAGAGATTTCTGACACTGGCGCTGGCGGGCGCGCTGGTACTGGGTGCGGGCAGCATCGCCTATGCGAACGTCTGCGCCTTCGACCCGGCCCCGGCTGCGACCCTGCTGTTCCCGTTCGTGTCGTACAACTACGACGCAGGCGCTAACGGCTACAACACTTTGATGGCGATCACCAACGTGTCCGCGGACGCGCAGATCGCCCACGTGACCGTGTGGACCGACTACTCCACGGCGATCCTCGACTTCAATATCCTGCTCACGGGGTATGACGTGGTCACGTTCGATATCCGGAACATCCTGGAGAATGGCCAGCTTCCGGTGACCGTCAGCGATCCGCTTGATCCCGCGTACATCAGTGACGGTGGGATCTTCGACGACGGCCCGTGGTCGTCGAACAACGAGCTGGTGGAAGCCGACATCCCGATTCCGTTCCCGAATCCGCCCGATCCTGAGGAGACCAATACCCTGAACTGCGCGCCCAGCGCCGAGGCCTATCCCGGCCGCTTCGCGACCGAGCAGATCGACGAGTTCATCCTCGGCTTCTTCCAGGAGTGGCTGACAGCGAGCCAGGCGGGTGAGAACTACTTCAACGACTGCACGGGTAGCCTGGATGACAACTACCAGATTCCGGGCACCTGGTGGACGGATCGCGATGCGACCGACGATACCTGGATGTACGTCACGGTCGACGTGGTGGATGTGTGCCGGAAGTCGTTCCCCGATTCGCCGACCTACTTCGTGGATCCGGCGAGCGGCGGTGAGGCGCTGCCCGACAACGTGCTGATCGGAGACGTGGTCTGGGTGGACCGGTTCAACCGGTTCTCCGAGATCGACAACGCGGTGCACCTCGAGGCCGACACCTCGATCGCCGCGGTCGCCACGACCAACCTGGTTGACCCCCGGTTCCCGGTCACCTTCTACTCGCGGTACGCCAACCCGAACGACGTGTCCGACTACCGTGAGCCGCTGCCGACCGCGTGGGCGTTCCGCTACACCTACGGCACGCTGGGCGACGGCACCGTGTTGAAGACCTACATCCGTGCGTTCAAGACCACCGTCGGCGCGAACCTCGACGATCTGATCGTCGACGGCTTCCTGCCGCCCGACGCGCTGGTCTCCCTGAACTGCGTGGCGTACACCGTGTACGCGTGGGACGATGACGAGGCTGTGGTATCGGCCGAAGCGTCCGACCCGTGGTCGCGTCCCGGCACCGCGGTGACCGTGGTGGAGAACCTGCTGCCGCTCGAGACCCAGGAGGTCGACGCCGAGCAGTTCGCCACGGTCGACAACTCCGGTTGGTTCCTGTTCGTGTGGCCGTGGTCCAACCTGCAGGATCCGGCGATCGCGCTGCACTACCAGACCTGGATGGGCGTGAAGTATGTGGCCGAGGGCCTGTACTCCGGCTTCCGTCCGGGCGCCGTGATGGCGAACTGGAACTGCTTCGACGACCAGATCCTGCCGGATCTCGGCGTCAACTACAACTACGTTCCGTAGTCGCGTTCGACGCGCATCGACAATCCAGGGGCGGCCTTCGGGCCGCCCCTTTTTCGTCGGCCAGAATCGTGCCTGCGCAATTCACTCAGGTTCGTTCCGTTCCAGTCCCGGTTCCCGTTCCTGCGCCCGAACGGCTCTCCGCGTTTCTCCTGTTTCGAGCTCGATGGGCCCCGGTCGACCGCGATTCTGTTCGTCCGGGAACGGGAACGGGAACGGGTACGACAGAAGAGCCATCGGCCGCCCAATTGCTGGTTCGGGTCGCAACCGGGGGGTCATGGAGTGGGAGAAGAACCGTGAGAATTGCGGTCTGGCCGTCGGCGATGTCAACACTCGGTCGAACCGAGAGGTCCCTGGTTGACCTCGAGCGTCCGAGGTGCGATGATGACCGGCGTTCATCGACGTCCCGGCGAGACCCGATCGGTGACCGAGGTCACAGCTGGCGCTGGGAAGCTAAATATCTGAAAATCTACGCGGTTCTGCCTCTCGAAACCGTTGACAGTGACCCCTGTATTTCCCTATGATTGGCCTGATGGAGGTGCGTATGTCATTCCCTCGCGTCCTCGCGAGTTTTATTCGGCGGGCCGCCCCGTTGTTTATCGTCGGGGTGGTGCTGGCCACCGCCCCCGCCGCGGATGCCCAGTACTGCCAGGATTGGACCAAGAACCTGCTGTCGGTCACCCGGTGCGAGGTCACACCCGACTACGACAAGTACTTCATTCCGCGCACCTTCACCAGGAGCGGCGAGGACTATTTGATCCTCAACATGGGCAACGAGCTGCAGCTGTGGAACGTGACCGATTCGGCGAATCCGGTCGAGGTGTCGGAGTCCCGGTTCAGGATCCCGAACCAGGGCGACTCCGACTATGACCTGGTCAACTACTCGGTGTGTGACGGCTGCCGCTACGGGATCGCCAACTTCAAGCTGGCGACGGTGCTCTTCGACCTCGGCACCGCGGCCGAGCCGGTACTGACGGCCGACCGCGAGTACAACCCGCTCGTGCCGTCGCGCTTCGGCTTCACCTTCACGGTCGGCGGTACGCAGTACGTGCTCAGCTCGGATCTCGAGGACGGGTCCGGCTCGGCGATTCAGTGCGCGAGCGGCGGCACACCGCTGATCCGGATGGACGGCATTACTCCCGGCGCCCTCACCCACGTCGGCTGCGTGGAGGACGGCACCGGCGGACCGTTCAAGGTCGCCAACGGTCACCAGGTGACCGGGACACAGTTCGTCTATCTCGGCGGTCAAATCGGTGGTGCCTTCGTCTACGAGCTGCTGGGCGGTCCGCTGCCCGAGCTGGTCCGCCGTGCGACCCTGTCGAGCACCGCCTCGATCAAGAACAAGGGTCTCGAGGTCGACCCGATTTCAGACTACGCCGTGATCGCCGACGGCAACAGGGTTGTCGTGTTGGACGTTTCCGACCCGGGGAACCCGGACTCGATCGGCGTCTACGACACCGGCAGTCTGGTATCCACGGTCGCGATTCGCTGGCCGTACGTCTTCGCCGCGCGGCGGCTGTCGTTCGAGAGCGAGCACCTGTTCCGGATCGAGGACTTCGTGGCCGGCAGCCCGACGCCGATCGATCCGGCCTTCTGGCAGGTGCCGAATGCGAAGAACCCGCTGTTCGAGTGCGAGAAGATCATGGGCGGCACCTTCTCCACCGACGGCACCCATCTCTACACCGGCATGTGGACCGCCGCCAAGATGTTCGACCTGACCGGCTGCTCCGGCCCGACCGCACCGGCCGCGGCGCTCTCGGTGAACCCGGAGCCGGCGTTCCCCGGCGACACGGTGACGATCACCAATACCTCGGGCGGGGGCGCGTACGACGAGTGTGCCCTGTGGGTGACCACGAGCGCGGATCCAACCGCCCCGCACGTGGGCGGTGACCCGACCATGGGCTCGTGCAGCTCGATCCTCTTCACGATTCCCCCGGATCTGCCGGCGGCGACGTCGTACTGGGGCCACGTGGCGGTGTCATCGGCCGCGTTCCCGTGTGACCCGTCGAACCCGACGGCGTGCAACTCTGGTGACGTCGACCAGCTGAAGACAAAGCCGCTGTCGATCGATCGCACGCCATTGACCACGCTGTCGTACACGCCGGCGGCGCCGATCACCGACGACGCGATCACGCTGTCGGCGACCGCCGAGGGCGCGCCGACGAGCTACGCCTGGACGGTGACGCCGCCCGCCGGATCGGGTCTGCCCACCGAGACCCGGACCGGCGCCAGCCCCGCGGAACCGGTGACTCTGTCGGCCAGCGGGACCTGGACGATCGATCTCCTCGTCACGTGGCCGCACAGCGGCGGCTACACCGACTCCGACCAGGCCGTGCTCGACATAAGCTCGGTGGCGGCGGACTTCAGCTTCTCGGACACGACTCCGCTCCACAACGAGGACCTGACGCTGACCAGCACCTCGAACTTCTCATCCACCGCCGGTCTGAGCTACGACTGGGATGTGTTGGCCGCGGGCACCTCGACAGTGGTCGCCGAGTTGGCATCGTGCGACGGCGGCCACCCGGCGTCGTCGGTGTGCCTGATCACGGCCGAGACCCTCGACCCGGGCACCTACGACTTCCGACTGACGCTCACCAAGTCGCCGGACACCTCGGTCGCGACCAAGCGGCTCGCGGTCATCGACGGCTCCATCGATCTCGACTTCACGGTCAGCCCGACGACCGTCGATCGCGGCGAGGCGGTGTCACTGCACATCAGCGGCGTGCCCGGATCCGTGCAGAAGGCAACCTGGGCGTTCTCTCCCACCGGGTGTCCCGGCTACACGACGACCATGACGTGCGACACCAGCGAACCGTACATCTTCGACTGCGCCCAGTGGGGCTACAAGTGGTCGACGAGCGGCACCAAGACGGTGACGCTGGTCGAGGTCGAGGTCGGCGGCACGCCGTTCCCGGCAGGGATCTCCAAGAGCGTGAACGTGCTGTCCACCGGCTCGTGCGACGGCACCACGCCGCCGCC
>JBFELO010000157.1:0-10426 GCA_041552055.1 Candidatus Sulfomarinibacteraceae bacterium | reverse complement strand
GCCGTTGGGCGATTGCCGCCTGGCGCCGTGCCTGCAGGTTCGTGCGCAGGCTCAAGCCTGTGACCAGCGCGAATGCCAGCGCGACCGCCACGGCCGCGGCCGTCAGCCCACGGTGTTTGCGCACCTTCTTGGTGATCTTGTAGATCAGGCTTGCCGGCCGTGCGGTGATCGGCTCGCCGGAGAGAAACCTCCGGAGGTCCTCCGACACTTCGCGTGCCGTCGAGTACCGTCGGTCCGGTTCCTTTTCGAGGCACTTGAGAACGATCGTCTCGAGGTCCACCGGGATCTCGGGGTTGAGGCGGTGAGGGGGCTGGGGCTCGCGGTCGGTGATCCCGGCCAACACCTCCGGATATCCGCCGTCGTAGGGAGGGCGATCGGTGAGAAACCAGTACAGAGTCGCACCGAGGCTGTAGACGTCGGTGCGACGATCCAGGTTGCGGGTTTCGCCTCGCACCTGCTCAGGTGCGGCGAATGCGGGTGTCCCGAGCACCATGCCTGACTGCGTGACGTCACCGCGGCTGTCGACGTCGCGGGCGATGCCAAAGTCGACGACGAACGGACGCCAGTCGTCGTCATCGGTGCGCTCCACGAGGACGTTGGCGGGTTTGACGTCGCGGTGGATCAGGCCGGCCTGGTGGGCTGCGTGCAGCCCGTCGGCGACGTCGACCATGATCTCGACTTTATCGCGGACCGTGGCCAGGTCCCTGATTTCCTTGAGCGAACCGCCGGATATGTACTGCATCGCGATGTACGCGTGGCCTTCGACGTCCCCGACCTCGTAGACCTGGCAGACGTTGTCGTGGTCGATCCGAGCCTGTACCTGGGCCTCGCGGGCGAATCGGCGAGCGATTTCGGGCGTGTCCCGGCGTAGGAACTTGATCGCCACGAACCTGCCGAGTCGGGGGTCTCGCGCCTTCCAGACATCGCCCATGCCTCCGCGGCCGATGAAGCTGACGAGCTCGTAGCGGTCCCAGTTCTTGACCGGGGGCACGTCGAACGGATCGGCAAAGGCGTCGCCGCCAACACCCTCTGGCGGCGCATCGGACGGCGGTGTGACCCCTCCCACCACGCCCAGTTGCTCGGCCAGGCTGTCAAGTGTGTCCGGGTCGAGGACGCCGACGTCCTTCAGTGCCTCGACAACTGACGGTGACTCGCGGGATGACGATTGCGCGGTGATCCTGTCACGGATGTCGGATACCGCCGTCTCGGCGTCGTGGTGCGAGATCAAGCCCTTTTCGACGGCCAGACGCAGGATCTCCGCCGCGTTCTCATCGAACACGGCCCGCCGGCGCAACGCGTCATCCGAGCTGGAACTCATCGGACCTCTGGCAGATCATACTGCGGCCGGCGTTCGAGCTGCCAGTCGATCCAGTGCGACGCTACTCGACGATGGTGGCCCGGACGATGTAGTCCAGCTGGGGGAACTCGGTCTTGAGGTAGGCGTTGCCCTCCTGCGTCAACCTGCCCTGCGAGGGTCCGGTGCCGCGCGGCGCGCCCTCCCCGTACTCCGAGTACAGCGAATCGGCCACCTTCATACCGTCGACGACCTTGCCGATCGGAGCGAAACCGCTCTTGTCGAGGTAGGAATTGTCGCCGTAGTTGATGAAGAACTGCGCAGTGCGCGAGTTCGGGCTGGACTTCATGGCAAAGGTGACCATGCCGCGGGTGTTCGACTTCTTGACCGGGTCGTCGGCGATCGGGACCCGCGACCAGGCGGCCGTAACCTCGGGTTTCCCGTGCAAACCGACCTGGGCCATGAACCCGTCGATGACCCTGAAAAAGCCGGTGTTGTCGTAGTACCCGATCTTGACGAGGTTGAAGAACCGATCGGCCCCATTGGGGGCCCACTTGCGAACCACGTCGATCAGGATCTCACCCTTGGTGGTCTCGAGCTTGACCTTGAAGGTGTCGGGTGCGGGTTGGGCGGCGAGGCTCGGATCGAGCAACGCGGGATTGGCGGCGTCGCTCTCTTCGTCCTGCGCGGCAGCCCTCGAGGGAAGGGCGAGTGAACCGACCGCGAGTGCAATGATCATGGCGAGAAGCAGCACACGGCTTGATCTGGTCATCGTTTTCCAACCTCCTCTGGAAGGGCAACTCTAACACGACAGCGGTGGGAACGGATTCGGGGCGGCAGATGTTGGATTCAGTCGAGAGTAGCTGGGAGGATTCGCGATGGCTGCTTCAAGAATCGAGATCGGGCGCGCCGCGCCGACGTTCGAACTGCTCGACCAAGACGAGGCCAAGGTCTCGCTCGCCGACTTCAAGGGCTCATGGGTGGTGCTCTACTTTTACCCGCGCGACGACACCCCCGGGTGCACCACCGAGGCGTGCGAGTTCACCGAGGGTATCGAGGCTTTTCGGGGGCTGAACGCGCTGGTGTTGGGCTGCAGCCCGGACCCTCCGGCCAAGCACCGGAAGTTCATCGACAAGCACGATCTCGGTGTGCGGCTGTTGAGCGATCCGGAGCACGGGGTGATGGAGGCGTACGGCGCGTGGGGCGAAAAGAAGATGTACGGCAAGACCGTCACCGGCGTGATCCGCTCAACTGTCCTGATCGATCCGCAGGGCAAGGTCGTCCACCACTGGCCCAACGTGAAGGCGAAGGGGCATGCCGCGAAGGTGCAGGAGCGGCTGGAGGAGCTGCGGGATTAGCTGCCGATTGGCCTCGGACGTTGCTCTGGCGGCGTCGTCTAAGTGTCATTCTGAGAGAGCGTAGCGAGCGAAGAATCCCCTCACGAACGAGCGCCCGCGCAATCTCATCGCCGCTCCGGAGATCGGAGGGGATTCTTCGGCCCTTTGGGCCTCGGGATGACACGTGGGGTGGTGACCGTTGTGGTGCCCGGGGGCCTTCAGTATCGGGGTTATCCCATCACGTTCACGATCGGAAGACCGACCGGTATCCACCGCAATCCGCGTAGCGGAGTGCGCTAGCAGATTCTGGGAAGATCCGTCCCCGACATCAGGTCGAGCGGCCGTTCTCCGCCGGCGAGGGTCTCGAGCACAACGGGGACCTGGCCGGGCTCGCGCTCCTGGACGCTGCCGATGATGACCGCCTCGCGCCCGGAGGGATGAGCACGGAAAGCGTCGACGGCTGCGTCTGCATGGGACCCCGCCACCCATGCCACCACGCGACCTTCGCAGGCGAGGCTCAGCACCTCGAGTCCGAGCACCTCGGAGACCGCTCGTACCTGGGGTCGAACGGGGATTGCCTCCTCACTGAGGACCAGCCGGAGGCCGGTGCCCACCGCGACCTCGTGGCATTGGGTGAGCAGGCCGCCGCGGGTCGGGTCGTGCAGAGCATGGATCTCGACGCCCGACGCGAAGACCGCCTCCACGAGAGATGCCTCGGGCGCGCAGTCGGAGCGGAGGTCGTCGCTGCCGAGGCCGTGGCGACAGGCCATGATTGTGGCACCGTGATCGCCGATCGGACCGGAGACGATGATCGCGTCACCAGCCGAGACACGGTGGTCTCCCAGATCGCGGTCGGGCGGCACCACGCCCAGCCCCGCGGTCACGGCGTACACCCCGTCCCCCTTGCCACGGGGGACGACCTTGGTGTCACCGGCCACGATTTGGACCTGCGCCTCGTCGACCGCCCTGGCGGCGCCCTCGACGCAGATCGCTATCAGATCGCCCGGGGCACCTTCCTCGAGAATGAGAGCCCAGGTGAGCCACAGCGGCCTGGCGCCGGCCATCGCAAGGTCGTTGACGGTTCCGACCACACTCAGGTAGCCGAGGTCCCCGCCGGGGAACACCAGAGGATCGACGACAAAGCCATCGGTGGTGAGTGCCGGCCGTCCCGGTGGGAGCTCCGGTAATACCGCGGAGTCCGACAGGACCTCGAGAATCGGATTCTTGAGGTGAGGCAGAAAGGTCTGTTGAACGAGCTCCTGCGTCAGGCGTCCCCCGGAGCCGTGGGCGAGCAGCACGCGTGACGGCGTAGAGTCCTTCATCGCGCCTCGCCGCGCCACCGCTCGTGGCGGAACCACGCCGAGCAGGTGCCCTCGCCGGAGACCATGCACGCGCCGATCGGATCCGACGGCAAGCATCCGGCATCGAACAGGGGGCACTCGGGTGGGTCGATGACGCCGCGCAAGACCTCGCCGCAGCGGCAGCCCACAGGCTCTTTCGGATCCGGAAGCTCGACCGGGATGTCTCCGGCGTCGCGGTTGGAATAACGCTCCCTGAGCGTGAGCCCGGAGCAGGGGATCACGCCGAACCCGCGCCAGTCGGCGTCGGCCGGTTCGAAGAAGCCGTCGACCAGCTCTGCCGCGGTGAGATTGCCGGCAGGGGAGACCGCCCGGCCGTAGAGATTCTCGACGGTGGCGGTGCCGTCTCTGCGCTGGCGCAAGAGCTCGAGCACCCCTCTGAGGACGTCGGTGGGGGAGAAGCCGACCACCACGCCGGGCACGTGGTGATCGTCGGCGAGGAATCGGAACGCCTCCCAGCCGGTGAGCACGGACACGTGCCCGGGCAGAAGGAAGCCGTCCACGTTCAGCTCTTCGTCCTGCACGAGCGCGAGCATGGCTGGTGGGATCACCTTGTTCCCTGGCAGGATGAGGAAGTTCGGGACGTCGTTCGCCTCGGCCTCCGCGACCGCGGCCGCGATGGTCGGTGTCGTTGTCTCGAAGCCGACCGCGAGAAAAACCACGCGCGTTCCGGGTGCGTTCCGGGCCCGCTCGAGGGCGTCGCGAGGGGAGTACACCACCTCGACACGTGCACCATCAGCTCGGGCCTGTTCCAGGGTCGCCGTGCTCGAGGGCACGCGCATCAGATCGCCGAAGGTACAGACCACCGTGTCCGCGAGAGCGGCGAGTGCCAGTGCACGATCGAGATAGCCCACGGGGGTCACGCACACCGGGCAACCGGGGCCAGAGATCAGGCGCACCCCGTCGGGCAGCATCCGCCGCAGGCCCGCCGCGGCGACTGCTTGGGTGTGGGTCCCGCACACCTCCATGAAGGTCGCCTCGCGGTCGAGCTCTTTTGCAGCGGCCACGATGTCGCGCACCACACCGGCGACGGCGCGCCGGTCGTGCAGGAGGCCGGCGTCGGTCACAGGTCCTCCATGGCGTCGGCGTACTCCCGCAGCAGCTCGAGCGTGCGCATGGCCTCGTCCTCGTCAACGGCACCGATCGCGTAGCCGGCGTGGATGAGCACGTGCTGTCCGACTTCGGCTTCTGGCAGCAACATGAGGGAGATCGTGCGGCGCACTCCGTCGAGCTCGACGGTGCCTTCCATCTCTTTGCGCTCCACCAGCCGCATCGGAATCGCGAGACACATGGTCACCCTCCAGCCCGAGGTTTCGAAGCTTGATGATACCTCATCGCAACGAGTCTCCAGTCTGCTCGATCTCGACGTCCAGCGCCGCGGACACGGCCGCCAACACTGCCTGCCCGTACGACAATCCCCCATCGCCGGGCGGTACGCTGATCGCGAACAGGGGCTCGTACCCGGCGGAACCGAGGGAGCGGTCGAGGCCGGCGATGAGGAGCCGATTGACCATGCATCCGCCACCCGCCGCGACCGCCGTGACCTCGTCCGGCGTCACGCGGCACGTGAGCTCCGCAGCCAGGGCACAGAACGTGGCGTGAAAAGAGGCCGCCACCTCTCCGATTGGTGCTCCTTCTGCCAACCGGCGAACTCCGGCGGCGATCAGAGCAACCGAGGGGAGCTGCGGCAGCGGTCCGTCGTGCGCGATCTCGACCTCCGGCCACACCATGACGGTGTGCGTCGCGGCGGCTGTGGAGGCGACGGTTTCGAGACGGACGGCCGCCTCCCCCTCCCAGTCGTTGCTGGCGGTCAGGCCCAGTACGGCGCCGAACGCCTCGAACAATCGGCCTGCGCCGGATGCGAGCGGCCAGGTTCCCTCCGCTGCAAGCCGCGCGGTCTCGGCCAGCCGTTCGGTGGGGATCAATCCCGCCAGCGGGATTCTCTCGGTCAAATCGTCGACTCCGGCCAGTCCCAGCGCGGCCGCGGCGACCCGCCACGGTTCCCGCACCGCACGCTCGCCGCCGACGAGCGGCAGCGGTTCCAGATGAGCGAGGCGTTGCCAGCGCAGATGGCCGTCGAGGCCGAGCCACTCTCCGCCCCAGGCAGTTCCGTCCGGCCCCCAGCCGGTTCCGTCGAGGCTGATCGCCATCGCGACCTCTCCAGGGCGCGGGAATCTGCCATGCTCTGCGAGGACTGCTGCGGCGTGGGCGAGGTGGTGTTGGACGTCGATCAGTCGGCCGTGGCGTTCGTCGACGAGTTCCCGGGCGAGCCACGAGCTCGGGTAGTCGGGGTGGGCGTCGGCGGCGACTGTCGTCGGTGTCACCTCGAGGAAGTCCTGGAGTCCGGCGATCACCTCGCGGTGGAACAGTCGCGCGGCTTCGGAGTCGAGGTCGCCGACGTGCTGGCTCGGAAACGCCTGGTCGCCCGTGGCGACACACGCGGTCACCTGGAGGTGACCGCCGGTCGCGAGGATGGGCTCCGGCGCCGACACGGGCAGCGGCAGCGGCTCGGGGACCCAGCCGCGGGCGCGCCGCACCGTGATGGGACCGATGGGGGTCGACCGGACGACCGAGTCGTCGGTGCGGCGAACCACGTCGCGGTCGTGCAGCAGAAACAGGTCGGCGATCTCGGCAAGCCGCTCGAGGGCCTCCCTGTTGCTACGGCAGATTGGCTCCTCCGACAGGTTGGCCGAGGTCATGACCAACCCCGAGGGCTCCAGATTGTCGAACAACTCGACGTGCATCGGCGTGGTCGGCAGCAGCACCCCGACATCCTCGATGCCGGGAGCGACCTGGTCGGACAGGCGGGCGTTTTCGCGTCTCGGCGCCAGGACGATCGGGGACCGCGAGGACCTCATCAGATTCTCGTCCTGCACGGTGAGGTCGACGAGGGCTCGGGCCTCGGCCAGAGAACCGACCATCACGGCAAACGGTTTGGTGAGCCGTCGCTTGCGTCGCCGCAGCTCGACCACGGGTCCGTCCGTATCGGCGCGGCACGCGAGCTGGAATCCTCCCAGCCCCTTGACCGCCACGACCCTGCCCTCGCCCAGGGCTACCCTGGCCGCGGACAGCGCATCCGCGTGCTCTGCGAGGACCGACCCGTCCGCCGACGTGAGCCACAGCCTGGGCCCGCAGCTCGGACAGCACACCGGCTCGGCGTGGAACCTGCGATCCGCCGGATCCGTGTACTCGCGCCGGCACTCGGCGCACAGGGGGAAGCACGACATCGACGTCTTGTCGCGGTCGTAGGGGAGATGTCGCACCAGTGTGAAGCGAGGACCACAGTTGGTGCACGTCGTGAATGGGTAGTGGTGCCTCCTGTCCGCCCGGTCGAGCATCTCCCGGCGACAGTCGTCGCACAGCGCGGCGTCCGGCGGTACGAGGGCCCTGGCTCGCCGTCCCTCGCGCGAAACGATGACGGCAAATTCGGTCGAACCCTGCGGCGCGACGAAGTCGGCCTCGAACCCGTCGAGGCGTGCCAGCGGTGGCAGCTCCGATCGCAGGCGGTCGGCGAACCGCGCGACGGTCGCCTTCCGCCCTTCAACCTCGATGGCGACTCCGTCGGGGTCGTTGACCACGAAGCCGGTCAGCTCCAGTTCGGTGGCAATCCGATGCACGGTCGGCCGGAATCCGACGCCCTGGACCGCGCCGCTGCAGCGGATGCGCAGCCGAGCCCGCGGATCGGTCATCGATGAGCCGCCGTGCGACAGCGAACGCTCATGAGCCCCGATTCGAGGAATCCCTCTTGTCGGACAGGCGTCGGGCCAGGAGTTCACACCACGCGTCGACACCCTCGCCGGTGGTCGCGGATGTCCGGAGAATGGTGCCGGTCGGGTTCAGCGACCGGAGTTGCTCGTCGACCGCTTCGACATCGAACGGGAGGTGGGGGAGCAGGTCGATCTTGCTCACGACGGTCACCTCTGCCCGCGCGAATATCGCCGGGTACTTGAACGGCTTGTCGTCGCCCTCGGTGACCGACAGCACTGCGACCTTGAAGTCCTCGCCGAGGTCGTAGGTCGTCGGGCAGATCAGGTTGCCGACGTTCTCGATGAACAGGATGTCGACCGGCAACAGCCCCGCTTCTTCGAGTGCGCCCTCGACCTGACGCGCGTCGAGGTGGCAGGCGCCGCCGGTGAGAATTTGATGCGCCGGTACGCCCAACGCGCGCAGGCGATCGGCATCGCGCTCGGTGGCGACGTCGCCCTCGATGACCGCCAGCGTGTGCCGCTCCTTCATGTGGCGCGCGGTCGCCTCGAGGAGGGTCGTCTTGCCGGAGCCCGGCGACGAGATCAGGTTCGTGACCAGGGTGCCGGCCTCGTTGAATCGGCGCCTGAGCAGAGCGGCACGTTCCTCGCTCGCGGCCAGTGCCCGGCGCTTGACAGTCACGACCTGCGTCATCCCGCCTCCTCCACTACGGCATCGCCTGGCTCCTCATCTTCGCCGAGGAGCGTCACGTCGATCACGTCGAGCTGGTCCCCGCCGGAGACCTGGAGCGGCATCCCGCAGTCCGGGCAGATGCGGAGCCAGCTGCCCTCGGAGCGCTGCTTCTCCTCACCGCAGTTGGCACACCGCTGCACGGCCGAACACCACGCGACATCGAGGGTCGCACCGGCGTCGGGACTCTCGGTCGTGGCCGCCTCCCAGGCGAACATCAGCAGGTCCGGCTCGACCGCCGCGAGCTCGCCAATCTCCACGCGTACCCGTTCGATACGGCCGCCGCCGTGCGCCTGTGCGGCCTCGCGGCACACCCGGTAGATCTCCAGTGCGATGCCCATCTCGTGCATCGGCTCAGTATAGCGGCCCCGATCGCGGCGTCGCTCTTGCTTGAGGGGATCCTTCGCTCGCTTCGCTCGCCCGGGATGACACGATGGAACGCTGCCGTACGAAGAGCGACGCGTCCTCGAGTTCGTCGACCCCCAAAGCCCTCGGGTCCACACGCCGTGGGCGGGCGGGGGTATCCAGCGGCCAGCAGCCAGCGACGGCTGGGAGGTGCACCCCCCCGGCCCCTTCCTCGGGCACCCACGAGGGCCTGCAGGCCGTCGGTGTACAATCAGGACCACTGATGGCACTCCCCCGTCTCATCATCACGGGAGCTTCCGGATTCATCGGCCGACGTCTGTTGGAAGGCCTCAAGGAGAAGTATCAGATCGTCGGCATGGCGCGCCGATCGCAGCTCCGGTGCGGCGCACCGTTTCACGACAACATCTCATGGTTCCAGGTCGACGTGGGTGATCGCGAGTCGGTCGCGACCGCGTTTCAGTTCGTGCGCGACAGCGGCGGTGCGGACTACTTGGTCCACCTGGCGGCGCACTACGACTTCACCGGGGAGGACCATCCGGAGTACTGGCGCACCAACGTCGACGGGCTGCGCAACGTCCTCGAGGAGTGCCGCGACCTGGATCTCAGGCTGTTCGTGTTCGCATCCTCGGTCGCCGCCTGTGATTTTCCGAAGCCGGGCGAGGCGCTCGACGAGCAGTCGCCGCCTGATGGCACCCACATCTACGCGGTGACCAAGCGGCTCGGGGAGGAGATGCTGGCGGAGTATGACGCGATTCCTTCCTGCATCATGCGACTGGCCGCGTTGTTCTCGGACTGGTGCGAGTACGCTCCGGTGTACTTCTTCCTGGAGACCTGGCTGTCCCGTGCCTGGAACTCGCGCATCCTCGGGGGGCGCGGGCAGTCCGCGGTTCCCTATCTGCACGCGCGGGAGATCGCGCCGTTCGTTCGGCGGGTGTTGGCGATGGCGGGCGAGCTGAGACAGCGGGAGGTGCTGATCGCCAGTCCGGGTCATACAGTGAACCACCGCGAGCTGTTTGACCTCGCCAATGTGAACTTCCGTGGCCGGCGGGTGAAACCGATCTGCATGCCGCCGCTGCTCGCTCGGATCGGCGTGTGGGGTCGGGACTTGATGGGCCGCCTGCTCGGCAAAAGACCGTTCGAGAGACCGTGGATGGTGGAGTACATCGACTGGGACCTCGCGGTCGACCCGAGCTACACCTACGGCCGCCTCGACTGGCGTCCGAGAGCGCGACTTCTGTTGCCCCGGCGCATGCCGTTCATGGTCGAGCACATCAAAACCGATCCACTGGAGTGGCACACCCGCAACACCGCGGCGCTCAAAGAGGTGCGGCTCAGGGACAACCTGCGGATTCACAGACTGCTCGAGAAGCACCACGACGACATCCGGCAGGAGTTCATCGAACATCAGCTGCTCGGGTCGGAGGGTGCGACGCGGTTTCCGCACTATCAGACCGTGCCGAGAGAGATTCTCGAATGGAGATTCACGGTCATCCTTCGGCATCTGCTGAATGCGGTGCGAACCGGGGAAAAGGGTCTCTTCACGAGCTACTGCCGGGATTTGGCTGAAAAGCGCTACGAGGACGGGTTCGGTCCGTTCGAGGTGTGCCGCGCTCTCGAGCTGCTCAACAAGACCTGCG
>JBFELO010000156.1:0-10536 GCA_041552055.1 Candidatus Sulfomarinibacteraceae bacterium | reverse complement strand
TCCCCTCATCCCCTCATCCCCATCTTCCGGCATCATCCGTGCCAGAAGGGGATGTGCGATCCAGCCGAGAACGCTCCCCACCGGCCGCCCCGTCGAGACGAGCAGCGCGAGTCGAGTCACGGCCTCCACCAGGAAAAACAGGTTCACCGCCAGCGTTGAAGATCCACCACCTCCCGAGTCGTGCCCGAGGTTGATCCATCCCCCGACAAGTTCGGCTGCTGCACCCAGCAGCGTGAACCACACCGGACGGACTCCCAGATGTTGCGCCCACCTCTCCTGGTACCTCCGCGGCGACATGCATATGGCCGCCGTGACCATCGTGGTTCGAATAACGCTCGGCGGGCGGGCTCTGTCAGCGACTTCCGGTCGTCGGTTCGACACAGTCAAACGCAACGGCGGGCCAACCGCCTCGTCGTCGGTGAGCTCGAACCGATATCGCCATCCCGATCCGAGCATCTCCAATCCGACCAACCGGTAAGCACGCCCGCGGTACCGAAGCACTCCGTCATGCACCCAATCACGACGGATGACGTCCGAGTGAACCTCGAGCACATCCGACTCCTCATCCTCGAGGTGGACAACCGGGCGCGGCGGATGTTGCGGCGTCGGGGTTCCCGGGAAGAGCAGCACCAACGGCAACCCGGCGGCCGATCCCATCGGCTCGCCGTTTGCCGCTGCGGTGGCGAGCCTGACGAGGGCCTCGGCGGCCAGCGCGGGTCCGATCACTGCGACCAGCCTGAGGGGACCGGTGAGGAACCAGTCGGCCCCGAGCGTGACCGCGAGCAGTTGGACGACCCCGACGCCACCCGCGGCGAGCTCGAAGATCGCCGACACCAACGTCGCCGCAACGGCGGGGAACCCCCACGAATCGTGCCATTGCCGCTGTAACCGAGCCGGCGCCATGGCGAGCAGCGGAGCTAGCGGGGCCGACAACCATCGGATCACCCCTCTCCGGCGGTGCTCCTGTTCGGCGACCGCGAGCGCCTCGACCCACGCCTCGTCAAGGCGGAACACGGTGCGCATCACCTCGGAGTCCTGCCACGGCCGAAAGATCCACCGCGTCTCGGACCGCGATCTCTCTTCGGCAACCACCTCGTACGGTTCCCCCAGCCACTGAACGGCCGAACCCGGGTGGCTGCCCGCCCGCGTTCTCCACGGCAGCGCCAGACGGCGGCTGCAGACTCTCCAGCCGCCATCACTGAACGGTTCGATCGAAACACCGTGCCCGACTTCACGGGGTGTCACGTTCTCATCGTATCGCGGTCTCAGCAGACGTCTTGTGAGGGGCGCGGGCTGGAGTCAGCCCGGTTACTCGGCCAGGATCTTGAGGAACTCGAGCAGCGGCTCCATCCGCGTCTCGCCCTCGATCGGCAGCGAGATCTCCCCGTTCGGCGCGATCCGTCCGCCGTGCCACTGTCCCAGGAGCGCGGCGATCCGCGCCGGTGGCGGCGCGTCAGGGTCGAGACGCAAACGCCACTGGCCGCCGCGCCGAGCCACCGAGAGCAGCCGCGCCGTCTGGGCGGCCACCCGCACGCGCTGCGCCAGCGCGAGCTGTCCGAGTTGCGCCGGCGCGGGTCCGTACCGGTCAACAACCTCTTCCAGGAGCGCTGCCAGTACCGTCTCGTCGTCCACCGATGCCAACCTCTTGTAGAAACTGAGCCGAAGGGATGGCTCGGGGATGTACTGCTCGGGAAGTTGCAGATCGAGGCCCAGCCGCAACTCCACCTCGCGCGTCGTCGGCAGCTCGCGTCCCTCCAGCTCAGCCACCGACTCCTCGAGCAGGCGACAGTAGGTCTCGAAGCCGACCGCCTCCATGAAACCGTGCTGCTCCGCACCGAGAAGATTGCCGGCACCGCGGATTTCGAGGTCCCTCGCCGCGATGCGGAATCCAGCGCCGAGTTCACAGAACTCCTGAATCGCCGCCAATCTGGCGCGGGCCACCGACGACAGGGGCTGCGACGGAGGAACCAGGAAGTACGCGAACGCGAGTCGATCCGATCGCCCGACTCGACCTCGAAGCTGGTACAGCTGTGCCAAGCCGAACCGGTCGGCACGGTTCACCAACAAGGTGTTGGCGTTGGGTATGTCGAGGCCGTTCTCGATGATCGCGGTCGCCAACAGCACCTGAGCTGTTCCGTCGAGGAACTCAGCCATCGCACGCTCCAGCGATCGCTCCGCCATCTGTCCGTGCGCCACCACGAGATGCACTTCCGGCACGACGCGACGCAACCAATCGGCAAAGGCGCCGATCGACCGAACTCGGTTGTGTACGAAGTACACCTGTCCGCCGCGCTCCACCTCGTACAGGATGGCTTCCCGGACCACCTCCTCGGAGAAACCGAGAACCGATGTCTCGACTGCCTGCCGATCGCGCGGGGGTGTCTCGATCAGCGAGATGTCTCGCAGGCCCCCCAAAGCCATGTTGAGGGTGCGTGGGATCGGCGTCGCCGACATCGCGACGACGTCGACCTCGGTGCGCAACCTCTTCAGCTTCTCCTTCTGGGCGACACCGAACCTCTGCTCCTCGTCGAGAACGACCAACCCGAGGTCTCGGAATACGACGTCGGACCCGAACAGGCGATGGGTACCGATCACGACGTCGATCCGCCCGTCTGCGACTCCGGATACGGTCTCCTTGGTCTCCCGCGGCGACACGAATCTGGAGAGCATTCTCGTCTCCACCGGAAAGCCGGCGAATCGGCGATTGAACGTGTTGCGGTGTTGCTCGGCGAGGATCGTGGTCGGCGCCAACACCGCAACCTGTTTGCCCTCGAGGACCGCCTTGAAAGCGGCCCGTATCGCCACCTCGGTCTTGCCGTATCCGACGTCTCCGCAGAGCAGACGGTCCATCGGTCGGGGGGATTCCATGTCGGCCTTGATCTCTCCGATCGCGCGCTCCTGGTCCGCCGTCAACTCGTGCTCGAACGCATCCTCGAACTCTCTCTGCCACGGCGAGTCCGGCGAGAACTCGTGTCCGCTGGCCGCGCTCCGGACCGCTGCCAGGCGCAGCAGCTCCGCCGCCATCTCGCGCACCGCGCGTTTCACTCGCGCCTTGCGCCGGCTCCACGTGGTCCCCCCGAGCCGATCGAGCTTGGGCCCGCCATCGCCGTCTCCGGAGGAGTACTTCTGAATCAGATCCGCCCGCTCGACCGGCACCAGCAAGGTGTCGTCTCCCGAGTAGCGAAGCACCATCATCTCGTGATCGCGCGCCTCCACCGAGACTCGGCGGAATCCGGTGAAGCGCCCGATGCCGTGGTCCATGTGGACCACCAGGTCGCCGGGTCTCAGGTCTCGCAGGTCGGACATGAACGCTGCGCCGCCGGCCTTGCGTCGCTGCAGGGGAGCGGCCGTCAGGTCCCGCCGGCCGTACACCGCGAGCCTTCCCTCCCACACGAAACCGTGTCGCAGGTCGCCGATCACGATGGCGACGTCTCCGGGTTCGGGTGGGGCCTGTACGGGCACGACGTCTCCCTCGGACAGGAGGTGACGAAATCTCTTCTCTTCACCGATCGACCCCACTACCAGCACCTGGGCGTGATCGAGGGCCCGCCGGTGACGCAACGTGGGCACCAGGTCGGGAATCGCGCGGGCAAATCGCTCGGTCGGATGCGTCGCGAGGCGCCACCAACGCGTGACACCGTCGGCCAGTTCCAGCTGCTCCACCCGCAGGTCGGGGACGAGGAGTCTCTCTCGAATGTTCTCCTGGTCGGCCAGCAACCGCTCGGGCGGAGGCAGCTCCAGCGTCCTATCGGACAGCGTCCGCCACTCGCGTTCCTGCACCTTCCACCACCTACCGAGCTCCCCGAGCACCTCGTCTCGGTCGCACACGACCAGCGAATCCCCCAGGTGCATCCATGTCAGCCAGGGATCAGCAACGTGGAGAGTGCCCCACCAAAGCCGGCGGTCCACCGCGTCGCTCACCTGCGGCGCGAGCGACGGAAAATCTTTCGAGAGCCACGAGGCGACGCGATCCAAACGTTTCTGTTCAGCGGGGAACGGCGCGAGGGGGGGAGCGGTCGCTCGCTCGCACGGATCGCTTCGGCTGCGCTGCGATTCGGGGTCGAAGTCACGAATGCTCACGATTACGTCGTCATCCAGCTCGATGCGCGTTCCGCCACCGCCACCGGCGTGGATATCCACGACCCAACCCCTGATCGCGAAGTCGCCAGCCTCCTCGACCACGTCGACGCGACGGTAGCCCGCCGCCACCAACCGTCCCGCCAGCTCGCCCGTGTCGACCGACTCGCCCCGCTCGAGCTCGACGGACTGTCGAGCCACCGAGCGGGGATCGGGAATCGGCATCGTCAGTGCTCGAGCCGGGGTGACGATCAGGTCGACGCGTTCTTCCGAGATTTGCTGCAGCAGCCGCACCAGCTCGAGCCTGGCGGCCAGGGGTGGCTCGTTCCCCTGGTACGGAGCTGCCACCTCCGCCGGTACGACTCCGACGCGCAATCCCGGAACCAACAGCCGGAGACCGGCCGCGAGGTCCTCGCTCTCGCTGAGGTGTGGCACCACGACCAGAGCTCGACCCGCCGGCCAGCGCGCACTCTCCAGGGCGGCCAACACCAGCGATCGCGCTCCGGGCACGATTCCGCCGACTGCCAACGGCCCATCGCCGCGCGCCAACGCTTCGGCGAGGCCGTCGAGCTCCGGTACAGGATAGGAGTTTGCCATGAGGAGTCAGGAACCGCGGTTCGGGGCCGGACGCTACACGAGCTTCAGGAGATGCCCCATCTTCTCCTTTTTGGCCTCCAGGTAGCTGCGGCTGGACTCCGTGGGCGGCACCTCGAGAGGAACCCGCTCGACGATCTCCAGCCCAAAGCCGCGCAGCGCGATGTACTTCTTCGGGTTGTTGGTCATGAGCCGTAACCGCCGGGCGCCGAGGTCGGCGAGGATCTGGGCGCCGGTGCCGTAGTCACGGGGGTCGGCCTTGAAACCGAGATGCAGGTTGGCCTCCACGGTGTCCTCGCCCCGGTCCTGGAGCTCGTAGGCCCGCAACTTGTTGAACAGGCCTATCCCGCGGCCCTCCTGCAGCAGGTAGAGCAGCACCCCCCTGCCCTCCTCGGCAATCCGCGACAGGGCGATGTCGAGCTGAGAGCCGCAGTCGCATCGTCGGGATGCGAAGATGTCGCCTGTCAAACACTGCGAGTGAACGCGCACCAGGACCGGCTCGCCGTCCCCGACATCGCCCATGACGAGTGCGATGTGCTCTTCCCCTGTCACGCGGTTCCGATAGCCGTAGATTCGATACTCGCCGAACTCGGTGGGCAACCTCGGCCCCGCGACCTGCTCGACCAACTTTTCGGTCTGCATGCGATACGCGATCAGATCCGCCACGGTGAGGATCCCGAGGTTGTGCTGGCGGCCGAACTCCCGCAGTCGCGGCAGCCGGGCCATTTCACCGTCGTCATCCATGATCTCGCACAGCACGCCGGCCGGGGTGAGGCCGGCGAGGCGGGTGAGGTCCACCGCCGCCTCGGTGTGTCCGGCCCTCTTCAAGACGCCTGCGCTGTTGGCCCGCAGCGGGAACATGTGGCCAGGTCGTTGAAGGTCACCCGGGCGGGTGGCGGGATCGATCAGTGCACGCACCGTCGCCGCCCGGTCGTGGGCAGAGATGCCGGTCGTGGTGCCCTCTTTGGCCTCGACGCTCACGCAGAACGCGGTGCCGTGAGTCGACGTGTTTTTCTCGACCATGAGCGGAAGATCGAGTTCGTCACATCGCCCCGCGGTCATTGCGATACAGATCAGGCCCCTGGCGTTGCGTGCCATGAAGTTGATCGCCTCCGGCGAGACTTTGTCCGCGGCAAAGATCAGGTCACCTTCGTTCTCCCGATCCTCGTCGTCGACTACGATCACCTGTTCGCCGCGCGCAATGCGCGCCGCGGCTTCTTCCACCGTCAGGAACACCTCGTCCTGCCCCGGTTTGACGTCGTCAGTCATGAACCACCTCGTTCGCAGCCGTAACGGTGCCACGTCCGCGTTGCGGAGTCGAATGGTATCGTCGAACCACATCGCGAGGCAACCCGGTGGGAGGCATTCCACCCGCCGTCGAGGTAGAATCGTCCGCCACGAATATCATGAAGAACGACGTCATCTACCTCGATCACAACGCCTCGACTCCCTGTGATCGGCGCGTGGTGGACGCGATGGTGCCCTTGCTGACGTCGCACCACGCCAACCCCTCGAGTCACCAGCACCGCAGCGGCCAGCAGGCGTCCAGCCTGCTCTCGGACGCCCGGCATCGGGTCGCTCGGAGCCTCGGCTCGAACAGAGCCTCGGAGATCACGTTCACCTCCGGCGCGACCGAGGCCAACAACCTGGTCATCAAAGGCCTTGCCGAGTCGCTCCGTGATCGGGGACTGCACCTCGTGTCGCAGGTCACCGAACACCCGTCGGTGCTCGAGCCGTTGCGCTACCTCGAGCGGAACGGTTGGCAGTTGACACTGCTGCCGGTCGGTCTCGACGGCCGGATCGCTCTCGAACAGCTGGCCGGAGCGCTACGTCCGGACACGGTTCTGGTGAGCCTGATGCTCGCCAACAACGAGACCGGGACCATCCAGCCGGTTGCCGAGGCGGCCGAACTCGTACACAGGCATGACGTCCCGATCCACTGCGACGCTGCCCAGGCAATCGGCAAGGTGGCGGTCGATGTGCATGTGCTTGCGGTGGACTTCCTGACGTTCTCGGCGCACAAGGTGTACGGTCCGAAGGGCATCGGAGGGCTGTACCGACGGCACCACCGACCGCCGATCGACATCCGACCCCAGCTGCACGGAGGCGGCCAGGAGTACGGCCTCCGGTCCGGCACGCCGAATGTGCCCGCCGCTGTCGGATTGGCACGGGCACTCGAAATTGCCGGCACCGATTGGCGCTCGGACTCACAGCGCATCGGCGGGCTCCGCGATCTGCTCGAGCGGCGGATCATGAGCCGGCTCGACGGCGTAGCCGTCAACGGAGCCGCCGGCCACCGCCTCCCAGGCACCTCCAACCTGTCGTTCGCCGGTGTCGACGGCAACGCGCTCCTCGCCTCACTGCCCGATCTGGCGATCAGTTCCGGCTCGGCCTGCACCTCCGACCATTCCGAGCCCTCGTACGTACTGCGAGCCATGGGCATCGCTGTGGACCTCGCCGCCGCTTCGGTCAGGATCAGCCTCGGCCGCACAACAACCGAGGGGGAGGTCGAGCTCGCCGCCGAGCGGCTCGTCGAGGAGGTCGTTCGCTTGAGGGCTATACCGCGCCGCGGCCACTCACCGAGGACTTGAGGGCGTGGGGGCTTGTGGGCTTGCGGCTCCCTCACCCACCGGCCCTTCGTCTTCATCCTCGTCTTTGTCTTCACAGTCATCGTCATCTTCATCGACCCCGTCGACGCGCTGTCGGCGGCCTGACGTTCGCGTCGATTATCTGACAGAACGCGAACTGTCCCATGCGCGCTTCCCGAGGGTGCCCCCTTCGACAATGTTGGGACCGAGCTAGCCCCTCGAATCGGTGGCGGTGCTCCCAACATTGTCAGGAAAGGCACGCCCGCAGAAGGCTCTGTCGTCGGTCTGCCGATCGCGTCGACTGCCGGACACCCGAGGCGGTCCTCTCCCGGCGCGCTCCACTCACCCCCTCACACCCACGTGCATGGGCACCGGGCGGCCACCCCGTCATCCCCTTCTCCGATTAACATAGAGGCATGGATCCGGTACGCACCGGCCTCGAAGCTCTGGCGACCGACCCGGCGGTCGTCGGCGATCGATCGTGGGCACTGCTCGCCAACCACGCTGCCGTTTCGGCCGATCTAAAACACGCCCGAACGTTGCTCACCGAGGCGCTGCCGGGTCGACTGATCCGGCTGCTCGCCCCCGAGCACGGCATCGACGGCATCGCCCAGGACATGGAGGCGGTCGCGGACGACTCCGAGCGGACGGACGGGATCCCGGTCTGCTCGCTCTACGGCACCGACGCCGCCAGCCTGGAGCCCCGATCAGAGCACCTCGACGACGTTCGGGTCGTCGTGGTAGACCTTCCCGACATCGGCAGCCGCCACTACACGTTCGCCGCCACCATGGACGCCACTATGGCGGCCTGTGAGCCACGCCGCATCGAGGTCGTGGTGCTCGATCGCCCCAATCCAATCGGCGGCGTGCTTCGCGAAGGGGGTCGCGTGCAGCGCGGGTACGAGTCGTTCGTTTCCCGGCTTCCTGTCCCGGCCCGCCACGGTTTGACACTCGGCGAGCTGGCACTGCTCCTTCAACGCGAGCGCTATCCGGGCCTCGAGTTGTCCGTCGTGGCATGCGACGGCTGGCGCCGCTCCCACTGGTGGTCGGAGACCGGCCTACCCTGGGTCCCGCCCTCGCCGAACATGCCCACCCTCGAAACCGCCACGCTGTACCCCGGGCTGTGCCTGATCGAAGCCACAACGCTGTCCGAGGGGCGCGGCACGACTCGCCCGTTCCACCTGGTGGGCGCGCCCTGGATCGACGCCCAGGAGCTGGTGAACCGCCTGAGATCGACGGCCACGGGGGGAGCTGCATTCCGAGCGGCACGTTTTCGGCCCGCCTTCGGCAAGCACGAGGGCGCCGTGTGCTCGGGGGTCGATGTGCACGTGATCAATCGATCCGAGTTGCGCCCGGTCGAGCTCGGCCTGCGATTGCTGCAGACGATTCATGATCTCGATCCGCCCTCCTTCGAGTGGCGTCACGAGCCGTACGAGTTCGTGTCCGAGGTGCCGGCCATCGATCTGTTGACGGGATCTTCCGCGGCTCGCACGTGCATCGAATCCGGTGAGAGGTTGGAGCCGCTGCTCGAGCGGTGGCGGGAGGACGTCAATGAATTCGAGGCGGGACTGGACGGCATCCTGCTGTATCAAAAGCTTTGACGGCCAAGGTCCGGGGGCCGAACGACCCGACATCGGCACGCAGGTGTCATCGTCAGGCCACAAACCGGCGACACAGTGACTTGAAAGGAACACATGCCGTGAGCACAGCCGAGAAATCTCTCCATCTGGCCCTGGTCTTCGGGGGGCGCTCGGGCGAGCACGAGGTGAGCGTGGTTTCCGCCCGATCGGTGTCGGGCGCACTGGACGCCAGTCGGTACCTGGTCGTCCCGATGGCGATCGCTCGCGACGGAAGGTGGGCCGACCCCGACACCGCACGCCGGGTGCTCGAGGGCTCGGGCGACCGCACCGACGAGGTCGCCCGATTCGACGGCAGCCACCGACTCGACCCCCGTCTCCTCGACGGTTCAATAGACGTCGTGCTTCCGATCCTGCACGGGCCGTACGGGGAAGACGGAACGATTCAGGGGATGCTCGAGATGCTCGACCTGCCCTACGCCGGGTGCGACGTTACATCCTCGGCCGTGTGCATGGACAAGATTCTGTGCAAGCGGTTGCTCCGGGAGGCTGGCCTGGCCACTCCCCAGTGGCGAGAGGTCGATCGCCGCCGCTGGGACACGGATCGGTCGCGCCTTCGCGACCTGTGCCTCGAGTTGGGCCTGCCTCTGTTCGTCAAACCGGTGCGGCTCGGCTCGTCGGTGGGGGTGTCCAAGGTATCGCAGGAGTCTGCTCTCGATGCGGCAATCGAGAGCGCCCTCGGGTACGACCAACGGGCGATCGTCGAGCAGGGCCTCGACGCTCGCGAGATCGAGGTTGCGGTCCTCGGCAACACCGACCCACGCGCGTCGGTACCGGGCGAGATCGTCCCCGGGCACGAGTTCTACGACTACGACGACAAGTACCTCGATGACTCCTGCCAGCTTCTCGCGCCGGCGCCGCTGGACGAGTCTCAGTCCGAGGCCGCCCGGGCGCTTGCGGTGCAGGCCTTTCGTTCCCTCGGATGCGATGGCATGGCCAGGGTCGACCTGTTCCTCGAACGTGCGAGCGGACGGTTCTCGATCAACGAGGCCAACACGATTCCCGGCTTCACGTCGATCTCCATGTACCCGAAGCTGTGGGCGCTCAGCGGCCTGCCCTACGCACGCCTGCTCGACGAGCTGATCCGCCTGGGGGTCGAGCGGCATGCGCGGGAGAAGAGGCTATGAGCTATGCGCTGTGAGCTGTGAGCTTGCCTACCTGCCCGAATACGAAATCTCTGATCCCGGATCCCCCTCCCGGCCGTCGCTGGTCGCTCCTCACGTGTCGCTGGACCACCCCCCACCCGCGTCCGCGTCCGTGCCCGGTTAAGGGTCCTCGATCGGTAAGTCCACCACCTCCGCAACGCGCCCTCTCCCCGACGCGCTGCCCGCGGGAGCCCGGCATGGACGTTTCGAGGCCTCGGTGTCACAGGCCTTTTTGCGGCGGCGGAGTGCCTCGAAACGTCATGCCCGGCACGCCCGCACGAGGCGCTGTCGTCAGCCTGCCATTCGCCCTGAGCTTCTGACACCCGATACAGTGCCCCGCGGCTGCTGCGACACGCAGTCCATCTCCCTCACGCCCTCAACACGACCTCGGGAGCGAAGTGTGGCCGCGGCCATGGGGATCGCAGGCTCGGCACTCAGCACTCGTGCGCGGCAACACATTCTGGAACGTGTAATACCCGGTTGTTGCCCGGTGAT
>JBFELO010000155.1:0-10577 GCA_041552055.1 Candidatus Sulfomarinibacteraceae bacterium | reverse complement strand
TGGTCGTGGGCCTCGTCGCCGGCTTCGGCGAGAAGGACATCACCGGGAACATCATGCGCGGGTTCGGCGACTTCATCGGCGCCGGGGTGGCGGTCGTGCTCGCTTTCGCGCTGGTCACCGGTGTGAGCGTGCGCACGAATCTGCAGGCCCGGCGCCAGGCCGCCATCGCGCAGGGGCTGCTCGAACAGGTCTCGGAGATCGAGAGTCTGGTGCGGGTCAACTCGATGATGCCGCTCCACGACCGACGAGAGGAGACTCGTCTCGTCCGATCACGCATGGCCGAGATCGAGGAGGAGATGGCACGGCTCGGCGACCTCAGTCTCGGCCCGGGCCACTACGCTCTGGGCCGCGCCCACCTCGCGCTGCAGGGCTATGACGCCGCGCTCGAACACCTCGAAGCCGCAACGGCGTCCGGCTATCGGACGCCGGCCGTGTCCTACACCCTCGGGCTGGTGTTGGGCAGTCTCTACGAGCGCCGGCTCCAGGAGGCGCGCCAGCTCGACAACGACGCCCTGCGGGAAGCTTTCCTGAGCGACATCGAGAGCGCCTACCGCGAACCGACTCTGGAAAACCTGCGGTCGAGCAGAGCCTCGGCCACCGAGGTTGTCGCCCACGCCGAGGGTCTCATCGCGTTCTACGAGGGGCGGTACGACGAGGCGCTCACCAAGACACGATCGGCGTTCGAGCACGCGCCCTGGCTCTACGAGGCGAAGAAGCTCGAGGGCGACATCTACCTGGAGCTCGGCAGCGAGGGCAGCTTCCGGGGAGACTACGAGGACGCGCTGCTCGATCTCTCCCGCGCCGGTGAGGCATACGCGGCGGCCGCGGCAATCGCGCGCAGCGATGCCAGCATCTACCAGGGGGACTGTTCCCGGTGGTTCCAGGCCATGGGGGCGGAGGTCCGCCGCGGCCACGCCGCGGTGGACGAGTACACCAACGCGCTTCGGCTGTGCAACCTGTCGCTGCAGGTCGATCCGGATCGTGCGGAGATCCACGAGTTGCTGGCGCGGCTCCACTGGCGCTGGGCAGACGTGGTGCACGACGGCGGAGGTGATCCCGGTCCTTACCTCGATCGAGCGGTCACCGCCGCTCGACGTGCGATCGAAATCGCGCCTACGAGCGCGTCGGCGCATTTTGCCATGGGAGGCGCGCTCACGGTGTCCGGTCTGCAGCTGCTCGACCAGGGAGTGGACCCACGGCCGACCCTCGACAAGGCGATCGAGAGTCTGGGGCGTGCCGTGGAGCACGAGCCGACCCGAGCACTCGCGTGGGACGATCTCGGCTACGCCCACGAGCGAATTGCGCGTTACGAGATGAGTATCGGGTTGGATCCTCGTCCGTCGCTGGAGCGTGCGGCCAACAGCTTCCGACGCGCGATCCAGCTCAACCCCGCGTACGCCAACGCGAAGAACAACCTCGGCATCGCGCTCTGGCGGCAGGGATACTACGAGCTCCGGACAGGTCTCGATCCACAGTCCTCGCTCGACCAGGCTCTGGGCGCTTTTGCCGCCGCGACCGATCTCAACCCGAACTATGCCTACGCCTATGCGAACCAGGGGCTCGCCTACCGCACCAAGGCCCTGCACAGGTTCCAAGAGGGTCACGACCCCACGCCGTGGCTCGACCAGGCGCGCTCCTCTTTTGCGCAGGCCACCGACATCAACCCGAACATCTACTGGAGCTACTTCGAACAGGCCGCGGTCGAACTGCTCGCCGCGCGGTGGGCGGTAGGCCGCGGATCCGACCCTGCACCTCTTTTCGACGCGGCCCAGCGTGCGTCAGCACGAGCCATCGAGGTCAACCCGCAGAATGCCGCCGCGTACCAGACCGCGGCCGAGGTCCACCGCTGGCGCGCGAACTGGTTGCGCTCCGAGAACCGCGATGTCCGAGGCGAGGTCGCGACCGGCCGGCGACTCACCGCCGAGTCGTTGCGGCTCAACCCGGCGCTCGCCAACGCCATGATCAGCGACGCAGCGTTGATACTGATCGAGGCCGAGGCGCGGGATTCACATTCGGAACGCCGACGAATGACGGACGACGCGCTCGCGCGCCTGGATCGCGCTGCGGAGACCAATCCGCTGAACGCCGACGAAATCGAGGAGCTGCGCCGAGAGGCGCATTTGCTGCGTTCGGTGAACTTCACGCACTGACGCGAACGCGCCACGATGGTCGCGGCGGACGCGGGATCCGCGCCATTCCCGGCGGTGAGCCTGCTGTGCGGTTCAACTTCCTCAATAAATGTGAAACAATGACGATTCTCGAGCCGGCAGGTCGATGGACTGCACCAAGCGCCCGACGTCATCCAAGCGCGCGGCGCGTTGCACATCGCGCCCGAGATTCGTGCGTCCCCTGCTCATCAGATTCTGGTACATGATTCCCGGTATGGCGGCCGGCGTCCTGTCGCTCGCCTGGCTGGTGCTCCGATCCGGAGCCAGGCCGAGCCGGCTCGCCTACCCGTGTCAGCAGGCGGCACTGTCTACCGCGGTTGTCGGGCTGGCCGCGCCGGTGTTCGCGATGGTCGTTGCGGCACGGAGGCATCTGGCGACCCGAATCTACAGCCCGGTCGGAGTGGCGGCCATCATGGGCTGTGTCCTCACTGCAGTCGCCGTGACGGGTTACTTCGTCGGCGGAGAGGCGGCTCCGGTCACGCTTCTCGACCCGCCCCCCGACTACCGGGCGCAGGTGTACCACGTGTCGAGCTGTCCGCAGGATCCGACCGGCGACCGTTTTCCGGGACTCGACCGGCTGATCGATCTGATGGCGACCAAGGGACTCAAGTTCTACCGGTCATCCGCAGTCGGTTCTCTGTCGGGTCCGGACGGCCTGATCGCCGCACACGACGTGGTGCTGATCAAGATCAACTACCAGTGGGCCGAGCGCGGTGGCACCAACGTCGATCTCCTGCGCGGTCTCATCCGACTCATCGTGGACCATCCGGACACCTTTGTCGGCGAGGTGGTCCTGGTCGAGAACACCCAGTTCGTCGGCGTCTCGGACTTTGATCGCGCGGCCAACAATGCGCGGGACATTTCGCTGTCGCCCAAAGACGTCGTCGACTCGTTCCGCGCCCTCGGTTTCGAGGTCTCACTGTTCGACTGGTCGTCGCTCAATTCCAGCGCCGTGGACGAGTACTCGGATGGCGATCTGAGCGACGGATACGTCGTGACCGGCTACGATGCCCTGCTCGACGGCCGTGTGTCGTACCCGAAATTCCAGACCAACGACGGTACCTATGTCAGCCTGCGCGACGGCATCTGGAGCCCATCGACCGGCTACGACCAGACTCGGCTCAAGCTGATCAACCTGCCCGTCCTCAAGTCCCACCACGCGGTCTACGGCGCGACTGCCTGCGTGAAGAACTTTATGGGGCTCGTGACGCAGAGCGACTACACCAACTCACACACTGCCGTTCGCAATGGTCTCATGGGGGCCGTCATGGCGGAGGTGCGAGCACCCGATCTCAACATCCTCGACTGCATCTGGATCAACGCCAACCCCTTCGCCGGACCCGCCAACCCCTACTCCAACGCCAGCCGGCGTGACGAGCTGGTGGCGAGCACCGACCCGGTGGCCGCCGACATCTGGGCGGTCACGAATATTCTGATCCCCGCATTCCTCGACAACGGGTACTCTCCCCCTTGGCCCGAGCCGGACGCGACCCCCGACGATCCCTCGAGCGACTTCCGGACCTACCTCGACCGCTCGATGAACGAGCTCCTGGCTGCAGGATACGCGGTGACCAATGATCCCGACCAGATCGACAACCACTCGTCCGACCTCGCGCGCGCGATCTTCGCGGACGGCTTCGAATCGGCCGACACCGAGAACTGGAGCGGAGCCGCCGCCGGCGGTCTGTCACGCTCTCCCGGCGCCGTCCAAACGGGAGCCCGGGGGCTCGAGGGCGCGATCGAACGGTAATGCGACGCTCTCGGATCGGCGGCGTGATCCAATGAGCCGATCAACTCCCGGCGGTCGGTCGAGTGGTGTCGGGACCTGGCCAGTCACTCCGGTCAATCTGCGGACATTCTCTCCCCACACGACCGCACTTCGGCCGAATTCAAGGCGGCGGCACTCGGTCGGTCCTCGACAAGGCTGAGTATCGCCACGTGTGGCAACCCGGAGACCGACTCAGTGCCGAGAACATGGTGGCACCGGTTGCCGACCCCATGGTCGATCACTTCAGGCCTCCCCTCCCTTGATCAGTCCTTCAAAGCCTCCGTCAGCGCCCCATACAGAGCACTCTGCAAGCCCCAATCTTCTTCCTTGCTCGCCACCGCACGAGCGCTGTGGATCGCGATGACCACACCCTCCTCCGGGTCGATGGAGATCCCCTGCCCGAAGATGCCGGATGCCTCATACTTCCCGTCTTCCTGCAACCACCACAGATAGCCGTAGCCTGCGTATCCGTTCGACGGCGAGGTCGACTCGTTCATCCAGCCCTCCGGCAGCACCTGGGTTCCGTCCGCCAGGCGGCCGTTCTCGAGGGCGAACAGCCCGATACGACCGTAATCCCGCAGGGTGGCGCTGATGCAGCAGCCGCCCATCTCGCCGCCGCCCGGCTCGCTGAGCATCCAGTTGGCCTCCGCCTCCATGCCGAACGGCCGCCAGATCTTCTCGGACAGGTAGGTCGACAGGTTGTTGCCGATCGCCGACCTGAGCAGGGTGCCGACGAGATTCGTCTCTGCGGTGTTGTAGTTGAACTTCGTCCCGGGCTCCGTATCGACAGGTTTGTGGCGCAGGTACTCGTACAGAGGCAGCGTTCCCCACGTGGCGCTGTTCACGTCCGACTCGGGATCCGCGTAATCCTCGTTCCACTGCACGCCGGACGCCATCTGCATGATGTTTCGGATGGTTGCCTGGTCGTAGGACGAGCCCTTCAGCCGCGGCAGGTAATCGGTCACCTTCTCGTCGACGCTCGCGATATACCCGTCCTCGATGGCGGCTCCGACCAGCATCGACACCACCGACTTGGCCACCGAGAACGAGATCCAACGCGAATCTTCGGTGTTGCCGAGACCGTAACGCTCGTACACGATCGTGCCGTTCTTGATGACCAGCAAGCCGGCGACCCTCTGCCGCGAAAAGTACTCGTCGACCGTCATGACCATATCGTCGTGACGGACCTGCACGTCATCCAGATCCATCAACTCCACGGGCAAGGGAAACGGGGTCCCGCCGGCGACGATCGTTCGGATCGGGAACACCTTGTCAATGTTGCGGTAGCCGGCAACCTGCTGCTCGGGCGACCAGAAGAGAAATTCCTGCGGCGGCCCCAGGTGCTTCGTGTCGTCGGCCGGTTGGGCCGGTGGCGCCTGGGCACATCCGCCGGCGACACACAACAACGACAGCGCACACAAGGACGCAAGACCCAACGCAGCGGACCCGAATCCTCTCCCCATCTCCTCCTCCTCTACCGCGGGCGCTTCGGCCCGGTTTCTCGCGTGACGTGTCAGGTGCGTGGGCAGGATAACAGCCAGAGTGGACTCTGTCTCGGGTTTCACGACACGTCGTGTGACCCTGTTGACTCGTTGCCCGAGGCGACTCAGAATCGCGACAAGAGGGAATCGAAGAGAATATGTCTTTGAAACGCCGTGATGATCGTCTCGTGCGTCGCTCCGCGGGCGTCACGTCGAACTGGAGGAGATCTGAAATCATGCGCTCTTTTCTGTCGCTCGTGCCAGTGTTCGGCGTGGTATTGTCGGTCGCAGGTCCCGGAGCTGTGATGGCCCAGTCAAACACCCCATTCGTACCATCGGATTTCAGCGTGCCGGAGAAGCTGGAGACGCCGGAGTTCCGCCTTCGGATGTTGACGGTCAACGACGTCGTCAAGGACTACGACGCGGTCATGACGAGCGTGGATCATCTGCGAGGGGTCTTCGGGCCGCACTCCACCTGGCCGCGCCCGGACCTGACGCTCGAGCAGGACCTGATCGACCTCGGATGGCACCAGAAGGAGTTCCAGCGCCGAAGCTCGTTCGCCTACACGGTGATGGATCCAACGGAATCCACCTGCCTCGGCTGTGTCTACATCGACCCGACCACCAAGCGCGGCTACGACGCCGAGGTCTTCCTGTGGGTCAGAAAGAGCGAGTTCGACAAGGGCCTGGACCCGAAGCTGTTGCTGGCCGTGAAGGAGTGGGTCGCAGAGAAGTGGCCCTTCAAAAAGGTCGCCTACCCGGGCCGAGACATCGACTGGGAGGAGTGGGAGGCTCTGCCGGAGCGGTAGGAACCTACCCTCTTCCGCTCGGAGGTCTCGCCGGTATTTCTCGAACCGGTACCGTCCGCAGTCTTCGCATCCTTTACAATTGATAGTCGACGAGGGGCTGTCTCGGAGACCCGAGAAAGAACCATGACTGACAACCATGGAGGGATGTATGTTCAGGTGGTTCGCGATTATTGTGGTCGTGCTGTCTTCTCAGTTCGCGCTCGCTCAGTCGGTGGCGATGCCGTTGCCAGTTGCGGTGGTCAAAGATTCTGATGGGTTGGTCATGGCACAAATAGTCGACCTGGGATCGGCCGCGAGCGTCGAGGACATGTACCCGAGAGTACTCCTCGACGTGGAAGGCGTCATGGCATGGTTCATGGTCAAGCCAACCGAGGGATTGTTGACGTCCGGCAAGACGATCTACTTCTCGCTCGACAGTTGCCTGGGTGATGCAGCCATCGATCCACCTATCGCTACTGGCTTCGACTCATTCTCACAAACGAGCTTCGAAGTCTTCGGTCCTGATCCCTTCACGGGAACGTACCGGCTCTTCCGGTCCACATCGCCCACGACCAGCTCGTTCAGCTACCTGTCGAAGTGGGAGGATGGGGCGTGCCAGAGCAAGAGGGGCACAGTCACGACCGCCCCCGCCGAGGAAGTCCTCCCAAACCCGCTCGACGGGTTCCACGGGCCCACGGTTGCCGAACCGACTCGAGTCCTCACGATCTCCGGAGGTGATCGCGTCATCCCGACTCCGACGCCGACACCCACACCCTGAGCGACGGGCTACCACGCCCATACCGGTCTTCGGCGGTGCGACGTGGGATGAGCTCCGCGTGTGTGCAAGGAAAGCAATGGGTGGGCCGTTGACGACCTCCATGTTGATCTCGTTGTCTATTCTCCCCGTCGCTGACCTCGACACGGTATGGACACCCAAGAAACGACCTCGGCCTGGTTCAGAACAGGTCCAACTAGAACGGGACCGCCCATGACCGCTGCTGCTCTCTGTGTGGACCTGGTCCACGATCTCCTCACTGACGTCGTGATGGCGAGAGATCGATTCGGTTCGCGGAACGGGAGTGATCAGGAAGAATCACGGCACGGTCATGAGCGAGTTGTTGATCCTTCTGTTAACGTACTTGGGGACTGCGCCTGGAATGTAGATTGATGGTGTTCTGGTAATCGGCAGGATGACCATGAGTTGGATCCTGAGTCACGAACCCGGAGTACGCCTCGGCGCCTTCATCGGCGTTTTCGCCGTAATGGCGCTGTGGGAGGCAGCTGCCGCCCGCCGGGAGCTGCGCACTGCCAAGGGGTCCCGCTGGTTCGCCAACCTCGGAATCACGGTCCTGAACACCGTGGTACTCCGACTGGTCTTCCCGGCCGCGGCGGTCGGCGTGGCGGCGGTTGCGGCGGATCGCGGTTGGGGCCTTTTCAACAATCTTGCTGCTCCCCCAGCGATCGCGATTATCGGGTCCGTCCTCGTGCTCGACCTCGTCATCTACTTGCAGCACGTCATGTTCCACGCCGTTCCGGCGCTGTGGCGGCTCCACATGGTCCACCACGCGGATCTCGACTTCGATGTGACCACTGGGCTGCGATTCCATCCTTTGGAAATCGTGCTCTCCATGGTGATCAAGTTCGCCGCGGTCGTGCTGCTGGGCCCGCCAGCGGTAGCAGTACTGATATTCGAGGTTCTGCTCAACGCGACGTCGATGTTCAACCACGGCAACGTCCGGATACCCCTGGCGCTGGACCACGTCGTGCGCTGGTTCGTCGTGACTCCGGACATGCATCGTGTGCACCACTCCATCGACCAGCGCGAGACCAACAGCAACTTCGGCTTCAACCTGCCGTGGTGGGATCGCTTGCTCGGCACCTACCGGGCGCAGCCGGCGGCGGGGCACGAGGCGATGACCATCGGGCTGGAGCAGTTTCAGGAACGACGCCGTCAGACCCTTCCCTGGCTCGTGGCCCTGCCGTTCGCCGGCCGGACCGGTGAGTACCCGATGGGCCGACGGCAAGGCAGCTGAACCAAACCCAGCGCAGCCGGAAAAGGGCAGGTGCGGTGATCGGTGACCGCGCGGGGGAGTTCGCTCTCTGGTGCGGTATCCCAGATCCCGAAGGAGTTCGGACGTGCCACCGCGGCCGCGGTGCGTCGCGTGCCCGATTTCCAAGGCGACGCTGGCGCCACCGGAGACCTATGGTTGGCAGCAGTGGGAGCGGGACCTATGGCACCTCCACCGCATATTCTGCGTAGCAGTGGTATACAAACATGCTCTCGGACCCTCGAACCGTCCTCAGATGCACCGTGGGCCCGCGTGAGCCCGAGTCGATCACGGCGGCCGCGTCCACGACCAAGTCTGTGTCGCCAGGAGCACCAGAGGTAGAATCCGTCCCCAGCGCGATGGATGGCCCGTTGATGACCCTCATGGTGATGTCGTTGTCTGTTTCCCCATCTTCATCCCCCACCCGGCAGAACACTCGACTGAGTGTTGCCGGACCTTCAATCCCGAGGGAGAAGTACAGATTCGTCGTGCCCGAGGTGATGATCTGACAATTGACTGCCGGGAACGTGCAGTCGAGCGTCTGACCGTGGGGCGGAGCGATGGCAAAGGTCGGAGGACCGTACGTCTTCACGAGCGAGAGCGTGTGCGAGTGGTCGGCCAGGGCCAGGTCCGCTCCCTCGACCCCATCTACCATGTCGGCGTTGAGGTTCGGCACCATGTCGGTCGATGCCACGTCCAGCGGCGCACCTGTTGACATCGTTGACTTGAACTTGCCGTCCGAGACCACGTCGCCCACGAGACCCACGGTCGGCACCAACAGAACCCCGATCAGCACGTAGAGTCCTCGTCGCATCATCCTCCTCCTGGTTGTGATCGTCCTCCACTCAGTGTATGTCGGTGTGAAGTGCTCTGCCACTCGAGGGGATCGGTCCACAATCCTGTGGGAGAAGGACGCCCCAGCGACGACGGCCGGGAGGCATACGGATCGCGGCAGCGGGAACTGGCGGGGCTAGCAGGACTCGAACCTGCGACCAATGGTTTAGGAAACCACTGCTCTATCCACCTGAGCTATAGCCCCACGCTCATAACATCAGTTTACAGATGAGCTTGCTTTTTCTTCCTGATTTTCACGCTCGTCATTTGACGACAGATCTGACGACAGTTCGTTCGAATCCCCCCAGATCAGCTCCCTCAGCGCGGTCGATCCTTTAGCAGCAAGCCCCGGCACAACATGGGAGTATACATCCAAAGTCTTGGAGATCTGGGCGTAGCCTAACAGGGCGCTCGCGACGGCCGGATGCAGGCCCGTTTCAAGCAACACCGTCGCAACCGAGTGCCGCAGTTGATGGAACGTCACTCGCGGCAATCCGGCCTTCTTCAGAAGAGGCAAGAACTGTCGCTGGTAGAACCCTGTCGGCTCGACGGGCGCGCCGACCTCGTTCGTGAACACCAGGTCGTATCGGTCCACAGCTCCCCTGCCGCCATCCGTTTCTCGTTCTGCCGTGCTTGATGACGCCGAAGCGCCGCGACAGCCTCAGGGGTCAGCGGGAGCGTGCGCCGGCCTCGATGGGTCTTGGGGGTATCAGAACCCACCGTCCCTCGAGAAACACTGCGCCCTCGGGAACGTCACTGTCCTTTGGAAGCCGTGAGAGACATCCCGTGATCTTGGCCGTTGCCTTGCCGAGGTTCACGTCCCGCCAACGTAGGCCGAATATCTCCGACTCCCGCATGCCGCTGGTGGACACGAGTAAGTACACAGCCTCGAACCGATCACCCTCCGCTGCCTCGAGCAAACTCAGAATCTGCTCGTGGTCGAGCACCAGCTGCTCTTTCCGCACGAGTGGTGGCCGTTCGGCTCTCGCTGCGGGGTTGGCCGATATTTTGCCGTCCTTGACCGCACGATTCAGAGCGCTCGACAACACCGCAGCGATGTTGTGAATCGATCCGGTGGACAGGCCTTCCGCTTCTTTCTTCCTGAATAAGGCCTCGATCTTCTGATGGGTCAGTTTCGTCAGGGGCATCGATTCCAAGAAGGAGTTCACGTGCATCTCCAGGAGTCTCCAGTATCGGTTCAGTGTTTGTGGCCGAACCCTGGCCCTCTTAGTGTCGAGCCAGTATTCCAGGTGCTCTTTGTGTTCAGCTTCTGGCTTGGAATCGGAGCGCCTGCCTCGATAGCGTCCTGAGCATCTCTGAGCTTTTTTCTTACCTCGCCCGAGGTTTTGCCGTAGAGGGCTCTGCGCTGTCCGTTCCCCAGGCTGACCCGGGCCTCCCACCGTCCGTCCTTACGTTAGGTTATCGTCCCTTCTCCGCGCCTACGACGAGCCATGCTGGCCCCAAGTACCACGGAGTGCCACGCATCCGCA
>JBFELO010000154.1:0-10582 GCA_041552055.1 Candidatus Sulfomarinibacteraceae bacterium | reverse complement strand
GTCACATGACCCTCGGTCGCCCGTTGCAGCAGCTGGCGTCGCGCCGTTCCCACCCCTTTGACGAGTCGGTGCGGAGACCAGCTCTCGGAGGGCGCGGCAGAGGCGTACAGGCTGTTCTCGAGGGCCGCGAGGTCCCGAGAGAGAGCGGGGTCGTCGAGCCGGTCGCAGAACTGGCGCAACGTCGCTGCCCCGGCCGAGATCTCGGTCTGGTCGAGCCACGCCATGAGCGCGGCGTAGGTCGCCTCGGAGTCATCGGTGAGAGCCGTGCGGCGAAACCGCTCGAAGGCGTTCCGCTCCCGGTCCGGCGTCGACTGAAACCGTGCGACGAGACGCCGGACGACTCGCGCGATCGGCCGCCATGCGGCGACGAGGACAGCACACGCCGCGAGGGCCCCGAGCAGTGTCCGCCAGGGCGGTGCGGTCCGAGGCGCGCTCCCGGCCGGATTCTCGAGCTCGTCGGTGGGAGCGGCGAGGTGGTCCGCGGCGAGGCTGGAGCTGGGCACGACCTCAAACCCGACCGCGGGCAGCGTGTGCTGCTGCAGCCGGTCGGCGTCGAGGTCCCACCACGGCACCACCACCTCCGGCAGCGCGAAGCTGCCGGCGCGTTCGAACACGTAGGTGACGGTATCCACCCGTGAACCGGCCAGCGTGCCACGACCGGTCTCGGTGTCGATCAGCGGCCGATCGGGATAGGCGTGGATCCCTTCTGGAGCGTTGAGGTCTGGCGCCGGCAACACCATCGCCACCGAGTTCTCGATCCGTTGGCTGACCGTGCGCGTGACGGCATCGCCGATCTCGAGACCCTCAAGCGATCTCGACCATGTCTCTGCGACCTCGAGCGAGCGCGTCGCCGGCACCAGGCCTAGACCGCGTGCCGCGTCGGGCACCTTTGCTTCCAGGAGGATCGGGGTGGTGCGCAGGGGCACGGGGTCGGAGCGTGAGCCATCGGCCCGGGCGACAACCACTCGAACCTCGATCGGCGGGACCGTCACATCGCCTGGCGCGACCGGGAAGATGGAGAAATCGCGTGCCTGAACCGCGTAGGTGTCGCTTCCGATCCGCTCGGTGTAGTTGACACCGAAGGTGTCGGGTCGGAGCACCACGGCATCCTCCGCGTCGATCGTCACCGGGAAGTCTGGCGCCGCGAGAAACCAGGTCCTGGTCAGGACTTCGATCGTGAGCTTGGCGCGCTGCCCGACCAGCACACGCTCGGGCTCGACTCTGGATCGGATCATGACGTGCTTCGAGGCGATGAGGTTTTGCTCTGAGTGACCTTCTGATGCGGCGGGAAGGAATGGCCACAAAGAGGCACAAAAAGACACAAAAAGGAGGCTAGGCTTTTTCATTGAGTGCCTTTTTGTGGCCATTCTCATTCTGGCGGCCTCGTCTCAGGCTGCTACTCGTCATCGTCTTGCCTCGCGAGCTGGAATCGGAACTTGGCCCGCAAGAAGGCGGCGGGGCTGGCGTCGACCTGCTGAAGCCACATGTCGGCGAGCTGGTCCTCGCTGAGCAACCCGCCGCCGTCGATCTCGGTGTCGCGACCCTCCTGATCGAGGCGATCCGCATCGGCGTCGTAGACCACGTCGTCGGCCGCCGCGTCGCGGCCCTCGGTGCCCATCACCCCGCCCTCGAACTCGAGCGGCAGGAACGGCTGAAGGTAGTCGACGTTGGCCTCGACCGCCGGGTAGTCGGGTCGCAGCTCGAGCGCGTGCTCGTACGCCGCGACCGCCTCCTCGTAGCGCTCGAGGTGGGCGAGGGCGTTGCCGCGGGCAAACCAGGCCTCGGGCGTGTCGACCCGAGCGAACTGGTCGAGCGCCTGGTCGAAGCGCTCTGCCAGGTAGAGCGACGTGCCCTTCCACATCGGATCAGTAAACCGGGTCGCAGCCTCCGAGTACTCTGCCCGCTCCAACAGACGATGTCCCTGCTGATCGCGGGTGAGCCAGATGTCCGCAAATCCGAATCGTGAGTCGCATGAAGAGAGAACCGGAATCGCCACAAGAAGGCACAAAATGGCACGAAGAAGGAAATGCCTGGGTTTCGTGCCTCTTCGTGCCTCTTCGCGGCCATTCATCGTGTTATCCCTCCCACCGGATGAGCCAGCCGCGACGGAACCACAGCAGGGTGATCGCCGCCACCGGCCATACCAGCCACCAGCCCTCGTCACGCCATCGGCCCCCGGGCTCGGACTGCTGGACCTGCTGCAGGTGACGCTCGGTTCGCCTGAGGATCCGTTCGACGTCGGAGTCGTCGACGGTGAACAGGGTCACGACGGTACCGGTTCGGGCCGCGAGCGCCTCCAGAGCGTTGCCGTCCAACGCCGAGAACCCGCCGCCCGACAGTGGCCCGCCGGCCTCGGTGGCGACGGCGAGGATCTGGAGCTGGTCGCGACGTTCGCGGGAGAAGATCTCGAAGCCCTCGAACGATCGCCCGGGAATCCCGGCGGTCACGAACAACACGGTCCCTGGTGTGCCGTCCCGGTCGAGCAGTTCGGACGCCAGCGGCAGCGCCGCCGCCGGCTCACGGCCCTCGACCGGCATGAGGGCCGGGGAAAGGTCCGCGACAAACGCCTCCAACGCGGCCGCATCGTCGGTGAGCGGCACCACGGTGTGGGCGGAACCGGCATAGGCAAGCAGCGCAGTGCGAGCGCCACCCCTGGCTTCGGCCAGGTCACGCACCTTTTGCCTGGCGCGTTCGAGGCGAGACGGCTGGACGTCGGTAACCTCCATCTGCGGCGTCAGCTCGAGCACGATCACCAGCGGTGCCGTGTCCTCGGTAAACGGCGACGGCTCCTGCTGCCAGGTCGGTCCGGCAAGTGCGACCACTGTGAGCGGGCCCGCGACCACGAGCAGGTGAAGTGGGCGCACCGCCCAGCCGCGCCGCGGGCGAACGACCAAGTGGTCGAGCAGGTGCGGTGCGATCACACCACGCCAGCGCGCGGCCGCGCTCTGCTGACGCGCGATCAATACAACGACCAGCAGCAGCGGCAACAGCGCCCAGAGCCACTGAGGGCGGAGGAGGTGGAGGCTGGTGAGTGGTGAGAAGTCCATCGTGAGTGTTCAGAGTTCAGTGTTCAGAGTTCAGGAGGTGTTTTGGTGGCCAGCGACGGCTTTGCTGGGGGACTTGTTTCTCTAGGGCTCGCTCGAGACCGTTGAGCATCTTGATGCACTCCTGATACTCGCGTCGATAATGCTCATAAACCTCCTGATCGATGTAAACCTTGAGCCTTGCGATGTAGAGGTGGTGAATCGTTTCTGCTGATTCGCCCCTACTTCGATTGACGCCTTCGATTTTGTTGCGAATGTGGCGGTCGTCGTGTTTTTCTGCCAGCTGTGCCCGTGCGCTGTTCGAGGAGCTCCTTACTTGCGATGAGAGCTCGAATCGTTCTTGGGCGGGCCATTGATGCGTGAGTCCAGACACCCCGATGTGCAGTCTGCACAGGCGCCGATAGACCTCGAGGTTCTCCACACGAAGAACCGGACTCACGGAAGGCTCCTCTCACTTCGTCTGAACTCTGAGCTCTGAACACTGAACTCTCCGTTGCCCGACCTGTCCCGGATGGTTGACGCAAAAGACCACACTGCCATGACGAGGTGATATCCCACGCTTATCACAAGGAACGCCCCGAGTGGGAAGTGGTAGAGCTCGAATGTCGGCCGGTACGACAACGTCTCGTAGTCCAACGGCTCCAGGGCGTCGATCTCGGCGTAGACGGCGTCGAGGCCGGGACGATCCTCCGCCCTGAAGAAGCCCCCGCCGGTGGTATCGGTGATCGCGCGCAGCGTCGCTTCGTCGAGCGGCTGCTCGCCGGCGGAAGAGGGATCACCGACCCCGATGACGTGCACGGTGAGGCCGCGTTTGGCAGCGAGCTCGGCGGCAGTCGGCGGCGGCACCTTGGAGCCGGTGTCGTTGCCGTCAGTGAGCATGATGACCGTCTTCTGCTCGGCCTGGGAGGCGTCGAACGCCTTGACCGCCAGCCCGAGGGCGTCGCCGAGCATGGTCTGCGGGCCGGCCATGCCGACCTGGACCTCGTCGAGAAGCTCGAGGAACACCGCGTGGTCGAGGGTGAACGGCACCTGGACGAAGGCCGCATTGCCGAACACGATCAGGCCCAGGCGGTCGGTCTCCCGCCTGGCGACGAAGTCCCGGAGAACCTCCTTCACCGCCGACAGGCGATCGATCCGCTCGCCGGCATCGCTGACGAAATCGGTGACCTCCATCGAGCCCGACAGGTCGACCAGCATCATCAGGTCGCGTGCGGACTGAATCTGCTCGATCGGTTCCCCGACCCACTGCGGACGCGCGAGGGCGGCGATGACGAGAAGCCATGCCAGGAACAGCAGCACCATCTGAAGGAGGGTACGTCGGGCCACGACCGCACCCGGAATGGGCTCGACGCCCAGCTGCCGCGTCATCTCGTCGAAGAACGGTGCCCGCACCGACTCGCGCGCCTCGCGGTAGGGCGGTAGGAACAGCCGTGCCAGCAGTGGGAGGGGGAGCAGCAGCGCCAGCCACGGGTGGGCGAAGGTCAGCATTCAGCCCCCGGAACCAGGGAATGGCCACGAAAAGGCACAAAAAGGCACACAGAAAGCGGCCGAGCCTCTCGTGGTGCCTCTTCGTGCGTCTTCTTGGCCATCATGGGCTCACTCTCTGGTGGCGACGCACCCAGCGCTGTGCGAGGCGGACGAGCGACCGGACGTCGCTGCCGGACAGTCGAGCTGCCGCTGCAGGGTCGTACGCGAGCTCCGCGAGCGGACGGCCCGGACCTCGTGTGAAGTCGGTCGTTCCAAGGCAGCCGTCGAGGAAGCCCAGCCACGCGTCGCCTGACAGGCTCGCGACAGCCGCGCGCGGGTAGGCCGAGAGTGCCGAACGTTTCAACAGGGCGGGAAGCCGCACGAGCGCATCCACCCCGCTGGCCTCGATGTCGCGCAGCTCGGAGAGCGCCTCGCGCCGGTAGGCGTTCGCCTGCCAGCGGTGGAGCAACCGCCATGCCTGCCACAACAGCCCCAGAACGAGGAGGCCCGCGACGACGTACCAACCCGGTGCCGGCGGCCACCACGGCACCGGATCGGGAAGTCCGATCTCGGTCAGGTTCGCCATCCACGGGTTGCCGAAGTCCTCCGGAATCGGGGCGGGGGTCGGGTTCATTCTCTCGCGCTCCCACCTCGTCTCGCGCTGGTCATCCTCATCGTCATCGACTCCCGATCGCAATCAGAGAACGATGACGATGACGATGAGGATGACAATTGGGCATCAACCCCTCCCGCCCCGCGGCACGTACCCCAGCTGGCGCCGAATCTGCTCGGCCGGGTCCTCCACGGTGTCGATCAACAGCACGGGCACGCCAACCTTCGCGAGGACGTCCTTGGTGGCCAGCAGATCATCCGCGAAGTACTCGGTCAACCCTCGCATCTCTTTGCCACGGGTCGTATCGAGCTCGAGTTGCAGCTCGCCGCGCGACACCACCAGGCGGCCGGCGTCCGGCAGTGACGTCTTGATGGGGTCGTACAGCAGGGCGCACAGGACGTCGTTATGCGCGGCGAGCCGCGTCAGCAGCTCACGGGTTGCGTCGCCGGCGCCGAAGAAGTCCGAAATGACGATGATCAGTGCGTCATGAGTCGCGATCCGGGCAACCCGCCCGAGCACCTGATCAAGCATCTGCGGTGCGTCTTCCATGGCAGCATCGACTCGGAGCTTGTGGTTGAGCTCGATTACCTCACCGAGCACCCGCATGACCCGCCGGCGGCTCCGGTGCGGCCGGACCTCGCGAATTTCGGCGTCCGAGAATGCCAGGCCTCCGACGCGGTCGCCCTGGTCGAACACCCGCCACGCCGCGAGCGCAGCCAGCTCGGCGGCCACCACCGACTTCATCGCCCGGCGGGTGCCGAAAAACATGTTGAGTCTCTGGTCGACGACGAGCAGTGCGGGCCGGTCACGCTCCTCGGTGAAAACCCTGACGTGAGGCTCGCCCGTTCGCTGGCTGACCCGCCAGTCGATGGTGCGGGGATCGTCGCCCTGTTGGTAGTGGCGCAGCTCCTCGAAGTCGAGACCACGCCCCCGTACCCGGGACGAGTGGCGGCCGTTGAGCAGCGAGTGCACGGGCTGCCGGGGCAGGAACGAGTAGCCGCTGGCCTTGTGCTCGAGCCGCGCCAGCTCGTCGAGCGAGGCGTACACACCTCGAACACCGGAGTCGATGACGGGTCGCGGGGGAACGGTGGGATGTCTCATGTCCGCAGAGCCGGCGTCAGTTATCAACCACCTCGGGCAATGGGTTGCCCTCGGCACCGGACGGCGGTTTGGCGCCGACCACGGCAGCCAGGGTCGGAGCGATGTCGAGGGGGCTGATGCGGCGGTGGACAGTCTGCGGCGGCACCCCCGGTGCGGCGAAAATCACCGGCACGTAGGTGTCGTAGGACCACGGCGAGCCGTGGGTGCAGGCCACCACCAGACCGTCGAAGTCGTTGATGAAGCGGTGGGGCTCGAAGACCACGTAGATGTCGCCCGAGCGTTTGGGGTTGAAGTTGTTGAGTACCGACCGCAGGATCGGTGTGTCGGGCAGATTGCCGGTGCTCAGCGTGCTGCTCGAGACCGCCAGCGCCACGCCGTCGAAGTCGGTCAGGACCTCGGCCACCGCCCGCTCGATGTCGGCCTGATCCAGGCCCTTGGCGGCGATGAGTTCACGGTTGAGGTACAGGTAGGGGTGGAAGTACTGATCGATGAGCTCCTCGCCGACTCCGAAGCGCTGTTTGAGGGTTGCGATGGCCGGCGCCCGGTCCCATCTCGACGGGTCGACGTAGTCAGCGTCGAGGCCGAGCTCGGTCAGGGCGCCCGGCGCCTCGGGACCGCCGTGGTCCGCCGATAGGACGATCACCGTGTTCTCGAGCCCAACCCTGTCGTCAAGCGCCGCGAGGAGGCGGGCGAGCGTCCGGTCGAGGCGCAGGATGTTGTCCTCGGCCTCGAGGCTCGAGGGGCCGAAGACGTGTCCCACGTAGTCGGTCGAGGAAAAGCTGATCGCGAGGTAGTCAGGCACGTCGTCCGATCCCAGGTCCTCGTTGTCGATCAGCTCGAGGGCGAAGTCGAGGGTCAGCTCGTCGCCGGCGGGGCTCAGGGTCAGGAAGGTGGTGAACATGCTGCCGTCGGCCGAGCCGTAGGGATGGGGGAAGACGCGTCCCCAGCCCGGCAGCGCGGTCTCCCACGGCTCGTCGTCGGCGTCCCCGTACTGGTAGGTGGCCTGGTCGTGGAGGAGGGTCCAGTCGCTGTCTGCGTAGCGCGAGGGGTACCGTTGGGAGTTCCACGCCGCGACCCACTCGGGGTAGCGCTCCATGTAGTAGCTCGAGGTGACGAACTCACCCGAGGCCTTGGAAAACCAGTATGCAGTGCCGGTGTGGCCCGCCATCGAGACGGCGCCGCGGTCCTTGACCGACACCCCGAAGACCTTCGCCTTGCCTGCGGTCCTGATCGACAGCTCGTCGCCGAAGGTGGAGACGAGCATCGCCGAGGGTGACCGCCCCTCGACCTTGGCCGCCCGCTGCGTCGGGTCGATTTCGGTCGTGGCGTCGACGTCGGCGTCGGCGGTGAGGAGGCGTACCTTCGGGTCCTCGATGTTGTAGACCAGCCGGCCGAGACCGCGGTCGAGCCACACGTTGGCGACCATGCCGTGGACGCGGGGCTCGGCCCCGGTGGCCAGGCAGGCATGACCGACGATCGTCTCGGTGTTGGCGTGATCGTAGTGGGCGTTGGCGTAGCGTACCCCGTTTTCGAGCAACCACCTCAATCCACCTTCACCCAATCGGTTGTGGTACCGCGTCGGCAGGTCGCCACGCAGCTGGTCCACGGTGATCTGCACGATCAGGCGAGGTGCTGACGCACGTTCTTCTGAGCTGGCGGTGGCCGTCGGAAGGAGCCACCCGGCACCGAGTAAGACCACGGTAGGGATCATCGCCGGCGAGGTCTTGGCCAGAGCGAGGCACGCATTCATCACGGATACTCCTTTTGTCTTTGATGGAGCGTGGCGCTCTTCACGACCTCTGTTCTCCGAGCTCACGCCACGGCCACGTTTTTGACGATCTCGGTGACGACGTCGTTTGCCGTCATTCCCGCGGCGTTCGCCTCATAGCTGAGCATCAGGCGGTGGCGCAGGCAGTCGTGGACGACCGCACGGACGTCGTCCGGCGTTACGTGATCGCGCCCCTGGAGCCAGGCGTGTGCGCGGGAGGCCTTGTCCAGCGCGATGCCGCCGCGCGGGCTGGCGCCGACGTGAATCCACTTTCGCAGGTCGTCGGAGTACCTCTCGGGAACCCGCGTCGCCCAGACCAGGTCGACGATGTAGGAGTCGATGCCGTCGGCGATGTGGATGCCGTGGATCTCGGTACGGGAGTCGAACACCGCCTGCTGGGGGATCGGCTGCAGTCTTCTCGCTGCGTTCGACGACCCGGACTCGTCGCGGACGAGACGGATGATCTCGCCCTCGCGCTCCTGCGGCGGGTAGTCGATGAGCACGTGCATCAGGAAACGGTCCATCTGTGCCTCGGGCAGCGGGTAGGTGCCTTCCTGCTCCACCGGATTCTGGGTCGCCATGACCATGAACAGATCGGGCAGTCGGTGGGTCTCTCCGGCCACGGTCACCGTGCGCTCCTCCATGGCCTCGAGCAGCGCCGCCTGGACCTTGGCCGGCGCCCGGTTGATCTCGTCGGCGAGCACGATGTTTCCGAAGATCGGGCCGGGTTCGAACCGGAACACGTCCTTGCCACCCTCCGAGTACAGCACCTGGGTGCCGGTCACGTCAGACGGCAGCAGGTCGGGCGTGAACTGGATTCGGCTGAAGTCCGCCTCCATGTTCTTCGCCAGGCTCTTGACCGCCCTGGTCTTGGCCAGCCCGGGAAGCCCCTCGACCAGCAGGTTGCCGTTGGCGAGCAGGCCGATGATCAACCGCTCGACGATGTGCTCTTGGCCGATAATCGAGCGGCCCATCCGTTGTTTGAGGTCGAGAATCTGGTCGCGTGCGGTCATCAATCGCCTCCGGAGGGTTCGAATCGGACGATATTACACGGGTCGTTGCGGCATTCTCAACTCGATCGCGTGGCGTCCGCATTTCCTCGAGCGTGAGGCGTTCGCTACACTGATCGCGTCGGAGGCCGGGTCATGAAGATGGAGGATGCCGCAACGCTGCGCGCGTTGCTCACGGAACGAAGCGTGTTGTCGCTCGCCGTGGTGTCGGAGGGCGAGCCCGTGATCGGCATCTTGCCGTTCGCCATCGAGCCCGACCTGGCGGCCGCAGTCATCCACGTGTCGCGACTGGCTCCCCACGGCCGGGTCTTGGCCGACGGGGTCCCATTCGCGGTACTGATCCACGAGCCCGACACCGTTGACTCGCCGCCGGGCCAACTCGCCCGGGTACGGTACAAGGGTGCGGCCGAGCTGCTCGCGCGGGGCACGCCCGCATACTCGATGGCGCGTCGGACGTACACCGAACGCTTCCCCGAGAGCACCTCGACCTTCGCGCTCGGCGACTTCGAGCTGTTCCGTCTGCCGTTCGAACGCGGACGACTGATCGCGGGTTTCGCACGCACGGTCAACCTCATGACCGATAGCCTGCGACAGCTGCTGGATTGACGCTCAGAGGGCTTGGGGGCTTGGTCGCCCGGCACTCGTGCCGAATGCCGGGCTGGGCTTGAGTGCGTGAGGAGTTTTTTCAGCACGCTTTGGTCAAGCCCTCATGCCCCCACGCCCTCATGCCCACAAGCCCTGCCCGTGCGATCAACCGCCCGGCGGCGAGAGCTTCTCCATCACCTGGTCGAGGCTGAAGCTGGCCGCCTTCTGGCGTGGCGGGAACTCCTGGAAAGTCGTGAGGAAGTTCGCGACGTAGGCCTGGGCAGGGACCAGCAGGTAGGCGCGGTCGAGCAGCCAGTCGAAGTAGGTGTTGGAGGTGATCTGTGACCGTTCGTACGGGTCCCGCCGCAGGTTGAAGATCAGCGGCACCCGAAGCGGCACGAACGGCTCCATCCACACCCGAAAGGTGCCCGTCGTCTTCTGCTCCATGAAGATCAGCTTCCAGTCGTCGTAGCGCAGGGCGGTCAGGTCGCCGTCGTCGGAGAAGTAGAAGATCTCGTGACGTGGGCTCTCCTCGGTCTCGTCGGTGAGCAGCGGCAGAATGTTGTAGCCGTCGAGGTGCACCTTGTAGGAGCGGCCGATCGCCTGGACGCCGCCCGCCTCGAGCTTGCCCTTGATGTCCGGATCGCCGGCGGCGGCGAGGAAGGTCGGCAGCCAGTCCATGTGGTGGACGATCTCGTTCGTTACCGAGCCGGGCGCGATCTTATCGGGCCAGCGCACCGCGGCCGGCACCCGCCAGCCGCCCTCCCAGTTGGTGTTCTTTTCGCCCCGGAAAGGCGTGGCCGCGGCGTCGGGCCAGGTGTTGTAGTGCGGTCCGTTGTCGGTGGAGTAGAACACGATGGTGTTGTCGGCGATCTTCAGCTCGTCGAGCAGATCCAGGAACTTGCCGATGTGCAAGTCGTGCTCGACCATGCCGTCGGCGTACTCGTCCTGTCCGGAGATGCCGCGCAGCTCGGGCTTCACGTGGGTGCGGAAG
>JBFELO010000153.1:0-10765 GCA_041552055.1 Candidatus Sulfomarinibacteraceae bacterium | reverse complement strand
TCGCGTCGGCGCCCATCCGGCCGGCCAGGGCACGGCCGACAAAGGCGTTGAGGTTGGCGCCATCGAGGTAGATGAAGCCGCCGCGCCCATGGACCAGCTCGGCGACCTCCAGGATCCGGTGCTCGAAGACTCCGAGGGTGTTGGGCACCGTCATCATCACGGCGGCGACCCGGTCGGTCATCAGGCGGTCGAGCGCGTCCATGTCGACGGTGCCGTCTGACGCGGATGGGATCTCCACGGCTCGGTAGCCCGCGAAGACGGCGGTCGCGGGGTTGGTGCCGTGCGCCGAGTCGGGTACCAGGACCTCCTCGCGCGCCTCTCCGCGCGCCTTGAGGGCCTTCTGGATCATCAGGATTCCGGTCAGCTCGCCGTGGGCGCCGGCCGCGGGCTGCAGCGTGACGCCGGCCATGCCGGTGATCGCCTTGAGCGCCTCCTCCAGCTGCCACATCAATCGCAGGGCGCCCTGCACCTGATGCTCGGGCTGCAGCGGATGGAGGTCGGCGAACTCCGCCAGGCGCGCCGTCCGCTCGTTGAGTCGCGGGTTGTACTTCATGGTGCACGAGCCGAGCGGGTAGAGGCCCTCGTCCACGGAGTAGTTGAGCTGGCTCAGACGGTGGAAGTGCTGCACCACCTCGAGCTCGCCGACATCCGGAAAGTGCTCGTCCGGTGTGTGAACCAGCTCGGGCGGCAGCACCTCTGCGGGTTCCACGTCGGGTACGTCGAGCGGCGGCAGCAACAGCCCCTGCCGGCGCGCGCGGGTCGGGTTGCGCTCGAAGAACAGCGGCTCGTCACGCACCGTTCGCCGCTTCACGACTGCCTCCCGAGCGCGCTCACCAGTGCGTCGAGGTCGGCCGCGGAGTTCCGCTCGGTGACCGCCACCAGCAGGCCGTCGGGCCACGATCCGCCCCAGCGGTGTGACCAGATTCCGGCCAGCACCCCGGCCTCGGCCAGCCGGTCGACGAGGTCGGTCGCCGGTGCAGGAGCGGCGAGCAGGAACTCGTTGAATGTCGGGCTGTCCGGGTAGGCGAGCGACCAGCCGCCACCGATGTCCGCGATGCGCCGTTTGAGTTCCTCGCACCGGGCCAGGTTGGTCCGTGCCAGGTCGCGCAGTCCGCTGCCCCCGAGGAGCTCCAGCCAGACCGTGGCGGCGAGCGCCATGAGGCCCTGATTGGTGCAGATGTTGGACGTCGCCTTGGCGCGACGGATGTGCTGCTCGCGGGTCGACAGCGTGAGGCAGTAGGCGCGCAGCCCCTGCTCGTCCACGGTCTGTCCGACCAGACGGCCCGGCATCTGCCGGATGTTCTTCTCTGCGCAGGCGAAGAACCCGAGGTGTGGGCCGCCGAATCCGAGTGGCACGCCGAACGACTGCGCCTCGCCGCATACCACGTCGAATCCAAAGCTGCCGCCGCCCGCGAGAATGCCGAGCGACACCGCCTCGGTGATGACCTGTACCGCGAGCGCTCCTCCGCCACGGATACTGTCGGCGAGCGTCGGGAGATCCTCGACGATCCCCAGGAAGTTGGGCGACTGGATCGCCACGCAGCAGGCGCGATCCAGGTCGGCGCCGCGAATCCGCTCGAGATCGATGCGGCCGTCGTCGCCGCCCGGGATGATCTCGAGATCGAGACCCTGGGCTCGAGTGTAGGTTTCCAGCACCCGCCGGTACATGGGGTGAACCGTCTCGGCCACGATTACGAGATCGCGCTTGCCACGCAGCACGCGGTGGCTGAACAGCACCGCCTCGACCAACGCTGTGGCGCCGTCGTACAGCGAAGCGTTGGCGACCTCGCAGCCGGTGAGCTGCCCGATCAGGGTCTGGAACTCGAAGATCACCTGCAGCGTTCCCTGCGAGATCTCAGGCTGGTAGGGAGTGTAGGATGTGAAGAACTCGGCTCGCGATAGCACCGCATCTACGATGCTCGGCTGCAGGTGCCGGTAGGCACCGGCACCGAGAAAGCACGGCAGGCGGTCCGCGGACAGATTCGAGGACGCCAGCGCCTCGAGGCCCCAGCGGACCGACACCTCGTCCTGGGCATCCGGCAGGGGGACGCGATCGACGCACACCTCGACCGGGATCGACGCGAATAGATCGTCAACCGCGTCGAGTCCCAGCTCATCGAGGATCGAACGCTTGTCCGCGTCTCCGGCGCCGACCCACGGATGCATCAGGCACTCTCCTCCTCGACCATCTGCTGATACGCGGCGGCGTCGAGCATCTCGTCCTCGTCGAGAGAACCCGACACCTTGACCAACCAGCCGTCGCCGAACGGGTCCTCGTTGATCAAGTTGGGCTCATCCGCGAGGCGATCGTTGACCTCGATCACTTCGCCCGCGATCGGGGAGACGAACTCCGCGACGGCCTTGACCGACTCGATGGTGCCGAGCTCCTCGCCGGCGTCGACGCCGGTCTCGACCTCGGGCAGCTCGACGTAGACGACCTCGCCGAGCTGGTCCTGAGCGTAGTCGGTGATTCCAACGACCACCGCGTCGCCCTCGGGGCGGGCCCACTCGTGGGTGCGGGCGTACAACAGGTTCTTTGGAATGGTCATCGATGCCTCCTCATTTCTTGCTCACGGCGTTTTCTTCGTCTTTTTCCTTCGCGAATAGAAGGGCAGCTCCACCACCCGGGCTCTGGCGGCACGTCCGCGGATGTCCACGAAGAACTCCTCGCCGACGGCGGTGGCGTCGGTGGGAAGGTATGCCATCCCCATCGCCTTGCCGAACGTCGGCAGCTGGGTGCCCGACGTGACGCGGCCGATCTGTGGCCCGTCGTCATCATTTGTGCACACCGGATAACCGTGACGGGCAATTCCACGGTCAACCATTTCGAAGCCCACCAGCCGGCGTGTGACGCCCTCGGACTGCTGTCTCTCGAGCACATCGCGACCGATGAAATCGCCCTTCTCCAGTTTGACGATCCACCCGAGACCCGCCTCGTAAGGCGTTGTCGTCCGGTCGATGTCGTTGCCGTACAGCATCATGCCGGCCTCGAGTCGAAGCGTGTCACGGGCACCGAGGCCGGCGGGCAGTAGGCCTGCCGGTCGGCCGCCGGCGATCAGCGCGCGCCACAGCTCGGCCGCCCCTTCGGGGGCAAGATACAGCTCGAAGCCGTCTTCGCCGGTGTAGCCGGTCCGTGCGATCAGGCAGTGCTGGCCGGCCACCTCGCCCCAGGTGAAGCGGTAGTACTTGATCTCGTCGACCGCGACCGCGGTCAGCGGCTGGAGGATCTCTGAAGCCAGGGGACCCTGCAGCGCGATCTGGGCGAACTCGTCGGAGCGATCGAGGATTTCCACGCCGGAATCCCCGGCGGCGCTCTCCGACAGGTAGGAAAAATCCTTGGCGGTGTTGGCCGCATTCACTACGAGCAGATACTCGTCGTCGCCGGTCCGGTGTGCCAGCAGATCGTCGACGAAGGTGCCTTCCGGGTACATCACCCCCGTGTACTGCGCACGGCCGACGGCGAGCTTCGAGTGATCGTTGCAAGAGATCCGCTGGATGAACTCGAATGCGCCCGAGCCGCGGACAACGATCTCGCCCATGTGGGAGACGTCGAACAGGCCCGCCCGGGTGCGGACGGCGGTGTGCTCCTCGGCGAGCGACGTGTAGTGGGTCGGCAACAGGAAATCGGCGAAGGGCACCAGCCTGCCGCCGGCGGCGAGGTGCTCGTCATACAGCGGCGTCCTTCTGGGGTTCTCGGCAGTCGTCATCACTCCCCCCCTCAGGAGTTCATAACACGCTGCAGGGTACCACCACACTTGAGGGGTTGGAAGATTCGAGGGGCGTGCTGGAGGAGCGACCTCGTGGTCGTCAGCGTTTTCGAGGGCTCGAGGGGATGGCCGGCGCCATCGGCGCCCGGGGGTGGGGGGATGAGACGAACCACTGGTCCGTATACGACCACAGCCCCAAAGTCCATCCTCCCCAGCGACGTCGAGGTCGCCGACCATGGCGTGGGAACTGCCTCAAGTGTCTGGCAGTCGATGCGAACCGCAAGACGCTGACAGCGCCTCGTGCGGGCGTGCCGGGCATGACGTTTCGAGGCCAATGATCGTCGGGGACAGCGTCCGGAATTGAGGTCTCGAAACGTCATGCCGGGCTTCCGCGAGGAGCGCGTCGGGGAGAGGGCGCCTCGATGACGAGGGCGCTCGGGGTGGGGGATCCGCGCCCCGATGCTGTGAGCTATCCCATCGCCCTGGGGGATGGAACGCGCCCAGTATCCACTGCAATTCGCGAAGCGAATTGCATCCAGGTAATCGCAGGGCGTTACCGAAACAGCTTGTCTAACATCCTGCGAGCCTTCTCGAGCTCATCGGACGGGTTCTCGACCTGCGACAGCTGATACGCGTAGCCGTCCTTCAAGGCCCGAAGATCCTTCGAGCGGACGCCTTCCAGCAGCTTCTCGAGTGCACTGCGGCTGCTATCCGAGGGGTTGGAGCGGCCGAGCTCCCGTTCGAGAATCACCCGAACCAGCGAGAGCAGCTCGTCCCGCTGCTGCCTGTCATGGGGCGGGAGCTCTTCGTCTGGGACGACCCTGGGGAAGGGATCCTCGGTGGAGTCGGCGGCTAGCGTGCCGGGGTCCTTGGCCCCTGACTCGACGGTGCGCTCGTGTTCGGATCGGTTGAGGTTATGCGGCAGATCGCGAAGCTGTCGGCTGAACCTCCCGAGCATCAGGTACAGCTCCTTCTCTGAGGCGAAGTTGCCGACCAGCCGGGCGTCGCGATCGAGCTCGAGCGACTCGGACTCCTGGAGGATGATGTTGGCCTGAGCGCCCTTCTCCAGGGTGATCTTGTTGGCCCGGACTCGCCACGCGGTGAGCTCGCCTGCGACGAAGCACGAGTCCGCCGCCTGGACCGACACGGCCTCGACCTTGACGTCGGGATCGATCCGCACCGATCCCCGATTGGACTCGATCACCGAGTACACACCGGAGTTCTGGATGACCAGGTTGCCGGGTGTGCGAATCGACAGCTGTCCGTGCTCGTTGACCGCGATCTCGGTGCCGCTCGGGATGATCATCGTGGGGAAGTTCTTGGGCTGTTCCATGGTCGTCATCTCACTTTCAGCCTCGAGGGCAGGGGATCGAAGTCCGGCACGGGGGCGCGTCGGGCCCGAACCAGGAGGGCCTCGTGTCCCTTCCACTGGTAATTCAGGATGTAGATCCGCGGATCCATCGGGACCGGCTCGTCTCCGACCTCGGGCGCCACGCGGACCTCGTAGTGGAGGTGCGGCGACGTGCTCCACCCGGTGTTCCCGACGGTCGCGATCTGATCGCCGCGCTCCACCTGCTGGCCGCGACGGACCAGGATCTCCTCGAGATGGGCGTAGACCGTGACGTAGCGCTCGCCGTGCACCAGCACCACGGCGTTGCCGTAGCGCCACCAGCGCACGTTACGGCTGAGGGGGAATCGACCGGCGAAGACCACCCGTCCGTTGCCGGCGGCGACCACGGGTGTGCCCTCGCGGGCGGCGAGATCGATGCCCGAGTGGACATCGACATTGTTCGTGAACGGCGAGATGCGGTTGCCGAACGGTGACGTGAGCACGAAGCTGCCGACGGGAACGGGACAGATGGAGGGAACCTCCCTCGTCAACTCATCGTGTGCGATCGCGAAGCTGGCCAACTCGTCCGCGAGTGTCAGCAGGGCGTTGCTCTCGGTACGCAGACTGAGCCCGTGATCGAAGGCGCTCGCCGCTTCGGGCACGATGATCTCCATCGGGGCCGTTTCGGGGAAGCCGCCGAGGCCCTGGGAGGTCTGGGGCGCGCCCAGAATGAGGCTCATCTGCTGTTGGCGCATCCTCGCGGAGTCGACCTGCCCCTGCAGAATCCCGAGCGCTTTCTGGCGTTGGGTCAACACCTCGCGTTGCATCCTGTTGTTCTGCCTCAGACCGCGCAGCTCGCCGGTCAGCAGCAGGGCCTGAATCCCCAGCGGTGCGAGGACAACGCCGATCAGCAGCAGAATCCCGACCACCACCGCGCCCGCCGCCGACCAACGGAATGCCCGTCGGGACAGGAAGTGGTACCGCACCTGCTTGCGGATGTCGGCCGGGTGGAACTGGATCTCGTACATGGCTGGTGCCGATTATTTCCGATGAAGGGCCTCCGGGGTGTGAGGGCGCTCACCTCGGCTTCAGGCTTCACCCCATCGTTCTCTCAACATGTGAACTGTAGCACGCAGACGTCGATTCCCGAGGCCGCGTATCTCACCAGCTCTCTGTTACTTCGCCCTCGCAACGGGAGTTGGCGACAAATCTGACCGTTTTTGCGATCATGTCTCGCGATGAACCGTCTGGGAGTGCTTTCGGTGCATTTTGCGGCCGTTCGCGATGGCGATGGGCGCTGGTGAGAAGCGCTCCACCAGCAGCGGAAGGCTCGACCATCAGCATTCATCTCGTACCAGGTACATAAGTGTATAATTCGATGCGAGCCGCATAGTCGTGGAGTTTTTGCCTCGCGTTTGGAACTAATTATACAAATATGTACCTGGTACGGGATTATACAACCCACCGCGATGAGAGTCTCTCGGGAGTGCGGGCTGGTTCCGTCTACACCGCCCTCAGGGCCGCGACCGGGTCTTCACGGGAGGTCTTCCACGCGGGCCACAGGGAGGCCAGAAACACGAGCGTGAGGCAGACGCCCAGCACGGCCAGGAGGTGGAGCGGTCGGGGCTCGAACGGGATGAAATCGACGAGGTAGACGCGCGCGAGACCGGGTGGAAACCGGACCAGTCGCAGCGACGTCATCAGCCAGCTAGCCACCCATCCGACGACGATACCCGCCACCACTCCGGCGCCGCCGAGGAGCATCCCGGAATACAGCAGGATCTGCCGAATCGTGGCCGGGGTGGCGCCGAGCGCCTGGAGCATGCCGGCCGACCGGCGCTTGTTGATCGCGAGCACCACCAGCGCCGAGCTGACCTGGAACGAGGAAACGGCCACCACCAGCGACAGCACCACGAACAGCGAGAGCGTCTGCCAGCGAAGTGCCGCGAAGAGCGAGCGGTTCATCTCTCGCCAGTCTGTGAACAGGAGACTCGGTTCCGTGTCCTCGAGCGCGCGGCGGACCGTCTCGACCGCGAGTGGGTCCACCAACTCCACCTCGATCCCCGCGGCCCCGACCCCCGGGATCGCTGCGGCGGCGCGAGCCAGTGGCATCACGACCCAGCTCTCGTCGAACTCGGAGTAGGCCAGCCGGAACGTGCCGGTGACCTGCAGCGGCAGGGCGGGCAGGATCCAGGAGCCTGCCTCGGGCGGGAGCCAAATCATCACCGTCTCGCCGGTTTCGAGTTCGAGGACTTCGGCGAGACGGGCGCCGAATACCGCTGGAGGTACGTTCGTCTCCGGCCATTCGTCAAATCCGGTGTAGGCCGGCGGGCTCGACACCGCCTTGATCGTGATCGGCACCGGCTGGGTCGGCCGGTTCGGGTCCTCGAGCAGGCCGGAGAGGTACGTGACCGGGGCGGCCCGCCGGACGCCAGCGGTCTGGCCCAAACGCCGGGCCACGCCGTCCGCCTGTTCGATCGTCAGCCTTCGTGGGGAAAAGCCGACCAGGTGGGCGTTGCCCCGCTGCAGAGCAGCCGCGATGGCGTCGGAGTAGCCGCTCATCAGGGCGAGTGTGATCACCAGCGCTGCAGTGGCCAGTGCGACACCCGCGAACGCGGCCAGTGATGTGCCCCTCAGCAGCAGGCTGGTCCGTCGGCGCAGGAACCTGATCGCGAGCTCGAGTTCCAGCTTCACCGGCGGCAGTCTACTACCGTTTCCGGGCGCGGAAGGTCACCGAGCGCACCACCCCTCGCAGGTCGTCGCGAGTGACACCGCTCGCAGCGGCGACCTGCTCGACCTCCGGCGGCAGGTTGTCGCCGACCGCAGCAAGGAAGTCGACGTCCCTGAGGATCTCGACCTGGCTCAGGCCTGCGTCATCGAGTGCGCGGAAGTAGCGCTCGCGCTCCATTGCCCCGGCCACGCAGCCGACGTAGGCCAGAAGGTCGGTGGCGAGCGCGGCGGGGAGCGTGCCGTCGAGAACGATGTCCGAGATGACGAGCCTACCGCCGGGCCGCAACACCCGGTGAATCTCGCGGAACACGGCTTCCTTGTCCGGAACCAGGTTGATGACGCAGTTGGAGGTGACCGCGTCCACCGTGGCGTCTTCAACCGGGAGCTCTTCGAGCCGACCCTCGCGAAACTCGACGTGGGTCAGCCCTGCGGTGGCCGCGTTGGCGCGGGCCTTGGCAATCATCTCGGGGGTCATGTCGACGCCAATCACGCTGCCGCTCGGCCCGACGACATTGGCGGCGAGCAGGACATCGACGCCGGCCCCGGAGCCGAGGTCGAGCACGGTCTCTCCGGGTTCGAGGGCCAGCTCGGCCACCGGGGCGCCGCAGCCGAGCCCCAGATTGGTGCCTTCCGGCAGCAATCCCAGGTCGGTCGGGGTGTAGCCGAGCCGCGCCGCGGTCGAGGCGGCAGGGTCTCCGCAGCATGGGGTCTGGGGGCCACAACAGCTGGTGCTCTCCACGGCGATCGCGCCGTACCGCTTTTTTACAACCTCCACCAGTTCGTCAGGCGCGGTTGGGGTTTTCGGTCGGTCAGATTTGTGTGTAGTCATGGGTGGGGCTCCTTTCACACTCGAGCGATTCAAACATCAGGTGGTCGAACGCTCCGGGACAGCAGCGCTCGGTCGCGTTGCGCACGGCGGCCCACAGCAGCTCGAGCGCGTCGACGATGTCTTCGGTGCAGTCGTCGGGCAGCTTGGCCAGCACCAGCTCGAAGAATGCCTCTTCCTGTTGACGGACGGCCCCGGCGGCCTGCCTGCCTGCCGGCGTGAGCGTCACGGTGGAGCTTCTGCCGTCTGCCGGATCGCGGTTCGTCGCGACCAGACCCCGGTCGACGAGCCGTGACAGATTTCTGGTCATGGTGCTGGGAGTGATACCGAGCCGGCGGCCGAGCTCCCCCGGACGCAGCCCGTCGGTGTGGGACAGGGCTTCGAGGGTGGCCGCCTGGGAGACTGTCATGCCGCAGCAGGAAACATCTGCGCGCTCAGCCAGCCCAAACCGCCGCACCAGGGCGCGGATCGACTCCATGAGTCGCCGCGCGGAGCCGGGGTTGGTCGTCACGTCGCTCATGAATTTAGTTGTAATATACAAATAACCGATTGTCAAGGGGTGCGTCAGCAACGGCAGAGATTGCCACATGAGCACATGGGTGTAACATGGGCGTTCGTTGTGGCGACTTGGGATGGACGACTGGAACCCTTCTTCGTGGACTCGGGCGCCGGCACGACAGCAGCCGCGCTACCCCGATGACGACGCGCTGCAGTCGGTTTTGACGCAGCTGGCGGAACTGCCGCCGCTGGTGACGTCGTGGGAGGTCGAGCGTCTGAAGCAGCAGCTCGGTGAGGCGGCGGAGGGCCAGCGGTTCCTGCTGCAGGGCGGAGCCTGCGCCGAGAGCTTTGACCACTGCCGGCCGGGGGTGATCGCCAACAAGCTCAAGATCCTGCTCCAGATGAGCCTCGTTCTGGTGTACGGTCTGAGACGACGGATCATTCGGGTGGGCAGGTTCGCCGGCCAGTATGCCAAGCCACGGTCCGACGACCTCGAGACACGGGACGGCGTGTCGCTACCGGCCTACCGCGGTGACCTGATCAACCGGCCCGCGTTCAACGAGTCCGATCGGCGACCCGACCCCGAACTGCTGCTGCGGGGATACGAACATGCCGCGCTCACGCTCAACTTCATCCGCTCCCTGGTGGGCGGCGGATTTGCCGACCTCCATCATCCGGAATACTGGGACCTCGAGTTCGTCAACCACTCACCACGCGCCCGCGAGTACCAGAACATGGTGCAGGCGATCGGGGAGTCTCTGAGGTTCATGGAGACGCTCGCCGGGACCCAGTTCGGAGACATCACGCGGGTCGACTTCTACACCAGTCACGAGGGTCTGCACCTGCCGTACGAGCAGGCGCAGACCAGGACGGTTCCGCACCGTGACGGCTGGTACGACCTCAGCACCCACATGCCGTGGGTCGGTATGCGCACGTCCGAGGTCGACGGCGCGCACGTCGAGTACTTCCGGGGTATTCGCAATCCCATCGGTATCAAGATCGGCCCTTCGATGACGCCGGACTGGCTGCGTGGTTTGATCGAGGTGCTCCACCCCGACGACGAGCCCGGACGCCTGACGCTGATCCATCGGTTAGGGCATGCACGGGTGGCGGAGTGCCTGCCGCGGCTGATCGAGGCGGTGCGACAGACCGGCCGCAGGGTCGTGTGGTGCTGCGACCCTATGCACGGCAACACCGAGCAGACGGACGCGGGGTACAAGACGCGGCGGTTCGAGAACATCCTGTCGGAGCTCGAGCAGGCGTTCGACGTGCATACCGCCGAAGGGTCGTTCCTGGGCGGCGTGCACTTCGAGCTGTCAGGCGACAACGTCACCGAGTGCGTCGGCGGCGCGCGCGGCCTCACCGAGGTCGACCTCGCCCGCGCCTACGAGTCGGCCGTGGATCCGCGACTCAACTACGAGCAGGCGTTGGAGATGGCGCTGCTCATCGCCCGTAGAATGGCGAAGCAGAACGGTCGCGAGATCTGACCGCTCAAGACAGTCTGTCAACGTTGGTTCTTCTGAGCCGTCCTGGCGCTCGCGGCTGACGCCGCGAGCACGGTGCGTCGCATCGGACATCTCCGAACGCAAGCTTTCGTCGATGCCCGCTGCTCCGCCCCTTGCCCGCCTCCGGCGGGCGCCGGGATGATGATTGGACAGTCCCGCAGCCCCTTTT
>JBFELO010000152.1:0-10833 GCA_041552055.1 Candidatus Sulfomarinibacteraceae bacterium | reverse complement strand
TGACACCCGAGGCGGTCATTTCCAGCGCGCTTCCCACGGGTTCCGGGCGACTTGTCCTCATCCCCCCACCCCCAGGTGCCGACCTGTCTCGGCGTAGTCCGAAGGACGGAGCCGGAAGGCACCGGTCATCCCCTCATCCCCTCCTCTGGTCGGCGGGCTCGAGGTCGCGAGGGCTTCGTCGCGAGGGCCGCGAGACGTGGTCAGATGGTGCGCCCCGCGTGCCAGATGGCCGCGGATCGTGGGCCGCAGCAGGAGCCCGGAAGCGGGCTCGAGGCAGGGCGAGGCGTGAACCCGAGCCCGTGCAGCGCCAACGGCGCTGCCGCCGAACGCGTCCCGCCCCCACCACGCGGACTCCGCGGAGCGGATCGCGCCAAAGGTGTCCCTCTCGGTGCAGTGTGAGCCCGAGTCGAGGAGCCATCGATCTCGTGATCATGGCGACGATGACGAGGGCGAACACGCGGCGAGAGGGGCGGCGCTTGGCGCGATAATCACAAAAAGGGGGTTTGGGGCCTGGAAACCGCGCTACCCGGCGTCCGCCGGAGGCGGGCGAGATTTGGAGTGGCGGGCGTCGACGAATGCTCGCATTCGGAGACGGTCGACACGACAAATCGTGCTCGCGACGTCAGCCGCGAGCGGCGGGCCTTCCTCATTATTTACTCACGCTTCCGATTGACAAGCCAGACGCCGAAAAGAACAACGATGCCGCCGGCGACGGCGTTCACCGTGACCGGCTCCCGCATGACGCTCCACGCGACCGCCAGCGTGACGAACGGCTCGATGTAGAGGTACGAGCCGGTGCGAGCCGGTCCGATCCTCCCCACCGCGCGGAACCAGAGGAGGTAGGCCACCCCGCTGCAGAAGGCGCCGAGAAACGCCAGCGCCGCGAGATGCGTCGCCGTGGGGTGCCCGACCAGGGGTCGGCCGTGCACCCCCGCGGCCACCGTCATCACGCCCGCCGCCACGGCCATTGGGATGGCGGTCGTTGGCAGGCTGCCGTGCCGCCCGATCGGCCGGATCGCGATCAGGGTGTACGCCGCCCACGTGAAGCAGGAGAGGATCTGGAGCAGATCACCGAATCGCGCCTGGGAAAAGTCCGGTGGTTGCCGGGCCGTCACCAGCAGCACGCCACCGGTGGCGATGGCGACACCCAGCCACGCGCCGGCGTCGAGCCTGTGCCCGAGGAAGATCCTTGCCCCGAGCGCGATCACCGCCGGGATGAAGGCGATGATCCATGCGGTGTTGATGGCGGTCGTGTACTTGAGGCCGATCGCCTGGATCAGCAGGTGCGCGGCCATGATGCCTCCCAGCACGAGCCACACCCACCTGCCGCCGCGGACGGACCACACCGCGTAGCCGGCGGCGCGGCCGAGGATCACCAGCAGCAGGCTGCCGAGCACCAGCCGGAACGCGACCAGAGCGAGCGGCGAGAACACCTCGAGTACGAAGCGCGTGGCGACGAACGACGCGCCCCACAGGCTGATCGCCAGCAACGCCGCGCCCGACACGCGAGGGACCCCGCCAACCATGCCCGGATGGTACCAACGGCGGCTGTCGGAGGTGGTATCCTTGGCCGGACGACGGGGGCGTAACTAAGGCGATCATGGCGAAAAAACAGGTTGTCTACGACGAGAAAGCGATCAAGACGCTCGACGCGCTCGAGCACATCCGACTCCGCACCGGGATGTACATCGGCCGGCTCGGCGACGGCTCCAACCCTTCCGACGGCATCTACGTCATGCTCAAGGAGGTCATCGACAACTCGATCGACGAGTTCATCATGGGGCACGGCCGCAAGATCGAGATCACCCGCTACGGCTCGGAGATCACGGTGCGCGACTTCGGCCGCGGCATCCCGCTCGGCAAGGTGGTCGACTGCGTGTCCAAGATGAACACCGGCGGCAAGTACAACGACGACGTATTCCAGTTCTCGGTGGGTTTGAACGGGATCGGCAACAAGGCGGTCAACGCCCTGTCCTCCGACTTCGAGGTCATCAGCTACCGCGACGGCAAGTACAAGCGCGCCCGGTTCAGCCGCGGCAAGAAGAAGAAGGTCGAGGACGGCAAGGACAAGAAGCAGCCGAACGGCACCATGATCCGCTTCATCCCCGACTCCGAGATCTTCGACGAATACGACTGGCGCGAGGAGTACATCGAGCACCGCTTGCGGTACTACGCCTACCTCAACAGCGGCCTGACCCTGCACTACAACGGCAACAAGTTCGCCAGCAAGGCCGGCCTCGCGGACCTGCTGGACCAGGAGATCGGCTCCGAGCCTCGGGTGTACGAGGTTCTTCACTGCCGGGTCGATCGGATGGAGTTCGCCTTCACCCACACCCACGCCTACGGCGAGACCTACTACAGCTTCGTCAACGGCCAGTACACCAACGACGGCGGCACGCACCAGAGCGCCTTCCGTGAGGGGATCCTCAAGGGAATCAACGAGTACGCGAAGAACGGTTTCGCCGGCGAGGACGTCCGCGACGGCCTGATCGGCGCGATATCCATCAAGCACCAGGATCCCGTCTTCGAGTCTCAGACCAAGAACAAGCTCGGCTCGACCGAGGTTCGGACCCCGATCGTGAACGCCGTTCGCGAGCAGGTGGTGCTGTGGCTGCACAAGAACCCCGAGGTCGCCGATCAGCTGATCGCCAAGATCAAGAACAACGAGCGTGTGCGCAAGGAGCTGTCGGCGATCAAGAAGGAGGCCCGGGAGCGCGCCAAGAAGGTGGCGATCAGGATCCCCAAGCTGATCGACTGCAAGGTCCACCTGTCGGACTCCCGCGGCAAGCGGCGGGACGAGACCACCCTGTTCCTCACCGAGGGCGACTCCGCCGGGGGCGCCATGATCCAGGCGCGCGACGTCCACACCCAGGCCATCTACTCACTCAAGGGCAAGCCGCTCAACACGCACGGTCTCGGGCGTGAGGCGGTGTACAAGAACGAGGAGCTCTACAACATCATGCGCGCCCTCGGCATCGAGGAGGATCTCGACGGACTGCGCTACAACCGGGTCGTGATCGCGACCGACGCCGACGTCGACGGCATGCACATCCGCAACCTGCTGCTCACCTACTTCTTGCGCTACTTCGAGGAGCTCGTCATGAAGCGACACATCTACATCCTCGAGACCCCGCTGTTCCGGGTGCGCAACAAGACGGAGACGGTCTACTGCTACTCCGAGCGCGAGCGGGACGCCGCGGTGGAGCGGCTGCGCGGCCCCGAGATCACTCGATTCAAGGGCCTCGGCGAGATCAGCCCCGGAGAGTTCAAGCAGTTCATCTCGTCGGACGAACGGCTGGTGCCGGTCACTGTGGGCTCCATGGGCGACGTCAAACAGGCACTCGAGTTCTACATGGGCAAGAACACCCCGAAGCGCAAGGAGTTCATCATCGAGAACTTGATTGCGGATATTGCTTAGGGCACGGCACTCCTGATTCCAGCAAGCGAGGGACGAAGCGATATGACGCGACTCGAACCACTGATGGCCGACAACTTCCTTCAGTACGCGTCGTACGTGATCGTCGACCGGGCGATCCCCGACATCCGGGACGGTCTCAAGCCGGTCCAGCGACGGATTCTCACCACGCTGTTTCGTATGGACGACGGCAAGTTCCACAAGGTCGCCAACGTCATCGGCGACACGATGAAGCTCCACCCGCACGGCGACGCCTCGATCGGTGACGCACTAGTCGCCCTCGCCAACAAGGAATACTTCATCGAGAAGCAGGGCAATTTCGGTAACATCCTCACCGGCCACCCCGCTGCCGCACCGCGCTACATCGAGTGCCGGCTCACGGATCTCGCCAAGGAGACGCTGTTCAGGAAGGCGCTGACCCGGTACCGACCGTCCTACGACGGCCGCACCGAGGAACCCGAATCACTGCCCGCCAAGCTCCCGGTCATCCTGCTGCTGGGAGCCGAGGGCATCGCGGTGGGCATGTCGACCCGGATCCTGCCGCACAACTTCGGCGAGCTGCTCGAGGCCCAGATCAAGATCCTCAAGAACGAGCCGATGGAGCTGTTTCCCGATTTCAGGACTGGTGGCATCGTCGACGTCTCCGAGTACGACGACGGCAACGGCCGGGTGAGGGTGCGCGCCCGGATCGAGAAGAAGGACTCGAAGACGGTCACGATTCGCGAGATTCCCTACGGAACCACCACCGAAAGCGTGATCGCCTCGATGGAGGCGGCAGCCCAGAAGGGCAAGGTCAAGATCGGCGCGATCAACGACTTCACCACCGAGGATGTGGAGATCGAGGTCGGCCTCGCACGCGGCGTGTACGCCGACGAGGTGATACCGCAGCTCTACGCCCACACCGACTGCGAGGTGTCGGTGAGCTGCAACATGGTCATGATCAAGGACCGGCAGCCGGTCGAGATGAGCGTCAGCGAGGTCCTGTGCTCGCTGACCGACCAGCTGCGAGGGCTGATCAAGGCCGAGCTCGAGCTCGAGCGCGACCTGCTCCTCGACAAGAAACACTGGCTCGACCTCGAGCGGATCTTCATCGAGAACCGGATCTACAAGAGGATCGAGGAGGCCGAGACCGAGGAGCAGGTCCACACAGAGGTCCGAGACGGTCTGGCACCGCACCTGAAAGAGCTCAAGAGAGAGGTGACGGACGACGACATCGCGCGGCTGCTCGGAATCCCGATCCGCCGAATCTCGCGGTTCGACATCGAGAAGAACCGCAAGGACATCACCACCACCGTCAATGCCCTGAAGCAGGTCCGCGGCAAGCTCAGGAAGCTCACGCCCACCACCATCGCCTACCTCGAACACCTCATCGACACCTACGCGGAGCGATTCCCCCGCCGATCCGAGGTCTCGACGTTCGAGACGGTGGACGTGCGGGCGGTCTCGCGCCAGAACCTTCGGGTCTCCTACGACTCGAAGACCGGCTTCTTCGGCACCGCTGTCAAGGGCGACCGCCATCAGCTCGACGTGTCTGAGTACGACAAGATCCTGCTGGTGTCGCGCGACGGCTCGTACCGGATCACCGGGCCGGAGGACAAGGTCCTGATCCCGCAGGTCATCTACTGCAAGGTGTTCGATCCGGAGGAGGGCGTCCACTTCACGGTCGTCTACCGGACCAAAGACAAGATCGTGTACGGCAAGAAGATCCACATCAAGGCCTTCATCCGCGACCGGGAGTACGAGCTCATCAAGGACCGCAAGGGCAGGGTCGATCTGCTGGTCGAGGGTGACTGCAACGACACGGTCCACCTCGACTTCGTGCCCAGGAAACGCCAGCGCGTGCACGAGGCGGAGTTCGAACTCGGCGATCTCGAGCAGACCGGTGTCACCGCGCGCGGTCGACGCCTCGCCCCCAAGCCCGTTGCCAAGATCAAGCGGGTGCGGGTCGAGAACGGCAACGGTACGAAACCGGTCGAGCGAGCCGCGGGCGAAAACGATCCCCAACAGGATCTGTTCTAACTCTGACCCAGCCTATGACGTGACTCTGGGGGATTCTCCGTATCCGTCTCCGTCTCCGAACCGCGCTTCACAACCGAATGCAGAATCGGGCACGGATACGAAAACGGATACGGAGACGGGAAGGCGGTCCAACTTCACGCCTTTCTTCCATCCATCGTGTGGCATTCCTGCAACCCAGAAGTGGAACGCACCCCCGAACCGGCTTCGCCACGGGGCGAACCGCGGGATGTGCATACCTTCGTACCAGGTACATAATTGTATGATTCCGTCCTAGCCGTCATCACGTATTTCCCTTGAGTATGGCCATAATTATACAATTATGTACCTGGTACGGAACCAAGTGTTTAGAGATTGGGAGTCGTCGCTCTTCTCGCTACGGCTGCACCTCCTCCAGCAGGTGGAGGAACTCGTCGTACGGCAGCGCCTGCCAGCTCTCGGCGCTCACCGCACCCTCGGCGCGCGAGATCACCGACACCTTGTGCGCGGTCTCGACGTCCGGCGCCTCGTAGATGTCCATGAAATCGTAGGGTCCGAGGATGTGGTAGTGCGCGATCCACTGGACGTCGGGGCACGCCCCCTTGACTTTCTTGAGCCAGGCGCGACCCATCGCGCGCCGCACCTCGACGTCGTGCAGGCTCTCGGGCGCGAGTCGGGTCATGAGAACGAACGTCGGCATGCCTCACCTCCCTGTCGGCCGTCGTTTCCAGATGTTGCTGTCCTTCACTAATGTAACCCCTCACGCGCCTACGGTCACCCTCAGGGTCCCCCCGTCTCCGTGCCCGTGCCCGAACTGCGTTCATCCCGTACCAGGTACATAATTGTATAATTACGTGTCAGCCACCAACATGTACTTCTCCTGCGCACGATCGTAATTATACAATTATGTACCTGGTACGGGACTTAGTTCTCGGGATCGGGAGAATGGTACGAATTGACGACCGTCACCCTCTGGAAAAAGGGGATGGACCGATCTGAACCTCACGGACATTGGAGCGGACCGAGATCGATGCCGCGCTCGAGCGCTCTCCGGCAGGCGGTCTGATACGTGTCCCGCTGTCCGGCGGCGTCGGCGGCGATCGCCAGCAGCCCCCACCCCTCGATGGAGTCCGCGCTGCGCGAGCCGAGGAGGCCCCTGCGCAGGGCCTTGAGCGCGGCTGACACCTTGCCCTGCTCCAGCAGCAACCGCGCCTCGAGCGCGAGCAGCTCGCCCTCGAACCTGCGTCGGTCCGTGCTCGGGATCGCAGCGCTCGCCCGTCTCAGCTGTGCTTCCGCGTCGGCCGGGCGATCGGTGTCGAGGTAGAGCCGCGCGAGCGCCATCCGGGTCGCCGCGTCGACGAGCTCGCCCTCGTACTCGACGTCTCCCTCGAGCCCCTGCCACGCCTCCGGGTATACCGCCACAGGGGCCGCGAGCGCGTCCAGAAACGCGCCTTCCGCTTCCTCGAGCTGCCCGCCCGCCGCCAGCGCCAGTCCTCGCTGGTAGGCGGCGCGGCGCGGTCGCCGCTGGGTGCAGAAGAAGCGACCGAAGACCTCGCCGCCGTGATCGAACCAGACGATCTCGGGCTCGTGCTCGAGCTCGAGCCGGTACTCGGATTCCTCTCCCTGGAGAACCACGCGACCCGACACGATGACGCGCGAGGCGTCGGCGGCGGGAGACTCTCGCGTCGCACCCTGCACGATCACGCCGACGTCGATCGGCACCACCAGCACCGACTCGCTCACGTCCATCCGTTCGGTGGCCTCACGGCGGAGGTCCGGGGTGCCGCCCGGTCGGGGCTCCACACGGTAGCTGTACACGTAGGGAGCACGCTGGAGGGCGATGCCATTGACGACCCAGCGATCGTCCGAGAGCGGCTCGAACCGGTAGTCGTACTCGATCTCCGGGAGGCCCGTGCCGTAGACGTATTGGTCGCCGAACCAGTCGAGGTCCGTACCGCCGATGCGCTCCAGCAGGAGCAGGAAATCCTCGGTCGAAATCGATCGATCCGCCACCGCCTGCACCAGTCGGCCGAGGATCTCGAGGAAGACCTGCTCTCCGTACAGCCGGGCCAGCATGTCAAGAACCACGGCGCCCTTCTTGTAGACGATCGGGTAGTACGCGGCCATGGTGAGAGACGAAAACAGCCTGTTTCCGAGCACCACCGGGCCGACCGACTCCACCGGCCTGCCATCGGGCAAGGGTCTGAGCAGGGCGGATTGCCAGCCCTTGGTGGGCCCGACGCGCAGCTCCGCGGGCCCGAAGCCGAGGCGGTTGCGCGCGTACAGCAGCGCCGAGTAGGTGGCGGTCGCCTCGCTGATCCACTGGTCGCGGTAGCTCCTCCACCCCACGAGGTTGCCCCACCACTGGTGCGCGACCTCGTGGGCGATCACGGTCCGCCGGTCCTCGAAGCCGAGGATCGCGCCCCACTCGGCCCAGTCCTGGATCGCCAGCGTGCTGAGCGTGAGGAACCCCAGCAGCCCCTGGGAGTGGTCGCGGGGAGCGTTGACCACGACGAGCTCGTCCAGGGGGTAGGGACCGAAGATCTCCTCGAAGTAGCCGAGCGCGTCCTGCACGGTCTGCAGCACATCGCGGGCGATGTCGCCAGGCGCCTCCTGCGCCGCCCGATCTACCGCGACCCTGACCTCGACGTGCCCCTGCCGGCCGCTGACGACCTCGTACTGGCCGACCTCGAAGCTGAACCCGAGCGCGCGGGTGTCGAGCCGGCGGCGCTGCCACTTCCTGCCGCCGTCGTCGGTCCCACTCTCGACCACACGGCCGCTGCCGACGAGATCGTAGGAGTCGGGCCAGCGGATGGTGACGTCGTAGGTCGCGCGGTCGAGCGAGCCGGCGTGCGGGTACCAGTTCAGGGCGCTCCGCTGGGCGTAGGTGCCGGGCGAGAGGCGCTCGAACGGCCGGCCCGTGTAACGCACCTCGATGGTCGTCGTCGATCCGGACGCGAGCGAGGACGGCAGCACGGCGGTGAGCTCGCCACGGGTTCGCACGAACGCCAGGGCGCGGCCATCGTCGTCCCGGACCTCGGTCGGCACCAGGTCCGAGTTCATGTCGAGGGTCACGGTGTTGAGCCCGTCCACCAGCACCGTGAGGTCGATCCTGGCCGTCGCGTCGAGCGCGAGCTCCTTGCCGTCGAGACTGCAGTCGAGCCGGTAGTGCACGGACTCGACACCGCTACTGCCCGGCGTGGGCTCGCCGTCCGAGCCGCGAAGTGGAGCGGACATCCAGGTGTCCCACATCCCCACGTCGGTCAGCTCCAGGCCGATCAGCTTGCCCTGCTTCTGAGAACGCTGCAGGCGCTTGCCGAGCTGCCGACGTTCACGATCGCTGAGCTCCGGCTGGACGAATCGGCCCATGGTGACCTGCTCGTCGGCCAGCGGATCGACGACGAACAGGAAGCTCCCGAGCCGCAGTCCCTCGAAGAAGCCGCAGAAGTAGTTTGCCCCGAGGGGCCCGCCGACGGCGTCGATGAACAGTCGCGACTCGACGTCGAGAAACCGGCGCTCCGGACCGCTGCGCCACTGGTCGAGCAGAGCGGATGCTCGTGCGCCTAGAGTCCCGACATCTACCGGCGGCAGCTCCCGAAGGGCGTCGACCGCCGAATCGAGCGCGATGACGAAGACCGCAGCGTCGAACGACTCGTCGATCTGCCGGGCGCCGGTAAACAGCTCGAGCTGGCCGGCCTCGACGTCGTCGGGGGGCTCGACCGCGATCCTGCCCGAGCCGACGAACACGAACTCCACCGGCCGCTCGCCGACCGGCCGTGCCGGCACCAGGACGCCGGTCTCGAAATGGACGGTGGCCGGCCCGGAGCGGAAGCGGAAGCCGTCGACCCGGACCGCGGCCCCGGGATCGATCGCGGTGGTCCTGATCTGCTCGATCAGGGCGGCTGGATCCGGAGATTCTCCAGGCGCAGCCGTGCAGAGTGCGGCCCAGAAGGCGAACAGCAGGCCGAGAAGCGCAGTGTGCGGTCGGATCGTCACGTCCCCAGGTACCCCCCTCGGTTAACCGGGCCAGGCGATTCCGCGTTCCCGAGCGTACTCTGTTTCCGGTGATGAGTCACGAAACCAAGTCCTGAGGCGCCGTCTCCCCAACTCGCTTCCCGAGGGAGCCCGGCATGACGTTTCGAGGCCTCGGGGCCACTCGGCATTTGCCGCTGTGGAGGGCCTCGAAACGTCATGCCCGGCACGCCCGCACGAGGCGCCGTTGCCGGCCTGCCATTCGCTTCTACTGTCCGACACCCGAGACGGTCTTCTCTCGACTCCCTTCCCGCGGGGGTAGGCGCGCAGCCCGTGCGTGCCTCGGTACTGTCCGAACACGAACGTCGACAAACAGATATCGAAGCGCCGGGAGCGCGCAGGGGCTGCGCGCCTACACCTTGCGCCCGGAACCGCCGGCATTCGAACTGTCGATACCGGTTTCCGCCGCATATCCCCAAACCGCACGTAAACCGCACGTTTCCTTCAAGCAACAGGAGTTCTCGGACGCCACATTGCCGGTGACATGAGAGCCGAAAGGAGGATGTCATGAGAACGAAACGAGTTGTGTTGATGGCGTCGATCGTGCTGTGCAGCGCCGGGCTAGCGATGGGCCAGACGGTGTGGCAGGATCACCCGGACTGCCCGATCCTCGGACCAGGGGAATCCGGTGAGTGGGACGAGGGGGGGCGCGCGGTGACCACCGTGGTTTTCGACGGCACCACGCACCACATGTGGTTCGTCGGTATCACCTTGGAAGACAACGTCACCGACATCGGCCACGCCACCTCGCCCGACGGCGTCGCGTGGACCATGGACTCGGCCAATCCGGTGCTCACCCGCGGCGCGCCGGGGGAGTGGGACGAGAACGGTCTCTACACTGCCGTGGTGATCCACGACGGGACGCAGTTCCACATGTGGTACGAGGGCGACGACGCCGACCTCATCTCGCGGGGTGGGTATGCCACATCGCCCGACGGCAGCGTCTGGACCAAGTACGCGGGCAATCCGGTCATGACGGAAGGGCCGCCCGCATCCTGGGACACACGGGGTGTCGGACCGAAAACCGTCATTGTGGACGGTGACCGCTACAGGATGTGGTACCACGCGTACGGCGGGTCTCCTGTCCGTGGAACTCGCATATTTACCGCCGAATCCGCGGACGGGATCACCTGGACCAAGCACGGGCCACCGGTGCTCGATCATTCCACCTCCGGATGGGACAGCGTTTGGATAGCGAACCCGGCTGTGGTCTTCGATGGCTCCACCTACCACATGTGGTACACGGGCACTGACGCCTGGCCTGCGAGCTTCAAGTCGATCGGCTACGCCTCGTCCCCGGACGGCCTCACGTGGACCAAGTTCGACGGCAACCCGGTGGTGGAGTCGATAACCGGATACGCGTACGCGCACGCTGTCGTCTTCGACGGCTC
>JBFELO010000151.1:0-10872 GCA_041552055.1 Candidatus Sulfomarinibacteraceae bacterium | reverse complement strand
ATCTCATGCAACCATGCTCACAGGGATGATTCCTCCGCAGCTCGGAGTTCTTGACAACAACCACTATGTTCTCGCCAGTAATCACGTGACTCTTGCTGAAATACTGAAGGAACAAGGATTCCAAACTGGCGCATTCGTCGGCTCGTTCATTCTGGATTCAATGTTCGGCCTCGATCAGGGGTTTGATGTCTATAACGACGATGTGACGGGCGAGATCGGTATACCCGAACGGCGGGGCGACGAGACGACGGCGCGGGCGCTCGAGTGGCTGGAGCACAACCGAGACCAGAAGAACTTCGTCTTCATTCACTATTTCGATCCTCATGCGCCGTATGACCCTCCTGAGCCGTTCGCATCGAGATTCAAGGAGTTGTACCGCGAGTATCCCGAATTCGTGCAGGATTATGTCGGCGAGATCGCCTTCACGGATCACTGCATAGGACAGCTGATCACCCGGCTCAAGGAGCGCGGCCTATACGACAAGAGCCTCATCTGCATTACGGCCGACCACGGCGAGAGCCACGAGGAACACGGAGAGTTCAGTCACGGTTTCTTCATCTACAATTCGACCATCAAGGTGCCGTTGATTCTCAAGGTTCCAGGCTACGGTGGTCATATCCGTGTGCGAGATTCCGTCGGCCTCGTCGACATCACTCCAACGATTTGTGCCGCACTCGGAATCGAATCGACGGGAATCTCTTCGGGAAGAGATCTGACGGACAGTTTCTATGGAAGAGAGAACCTTTATTCCGATCGTGCCATCTTCAGTTACTCTATAGAAGCGAAGAAGTATGGCGGCAATTCTCTCCTTAGTGTCATCTTCGGAGAGTACAAATATATTCACACGACCCGATCCGAACTGTACAACATTTCAAACGACATATACGAGCGGATCAACCTGATTGATCTCGAACCAAATCGAGTACCTCAGCTCAGAGAAAAACTACGGAATATAGTCGATGATTTCGCCACGAACGCAACAAATGGACGGATCGAACTCGACGCGGAGACGGCCAGGAGACTGGAGAGGCTCGGATATGTCGGCACGACGGAAAGTGCTGCCAATTTGGAGTTCGATCCTTCAGCGAGTGACCCTAAAGACCTGATCGACTATCACGACCTGAATTCGATTGCGCTTGCGTATGTCTGGCCCGACAGCCAAGCCAAGGCGCTGTCCGCCGCGGAGTCGATGATCGAAATGCGGCCTGACCTGTTCAACGGTTACGTCATGATGGGCAAGATCTTGATCTCGATGGGCCGAGCCGATGACGCGGCCCCCTTCCTCGCGAGGGCGGCCGAACTCGATCCCGAGGGCACGCGCGCCCAGCTTCAGACGGAGCGACCACACGACCCTGCCGGTTAGGTGACATACATCGCCTCGTGCCCGGTTCGATCGCACGGACACCGCCCTCCCGACGAAGCGTCAGGATACCCTGGTTCCGAGGGAGCATTTTTCCGGTGGGAAGGAGGACGGCATGCGAATCGACGGCGACGGGTGGAGCGTGCTTCGAAGTCTGTGTGTGATCGGCCTCTTCTGTGGTTCATGGGCGGTAGCGCAGGACCCCTCGATCGTTCTGGCGAGCGGCGGCATCGAGTTTCCCGACGGGACGGTGCAGTCGACCGCAGCGTTGACCTACCCCGCTCCCGTCGCCGATACCGGGCAAACGGGCTGCTGGGACGGTAGCGGTACCCCGATCATATGCGCCGGGACCGGGCAGGACGGCGAGCTGCAGGCCGGGGTCGCGTGGCCGACGCCCCGATTCACACTGAACGGCGACGGGACGGTCACGGATCAGCTCACCGGACTGATCTGGCTGCAGGACGCGAACTGTTTCGGTACTGAGCAGTGGATCAACGCTCCCGCCGAGGTCGCCTCGCTCAACAGCGGATCCGTGACCACCTGCACGAACTACACAGCCGGCACCTTCGGCGACTGGCGGGTGCCGAACATCAGGGAGCTGGCGAGTCTCATCGACTACGGTCAATACAGCCCGGCCATCCCGACAGAACATCCGTTTGTGGGGGTCCAGTCCGACTATTACTGGACGTCGTCCACCAACGTGTCCAGCACGGGCTACGGCTGGAGCATGAGTCTCGACAGCGGCCTGACCTCTGCCGTCTTCAAGGGTTCCTCGTACTACGTGTGGCCGGTGCGGGGCGGCCACTAGGGACGAGGTCCATCCCGCCGTTGGCGTCAGCGCGCTTCGAACGCCCCGATGCTCGGCGGGGTGGCGTAGCACGCGCCGGCCAGATCGCCGCCCACCGTGACATCGGGGAGCCCGGCACCGGCCGCCGGGCTGGCAGGTCCGATACGGTAGTCGGCGTCCATCGCCGGATCCTCGCCGTAGATCCCGTCGCTCTCGGTCACCGGGAGAGTCGGCTCTGATTGCGCAGGGGCGTTCCAGGCGTACCAGAGGTTGTTGGCAAAGGCGAAGGTCTCCGCCTGGGTGTTCGGTCCGATGTTGACGTAGGTCGACAGATCGGAGCGATCGAAGTACACGATGTTGTTCAGGAACTCCCCGTCCCGGCACTGCTCGAACACGTAGGTCGCCGTGCTGTTGGTCTCCTGCAGGATGCGCAGGATCCAGTTGTGGGGATCGACGATGGTGTTGTTGAAGACCGCGCAGCCGACGCAGCCTACGTAGGCGACCGCCGCCTCGGAACCCTCGAACAGGTTGGCGACGACCCGGATGTCGCGAGCTTCGGCGTTGGCCTCTGTGTCGGACAGCGGCGGCCGAAAGTAGTCGAAGCCCGTGCTGCCGCCCATGTTGAGGCTGCGCTGGCCCGACTCGACGAAGCGGTTCCAGCGGATCTCGATATCCTCGCTGCCGCCCTTGGACTGGACCGCGTTGGCCGACAGCTCGTGGAAGAAGTTCCGGGCGACGAGCCCGTGGTGGCAGCCGACATGGTCCACCCCACTGCCCGACAGCCCACCGCCGCAGCGCGCGAAATCGGACAAGACGACCCAGTAGTCGTCGAGCCCTGACAGCTTGAGGCAGTCCTCGTTGCCGCCCGTCCCGATGTCGTGGATGTAGAGCCCGCGGAACGTCACGTGGTGGGTCGCGAGGGGGTCCCCGTAATCGCCGCCGTCGTCGCAGTTGATCCCGTTGTGCAGCGCGTTGGCAACCTCGAGGTCGTGGACGACGACGTAGCTCGCGCGGGTGAGGTGCAACCCCTCGCCGCCGCCCTCGATGCGCGGTCTCGCCTCGCCCTCGACTCCCCCGATCCAGATCGGCGCCGACTCGGTGCCCGTCACGTTTGCCAGGTAGATGCCGCCGCCGTAGCTGCCCTCATGTACGCGGACGGCCGTTCCCGGGGTCGCTGCGCCGACGGCGCGGCCAATCGTGGCGAACGGACTCTCGGCTGAACCGTCCCCGGTCGCGTCACTGCCCGAGGTGGCCACGTGCAGCACGGTGGACGGCTCGAGGTTGCGATCGAAGGTCTCGAGGCGGTCGCACCGGACCGGGCGTGTCGTCGCCCAGTCGCCGGTGTCACCCCACTCGAAACCATCGGCGAAGATCGGCCCCTGCGCGGCGGCGGCGGTGGCGAGCAGTAACACCGACATCGTCACCGCGAAGACGTTTCTGAGCTGGCAGGTAGGCGCGGCGGTGGTGACGATTCGGCTCGACAGGGCGTTCAGACCGATCTGCACGCGCGCCTTCGGTCGCACGCGCACGCGCCCCGCCACTTTCGGCTCAACGCCAGGAGGTGAAGTCGTCCTGATGAATGGTGCCCGAGCTCGTTGCCACGGTTCCACCCACCGCACCCCACCGCACCGAGCCGATGCGACGCGTCGCGGTGTTGGCAACCACCTGGGCAGGAGTTCCGTCGTTCACCATGAGCGACACCGTGGCACCCGAGGCGGCTGTCCAGCTGATGTCGACCTTGTTCCATCCCGAGAGGGTCGCGACCGGTGAGGTCGACGTGTAGGATCCGGCGTCGGTGCGAACATCGAGCACCAGCGACTTGCCACTCGTGATGACGAGCACGAACTCCTCGACGGCACCGCCGCCGTAGGCCACGAAGTGGTCCAGCTCGTCCCCACCACCGAGGGTGAACAGATCCAGATTGACCCAGAACTGGGCGTTGTAGCTGGTCTCCGAGGCCGGAGAGTCGTCCTGCACCCAGGCGAACGGGGTCAACGAGGCGTCGATCGCCGCGGTGAAGGACCCGCCCGTCTCGATCGAGAAGCCGCTTTCGAGCGCGATCCAGCTGCCCGCGGTGAAGGTCGCGTCGCCGGTCCCGGCGACCACGAAGTCGTTGCCGGCTGTGATCGAATTGCACCCCTCGAACGCCTCGACGCCGGTGACGGTATCAAGTTCGAGAACGAGGTCCGTGGCCGCGACGCAGCTCGATCCCACGGTCACCTCGAGGCCGTAGACGCCGTTGTACTTCGCGCCCGTGGTCACCGCCAGGCTGCCGGCCGATGCGGACGAGGCAATCGCCAGCAAGACCAGGATCGTTGCGCCGAAGCAATATCCAACGACACGCCGGCCGATCGTGCGGCTTCGGCATGGCGACGGTCCGAGATGCTGTGACCTCATGGGTGACCTGCCTTTCCGCTATCGTACGAAATATCATACCCTATCGAAGTGACCCGCTTAACAAAACCCCCGGGAATGGGTCGGGCGCGCCGGCCCGCTCAGTTCCAGACCTTGAGGTCGGGCCACGCCTCGGCCATGGTCACGGTCGGATCGCGACAGATGAAGATCGGACGGTTTTCCTCGGCCATGCCCCACTCGTAATAGTGCTCTCCGGCCTGTTCGACCTCGCCGCATATCTCCTCGAGAGACTCTCGCGGCCACTGCAGCCAGATCAACGTGTCCAGCTCGGCGCCGGGTGGTCCCCAGAACCAGTGGTTCTGGTGCGCGCTGATGGCCGGCGGCAGGCCGAGCGCCTGGCCGAACAGGTTGATCGCGCCGGCCTCGCCGTAGTTTGACGCGAAGATACCGGTCTGGGCTCGTTCCTCCGGCGGCAGCGACCAGTAGATGTCCGCTACATCCTGCACCAGCTCCGGCCAGCCGAACTGGTCGCCGAAGTATTGCGGCAGCGGACCCACGTGGGCGACCTCGGTCTTGGGAGGGGCGAAACCGAGTGCCTCCTGGTATGCGAGGAAGCGTTCGGGGGACAGGATCGGCAGAAACATCGGGGCCAACACCGCGCCGGCGAGCGCGACCCAGGCGAGCGCCGCGGTCCTCGGCCACAGCCGTCCGCGGGTCAACCGCACGCGGTCGAGCCAACCCTCCGCCGTGACGCCGCCGGCCGCGAACAGCATCGGGTAGATCGGCACCAGGTAGTAGTTCTTGGCTTTCAGGGCGATCATGATCGCGAGCAGCGCCAGGTAGGTCCACCCGAGCGTTCGAAACTGCCGCAGGCGGCCAAGGAGCAGGCTGGTGAGGCCGCCGAGCCACACCGGCAGCAGCGCCGGGTGCATGATCAGCACCTGCTGGGTCACGAAGTCGGCCGGCGACAGGACCACGTTTTTGCCCATGCGGCGGACGTTGCTGAGATCCTCCAGGGTCGAAAAGTCGTGCGCCGCCTGCCACAGGAGGTTGGGCAGGAAGATCAGCAGCGCCAGCCCCGCGCCGAGCCAGATCCAGCGCCTGCCGAGCTCGCGCCTCAGCGAGGAGAACACCAGGCCGACCAGCACGGCGACGCCGAAGAACACCGTCGAGTGCTTGTTCTGCAGCCCGAGTCCGGCGAGCACCCCGAACCACAGCCACTGCCGGGAGTCGCCGCTGCGCACGATCCGCATCACGATCCACGCGCAGCCCATCCAGAACAGCGGCTCGAAGGCGTTCATCGACAGCAGGCCGTCGATCACCAGACATATGGGCACCGCCAAGACACACAGGCCTGCCAGGGCCTGGGCGAAGCGACCGCCACCGAGCTCGCGCGCCATCACCATGGTGAGCGCCACCAGGGCGGCGCCCGCCAGCATCGGCAGCACGCGCAGGGCCGGCAGCGAGCCCCCGAGCAACAGGCCAACCTTGGCGTACACCGCGACCAGCGGCGCGCAGTCCACGTAGCCCCAGTCGAGGTGTCGAGCGAGATCGAGAAAGTAGAGCTCGTCGCGGAAGTAGCCGTAGCGCGTCAGACCCGGGATGTGAACCAGCAGCTTGGCGGCGACCAGGATGGCGAGCGTCACACGGTCGAGCGGCGGCAACTCGGCTGCGGGTTCCCGTTCGCAGGGTGATCTCGCCTCGGCCTGGTTCATCGATTCTCCCGTTGGGCGTTCGAAACAGTGTACGGGCGCAAGGACCGACCGGCCGACGATCACGTCGGACAGCTCGAGATCTGAAAACCTTCCCGTTGAGCGACCGTACGACCCGCAAGTGGAGGGCCCACATTGATCATCAAATCGTCCTGCATCGCGATGTCTGTTCTCGTCCTGTTCACGCCACCGGTCGCATCCTCTGCGACCGGTACCGACGCCTCCGGCATGTTTCGCGGCGATCCCGCCCACACGGGATTCTACGCCGAACACGGGGTCAAGTCTCTGACCCTGAAGTGGCGGGTCGAGACCGGCGGCAAGGTACGCTCGACCCCGCTGGTGGCGGGAAACCTGGTACTCGTGGGCAGCGAGGACGGCACGCTGTACGCGGTCGATCGTGAGAGCGGCAGCGTGCGCTGGACCCATGACTGCGGGGGGCCGGTGACCTCGTCGCCGGCGGCGGCGGACGGCCGGGTGTTCGTGGTCGGCGGCGAAGGCAACCTTGTCGCTCTGCGACTCGACACGGGAAAACTCCTCTGGACATTCACCATTGGTGATCCGCTGCCCTACGAGCAGCGGCCCGGTGACCCCCGCACCTGGGACTTCTACCTGTCCTCACCGGTGGTGCACGACGGCACCGTCCTGTTCGGCGGCGCCGACGGCAACGTGTATTCGGTCGACGCTGAGAGCGGCATGATCCGTTGGAAGCACGACCTCGGAGGTGCCATCCGCTCGACCCCCGCGGTCGCCGGCGACGCGGTGTACGTGGGCAGCATGGACGGTACGCTGCACTCGCTCGAGCTGGCGACCGGCGAGCAGCGCTGGGTGTTCGACACCGAGGGCAACCCGTACTTCCCGCGCGGCGAGGTCCAGTCGTCGCCGGCGGTCGCGGACGGCGTCGTCTACGTGGGGGCGCGCGACGGCTTTCTGTACGCGGTGGACGCCGGATCCGGGGCGCAGCGCTGGCGAGCCGACCACGAGGGCTCGTGGGTGATCACGTCGCCGGCGGTGCACGACGGCCTGGTCTTCGCCGGCAGCTCCGACGGCGAGTTCGTCCACGCCGTGGACGCGAAGACCGGCGAGGAGAGGTGGCGGTTCGAGACCGGCTCCCGGGTCTTCTCGTCCCCCGCGGTCGCCGGCGGGCTGGTGTACTTCGGCACCTGGAACGGCGATCTGATCGGGCTCGACGTCGGCGACGGCAGCCGCAAGGCGTCCAACATGGCCGAGTCCGCGATCATGTCCTCGCCGGTGCTCGCGGACGGTGTGCTCTATGTGGGCAGCGACGACAGCTGCCTGTACGCCTTCGAGGGGAAGGCCTACGATCCGGCGGCCGAACCGCGGGCCGTGCGGCTCGAGCCGGAGATCCTGGAGCAGCTCACCGGCACCTACCGCGAGGAGGACGGCAGCGCGTACGCCGTCACCGTCGAGGACGACCACCTGGTGATCGACACCGGCATGCAGACGCTCGCGATCTACCCGTCATCCCCCACCGAGTTCTTCATGAAGGAGTACGAGCTCCGGGTCCGCTTCGTCCGCGACGAGGGCGGCGCGGTGAGCGGCCTCGAGTTCGTCAGCGGCGAGACGGTGACGCCCGCGGCGCGGGTCCCCTGAACCCGCATGTGCAGCCGACGCGATCGCCGTCGGTCCTTTTTATTGCCACACGAAGTCGATGGACAAAAAAGGGCCGCCTCGCGCCGAGGCGGCCCCGAAAGTCTTTCGAAAGTATAGGTTACGGGCGATCGATGGTGAACACCGGCGATGTCCAGGTCTCCCAGTGGTCGGGGTTGTCGTCGTCCCCGAGCGCCTTCAACACCGAAAGCACCACCACGTAATCACCGCTGGGCACGGTGTAGGTCTTCTTGCCGGCAAAGGTCGTCCCGTCAAACGGGAACGAGAAGATGGACGAGGTCGTGCTGTTTCGTCCGAAGTACTCGAGATCGTACGCGCGGTGCCACGCCCTGCCCGTGTTCGCGTCGAACACCTCCATCCTCACTCTGCGGGCCTGGTGCTCGAAGTGTATCCAGAACTCGGGAATGTCACCGCCGACCATCGTGAACGTGGGGCCGCCGATCAACCACGGCAGGCCGAAGGCGTTCGCCAGGACCTCGATGCCCTGGTAATCACCGACGAACCCGGCGAACGGCACGCGGTAGACCTGCCCACCGTCCTGGGGTGTCAGGACGATGTAGCCGCCGTACTGGCCGAAGGTCGGACCCGTGGCGGGGTAGATCGTCGCCGTCACGTGGGCCTCGCCCCCGGCGAAGACCGTCACGCTGGGGGAGTCGAACTCCACCGAGGCGTTCGACAAGAAGAAGCTGGGCGCGATGACCCCGCCGGTCGACAGGGCGTTGACGTACGCCAGGTCGTAGGTCACGTCCATGTCGCCGTTGTTCTCGATCGTCAGCATCTGGGCGTACGGACCGGCCTCGCCCTCGCCGGCGGCGATCTTGCCGGGGGTCACCTTGGTGGTCGCCAGGATGGCGTCGTCGATGTCGACCATGCCGGCGCCCTGCCGGTGGACGTTGTCCAGGAAACCGAGGCCCGGGTTGCCCCACCAGGGCGCCGGATCCGCGCTGTTCTGCAGGATGTCACGCACCACCTGCGAGGGAATGCGCGGGTTGGACTGCAGCAGTAGCGCGGCGGCGCCGGCCACGTGCGGCGACGCCATCGAGGTGCCGCCCAGGGTGGCGTACCCACCGAGCTCGAGCGGGTAGGTCGAGTAGATGCCGCCACCGGGAGCGCCGATGTCCGGCTTGACGCTCAGGTCAGGGGCGAGCCCATACGAGCTGGACGACGCGATGAGCCCACCGGTGGGATTGGGGAAGGAGCCCTGCCGGTCTGTCCACGTCATGGAGACCGGGGCGGGCAAGCTCCGGATGAACATGCCGTCATCCAGCGAAATACTGACGACCGGGGTGATGCCGTCGATGGGCGTCCCGAGCGTCCCGTTGAAGTTGCCGGGCGAGCTGTTGTGGATCACGACCGCGATCGCGCCGGCGTTGATGGCGTTGGTCGCCTTCTCGTTGAAGGAACAGGCGCCGCGATTGATCAACGCGACCTTGCCGGTCGGGTCCGCCAGCAACGGCAGGTCCGCGTTGCACGCCCGGCCGACGTAGACGATCTCCTCGGTGCCCGAGGTCGGCACCGGACCGGAGTGGGTCATCGGGTTGTAGCCGATGTCGGTGCCGTCGACCTCGAACACGGGGTAGATGATTCCGACGTTGTCGAACGACGCGGTGCCGATGGTCTTCTTGCCGACGCCGGGCGCACCGGCCGAGTACACCCCGCTCGCTCCGCTGTTGCCGATCGAGGCCACCACCACCATGCCGGCGTTCACCAGGCGATCGGAGGCGGCGGCCGTCGGGTACTGCGGCCACTGGAACGCCGAGCCGATGCTCATGTTGAGAATGTCCATGTCGTCGGCGAGGGCCCTCTCCATGGCGGCGATCATGATGTCGGCGCTGGTGGATCCGCTGCAGCCGAAGACCCGGTACGCACCGAAGGTCACCTCGGGAGCGACACCGACGACCGTGCCGTTGGCGCCGACGATGCCGGCCACGTGGGTGCCGTGGCCGCCGCAGTCGTCCGGGTCATCGTCCGGCACCGGATCCGGGCCGGAGGGACCGGTGTACGCGTCGCCGACGAGGTCGTAGCCGTACGCCACGCGGCAGCCCGGGCCGAAGCAGCCGCCCAGATCGGGGTGGTCGTAGTCGATGCCGGTGTCCATCACCGCCACCTTGATCCCCGCACCGGTGAAACCCAGGTCCGACTGCGCGATGTCGGCGCCTGTCATCTGGATGGCCGTGACCAGCTCGGGCGTGGCGCCCGAGATCGGCTGCTCCGGAGCGTCGACCTCCACGACCGGATAGATCGCCGTCACACCGGGGATGCGGGCCAGCCTGCCCAGGTCCGCGGGGTCGATCGCGATCGACAGGCCGTTGAACAGGGTGTCGAACGCGTAGCGCTCGGTGAACTGCAGTCCGGCAGCCCTGGCCGCGGATCGGAAGTCCTTCTTCTCCTTTGCCAGCAGCCTGGGGCTCGTCCCCTCGACCGCCGGCGGGCTCTTGAGCTCGACGAACCAGAGCGCGGGGGTCTCGTCGACCATCGCGCCCGGCTCGGCGGCCGGGACAGGATCGAGCGGGGTCAGCGGGGTCTGGGCTTGGGCCCCGACCGCCGCGCCGAGGATGACCCCGACGGCGACCACCACGTACAACTTCCGCAGAAACACACGCTTTCTCATGACTACCTCCTTACGTAATGAAATGCATTCTCATTTAAACTTGTGACCTTTCACGACAACAGTTGATCCTCGATGACACGCTTGTGCTGCGCATGCTAAACATCACCCGCTCCGCTGTCAAGAGAACAGACAGTTGACCCGAGCTCCCGGTGAACCGTCGAGCTCGACGCCGGCTCGGGTCCGAAAGCGTGGGAAACGTGACGGTGGCCCCGGCTCACCGCTCGCGAATCTCGACCGTCAGGTGTGCGATGCCGAGCCCGTCCGGCAGCAGCGCTTGGACCTCGTCGACCGTGCACGGCTTCGAGGTCTCGACCGCGACGATCGCCGCGCGGTAACCCGGACCGATCGCCCACACGTGCAGGTCGACGATCGCGAGCCTCTCGTCGGCCTCGATCGCCGACGTGATCGCGCTCGTTAT
>JBFELO010000150.1:0-10920 GCA_041552055.1 Candidatus Sulfomarinibacteraceae bacterium | reverse complement strand
GTCGCCGACGGCCACAAGTGGCTGTTGGCACCGGAAGGCGCTGGTCTTCTCGCGACCGCTCCCTCGCTGCGCGCCCGCCTCCAACCGGTGCTCTCCGGTTGGCGCAACGTACGGCTTGCCCCCGGCGACTTCTTCCTCGATCGGCTCGACTATATCTCCGATGGACGCCGGTTCGAACCCGGTGCTGCCAACGACATCGGCGTCGCCGGTCTCGCCGCCGGCCTCGACATCATCTCGTCGGTGGGAATCGAGGAGATTCACGCTCGGGTGGAGATGTTGACCCGAACGATCACCCGGATCTTGATCGCACACGGATGGGACGTGTTGTCCCCCGGTGCCGGCCACCCTATCGCCGGCATCGTGGCCGCCCGCCACCCCAACGTCGCGTCGCGCGAGGCGGCGCGACGCCTCCGTGAACGGCGCGTGGTGTGCGCCGTGCGCCAGGGCTACCTGCGGCTGTCCCCACACTTCTACATCACTCGCGGTGAACTCGAGGCTCTCGATCGGATCCTGGAGAAGACCGGGCTATAGCCCCGTCTCCGTATCCGTATCCGGACCGTCGCTCGATTTCGAGGGGTGAATCGGGTACGGAGGCGGGCACTCCCAGCAAGTGAAGTGGACTGGAGTGGCGCGCGCTCCTACCGATCCGACACACATCGGAAACCGGTCGTTCTGCTGAACGAAATCGCGGCCCGTTGGTCGCGATTCGAGACGCGCAGCCGCGAGGATGGGGAGTTGAAGGAGCCGCCACGAACGACACGCTTGCGTTCGACCTGCTCTCCAGTGAACTGCATCCACGCCCGGGCGTCACTCGGCGCTTCCCAGTAATTCCCGTGGTAGGCGTCCTGGAGCCACTCTGCGGCGTTCCCGAGCATGTCGTACGCACCCCACGCATTGGGCTCGAAACTGGCGGCGGGAGCCGGGCCCTCCCAACGGTCGCTGCCCGCCACCCCCAGTGCGTTGGCACGGCCTTCCAGCCACGAATCTCCCCAAGGGTATCTCCCTGCCTGCCCTGCCCTGGCGGCCCATTCCCACTCCGCCTCGGTCGGGAGCCTCTTGGCTGCCCATCTCGTATACGTTCTCGCCTGGAACCAGTCCACCCACAGCACTGGGCGCCGACCCGATCTGGGGTCGTCGAACGCCGCCGTGCGATGCGGTGGGGAACAGACTCCCGCCTCGACGCACAGGCGATACTCGTCGTTGGTCACCTCGGTGCGATCGAGCCAGAAGCCGTCGACCTCGACCGAGCGCGGAGGATGCTCGTCGTACGCCGCCTGACTGTCATCGGGTGATGCACCCATTCGGAGGCTTCCGCCAGGGATCCACACCATTTCCTTGTGGTCCCTCGGCCACACGCGGATGGTGCCCGGAGCGATCCGGGACGACGCGAGCAGAGTCTGGAGTGCCGGATCTCCGGGATCCAGCAGCAGAATCAGCTCGACGGTCGCCGTGACCGACGTCCGATCCCCTCGCTCGATGACCTGATGGACGCTGACGCGCGTCTGCTCGAGCAGCCGCATCTCATAATCCGCGAGCCGGCGTCGAAGTCTGCTGTCCTCGCCGACGGCGGTGCGGTATTCGACCAACGCCTCCGGAAGGGCGAACACGTCGCCTCGCTGGATGTCGGCGGCCATTTCACGTTCGAGGTGCGCGAGCAGGTCGGCGGTCGCCGGGTTTCTGGGATCCTGCCGCAACATCTCGACGACGCGAGGAAGCGCATCCGCGATCCGCCCCTCGAGCACCAGCCACGTCAGCGCCCGCCTTTCCAGGTACCGGCGGTCAGTGGGTGTGAGTGCGGCGTTCTGCAGCGAACGACCCGTGATCTCGGGAATCGGAAACGACCTGAGCACGAGACGTTCAAGTTCGAGGTCGGTGATCCTCTCGGGAACATCGATCGCCGTCCGGAAGCCCAGGTCATCGGCGTGGTAATCCTCTTCGTGCCAGGTCCGCGAAGACACTCGACACACATCGAGCGTCCGTCGCCACGAGCCCCCCCGCACCACGCGGCCCCATCCCGCCGAGGTCCATGCCCGACCGTTCCTCGGCCCTTGCGTCTGGTCGAGGTGGTAGGTGTCCGCGCACCACTCCCACACGTTGCCCGCCATGTCGAACACGCCGAAGCCGGTCGACGGAAACGAGCCGACCGGAGCGATCCTCTCGAATTGGTCAGCGTCACCGGTGTCCTGGACATTGGCGAGACTCCGGTCGCGGGCCTTGCCCCACGGGTACCGGCCGCCATCGTCGACGCCTCGGGCAGCACGCTCCCACTCGGCCTCGGACGGCAGCCGCCGCCCGGCCCATGCCGCGTACGCCGCGGCGTGCCGAAAGGTCACACCGACCACCGGGTCTTCTGCGCGCCGCGGATCTGCGAAGGCTGTCGAGTCCACGGGCACAGGACACATGCCCGCCTCGACGCATCCGCGATACATCCGGTTCGTGACCTCGGTCCGCTCCAGCCAGAACGGCTCTGTTCGCAGCGAGCGTCGAATCTCGTCGTCCTGACACGCGTGGTCGCCCGATGTGCAGCCGAGCTGGAACTGCATCGACGGATGAAACACCAGCTCCGCTCCATCGATCGGAGACCGCCACACCGATCCCGGTTCTGCCTCGGCTGGGGGCAGCAGCGACGACCTGAGTCGACCGAGGGCTCGCGTGCTCGGCCTATACGCGGCCGCGAGTGCCCATGAGCGCACGGCGAGCCCCGAGTCCTCCGACATGCGGGAGTCGCCGAACGAGGTCAACGTGTCCGAGGTCCTGGCCCGCAGCGAGTCACACCTGAGGTCGCCATCTTCGAGCGGTGTCACGAGATTCTCGTAGGCGTCCACGAGGGCGACGACGGCCTCGAGATGGCCGGCCGCGGCCTCGGCGAGAATCGAGGCCTCGGCTTCCTGCAGCACGTGCTCGGCCTCCAGGGTCTCGGGCCCCGACTGGAGCCGGCTCACGGCGTCCGGGAGTAAGCTCCAGCTCGAGGGGTCGGCGCTCGCGGCGCCGCCGAGCGTACCGGTCACCACGAACCCAACACATAACCATCGCAGGAGACCGCCGACGCGAGCCATACCTGTTGGCATTGTACCCACCGCACGGCCTTATCCGGTCGGAAACCGCAGAGCGGCGACCCCGCGACCTTCGACGTTCAACTCCCCGACCGCGGGCAGGGGTACACTTCTTGACGTGCCGGATACCGAAGAAGAGCTCGCCTACTACCGTGAGATCGAGGATTTCTTTGCCGCCATGCGGGGCGTACCGCACATCGTTTCTCCAAAGGACTTCCAGCTGTTGCGTGGCTGGTGGCGGGATCGGATCCCGCTGGCAGCGGTCGCCGCCGGCATCAGCGAGGTGTTCGCACGACGCCGCGACCGCGACGATCGGGACCCGGTTGTGAGTCTCACCTACTGCAGACACGCCGTCCATCGGCATGCGGCTCGGCTGGCAGAGATGCACGTGGGCGAAGGCCCGGTCGAGGGTGCCGCCGGCTTCGAGTCTCCAGCCCAGGACCTTGACCCCCTCCTTCAGAGGATGGGAGCTGCTGCCGGATCATTGAGCGAGGAGCTCCCCGAAGTGGCGGCGGTCATCCTCGAGATCGTCGAGCGAATGTCGACCGCGCCCGCGATGCCCCCCGCCCTGTTGGAGGAGCATCTGTTTTCCATGGAGGCGGTGCTTCTGGACCGCTGCTGGCGAGCCCTTCCCGAGGTGGAGCGCTCTGCGATAGACGACCGGAGCCGACAGGCCTCGGATCGCGCGGGTGGAGGCCGATCCACCCGCGCGCGGACCAGACGAGCGATCCGCGACCGCGAGCTGCGGGAAAGGCTCGGGCTGCCCAGGCTGGAGATCGAATGACCGGGTCGGGCTCGCGGGCGCACGGTGCAGGAGGACCGGGGAAGACGGCCCTGGTTCGCGCGGAGAAGCTGGTTGGCGGGGGGCGCGCCCTCGCCCACCACGACGGCGAGACGTGGTTCGTGGCGGGCGCCCTGCCGGACGAGGAAGTCGAAGCCAGCATCACCGCCAGGAGGTCCGGGGTCGTCGATGCTCGGGTGGCGGGAATTCGTGGAGCGTCCCATCCGGCACGTCTCTCGGACCCGTGTCCCCACGCGATCCGGTGCGGGGGGTGTGACTGGCCGCACGTCGACCCCGACTCTGGTTGCAGACTCAAAGCTCACGCCGCCTCCGAGGCTGCCGGGACGGTCCCCGAACTCGCCGAACGCATCGCGACGGCTCCGGTCCGGATCTCACCGTTGGGGTATCGGCTGCGAGCCCGACTGCACTGGGACCCACAGAAGAGCATCCTGGGTTTCTATGAGCCGCGCACCTGGAACACGGTCGACATCCCCTCGTGCCGGCTGCTCTCGCCTCGACTGATGGCCTCTCTGGAACAACTGTCGCTCGCACTCTGCGAGACCTGCCCGGAGCGGGTCGACCTGGAATGGCTCGAGGATCTCGACGGCACGACGGCGATCGCCGCGTTGCGGCCCAGCCGCGCCGGGCCGCACGTGATCAGCTCGTCCTGGGTGCCTTCGGTGCAACATGCTCGTGGAGTTGTTGACGGGTTTCACCTGCTCTCACAGTCGGGTCAGCCGACGGCGGTCTGGGGCACGGAATCGGTCACGATGCGACTCAGAGCTCACCTGGAAGTTCCGATCGGTGCGTTTTTTCAGGTCAACCGCCACCTGCTCAGGTGGCTCTTTCGACGACTCGAAGATCTCTCGGGGCCGGCGCCCGTGGCGACCTGGGATCTCTTTGCCGGGGTGGGCCTGCTCGCGGCGGCGGCGAACTGCGCCGCACCCCGACCGCTCCAGCTCGTGGAACCCCACCGGCCGGCGGCTCGCGCCGCCCAACGGAACCTGCCGGCGGCCCGCGTTGCGGTCGGCCGCACCGCCGAGGCCTACCTGGGCCGCGCCCGGAGTTTGCCCACCGATGCGCTCGTCCTGATCGATCCCCCACGATCCGGTATGTCGCCTCAGCTTCGACACCAGATCGCCGGCTGGCACCCGGACCGCATTCTCGGCCTCTCGTGCGACCCCGCGACATGGGCGCGAGACACCGCCTTCCTGGTCGACCATGGCTACCGCCTCGAGCACGTCGAGCTGGTGGACCTCTTTCCGTTGACACATCACGTCGAAATCCTCGCTTTACTCCATACGGAGTGACATCGAACCCCGAACAGCGCGCTCTCCAGCCATTGTGGATGCTGGCAACCGGAGCGACGATCGGCGCGTCCATCGCGGCGGCATGTGAGCCGCCAGCCTCGCCGTTGATCGGATGGGTGATGTTGGGCGCGGGTGTCCTGGCCGCGTGCGTCGCCCTGAAGCGACTGCGCTGGTGGCCGTTGTGGCTGGCGGCCGGATGCCTGGTCGCCGGTGGCCGGTCGGTCCAGGTCCATCTCGACAAGCTTCCGTTGAGGCAACAGCTCGAGGCCAATCAGGAGCTCACAGTGCGTACCCGCATGACCACGATCGAGGGATGGGTTCGAAGTCGCTGGGGTTGGCGATCCCGCGTCACCGCGGTCTCGGCGCCGAATGGGGAGCGCTCTTTTCGGATTCCCGGCCGGTCGGTCCTGGAGGTCCGCGGGGCGGCCGATCGCGACCAGCTGCCCGCCCCCGGCTCGACCATCGAAAGTCTGGTGACGGTCCGAGGCACCACCGAGAATCCCCTTCTCGTCGCGTCTTCCTCCGCGCTCCTCGAAGCGGTGCTCCCGCCACACGGCGTGGCTGGGGCGCGCGATCGCCTGGCGGGCGGGCTGATTGACGCGGCCGGGACCGACGTCGGTCGAATTCGAGCGGCCGAGCTCGCGGCCACCCTTTCCCTGGGTCGACGCGACCTGATGCCGGAGGAGCGTCGCAACGGCTGGCGTTCCTCCGGTCTGGCCCACATGCTCGCGGTCAGCGGACTGCACGTGGGCTTGCTGGGAGGAGCGGTGTGGATGGCAGCCACCGCAATCGGTACGCGACCCCGGTGGGCCCGGATCTGCGTGCTGCTGGCCCTCCCCTCGTACGCACTCCTGTCGGGCGCATCGCCGTCCTCCGTCCGCGCAGCCCTGATGGGGACGGTCTACGTCGTGGCTCGGCTGCTCGGACGCGCCCTTATCCCGATGGCGGCGGTCCTGGTCGCGGCCGCCGGCATGTTGTTCGCGAAGCCCGACCTCGTCGGAAACGTCGGGTTCCAGCTCACGGTGCTGATAACCGCCGCCCTCGTCAGGTGGGTCCCCTCCGCCGCCCGGACGCTCCCAGGGCCGCGATGGCTGGCGGGCGCCATCGCCGTTCCCGTCGTTGCGCAACTGGCCGCCGCTCCAGTCGTCGCGTGGCACTTCCGGACGGCGATCCCAGGGGCCGCCGCCTCCAATCTGCTGGTCCCGTGGCTGCTCGCACCGACCCTGTTGGCGGCACTCGGTGCCACGGCCGTCGCTCCCCTGCTGCCCTCGTGCGCAGCGCTGTTGCTCGGTGGTGTGGCACTCCTCGAGAGCCTGCTGTGGTTCGTCGGGTCTCCGGGCCGTTCGCTCGAGGTCGTCGTGCATGGAATCCCGACCGCGGCAATCGCGGCATTGATCGCCTCCGGATGGTTTGGACTCCAGCCCGGCAAGAGAGCCCGCCTCGGGAGCGCTGCCTGGATTGCGACCCTGGCCGTGGTCGCGGCCTGGTGGTGGTGCCGGCCCCTACCCACACGACCTCGAGTCGAGCTCCTGCCAGTCGCGGACGGGCTCGCCGCGATCGCTGCCGACGGAGATGGCGTCATGCTGTTCGACGGTGGACGGTGGCGGGACGAGGCAGCCCATCTACTTGCGGATGGCGCCGTGGGGGCTCTCTCGGCGATTGTCATATCTCACAGCGACGAGGACCATCTCGGGGGCGTCCGTCGGGTGTTGACCAGCGCTCGAGTCCGAAGTCTGGTGATTCCGTCGTGGATGTTGGCAGACCCGGCCGTGGTCACCCTCCTGAGATCCGCCCGTCGAGCCGGCACCGATGTGATTCCGGTGACCCGCGGATCGACACGGCGCGAGGGGTCCACCGACATCGAGGTGCTCTGGCCCCCAGCAAGGCAGTCCGAACTGCCCGAAAACGAGCAGTCGTTGGTGGTACGTCTCCGTCAGCCGTCCGGGGTAGTGCTGATTCCGGGCGACATCGGCGCTTCGACCGAGTTCCGTCTGTCCCGACTGGCGTCCCTGGCGTGCCACGTGCTGATCGTCCCCCACCACGGCAGCCGCGGCTCGTGCTCTTCGATACTCCTGGAGGCTTCGGCTCCCGAGGTCGCCTTGATCCCCGCCGGACCGCAGAACATCCACCACCACCCGCACCCAGAGGTCCTGGAGCGTCTCGCGGTCCGAAGGATCGCGATTCGATACCCGGCTCGTGACGGCAGGTGCGGTGTCCGGTATGACCACGGGAGGTGGGCGCCGTTTCCGTGAGCAACGCGACCGCCGACGCACCACCGACAGTGGGCCGGTCCGGGAGTCAGCCCGCAGTAGCCATCCCGTGAGAAGTGTGGGTCAGCCACGTCCCGCACCAGAGGTTGATTTTCCCCCCTTCCACCCATACGCTGACCTGCTGTGGATTCCGAGACATCGAGCCTGCAGCCCCTGCTGGTGATCGTCGGCCCGACGGCGTCGGGCAAGACCCGGCTGGCGATTGAAGCCTCGGAGGCACTGGCCGGAGAGATCGTGTCGGCGGATGCATTCGCGGTCTATCGAGGCCTTGACATCGGCACCGACAAGCCCGGTGTAGAGGCACGCCGACGTGTCCGCCATCACCTGATCGACGTGGCCGCACCCACGGAGCGCTTCTCGGCCGGTGATTTTGCCCGAGATGCCGGTGTCGCGATCGCGGATATCCGGTCTCGCGGTCTGATTCCGATCCTGGCCGGGGGGAGTCATTTCTACGTGCGCGCCTTGTTGCTCGGGCTGTTCCCGTCGCCACCCCGCGACGCGAAGATCCGGGCACGACTCGTCGCCGCGTGGCGGAGAGATCCGACCACGCTGGTCCGCGCGCTGCAAGAGATCGACCCGGGCGCAGCCGCCCGAATCGACCCCCGCGACCGGCAACGAATCGTACGCGCACTCGAGGTCCATGAGCTGACGTCGGTGCCGATTTCAGAGCACTGGAAACGGAGCCGGCAGTCGCCTCGGTACCGCCCGGTGATCGTCGCGCCGGAGCGACCACGTGAGGAGCTTTATGCTAGAATCGACGCGCGTGTCGACCACATGTTCAGGTCTGGTTTGGAGGAGGAGGTCAATCAGCTTCTCGTCTCGGGAGTTCCTCGCGACGCTCACGCTCTCAAGGCCATTGGCTACCGGCAGGTCCTTGAGATGCTCCAGGGATCTTGGGATCGTCCGACCACGATCGCTCGCACTAAACAGGCCAGCAGGAGGCTCGCCAAGCGACAGCTCACCTGGCTTCGCTCGCTGCGCGAGGGTGCCCTGCGGTGGGTGCAGCCGGCGGATCGCGGGGGGACCGAATCACTTCTTGCCGTATGGCATCAGCATAGGGGGAGTCGATCGTTATGAACAAGCCCTCGTCCAGCACCATCAACATTCAGGATCCGTTCTTCTATCAACTCAGGAAAGAGGCCCGCACCGTGCATGTTTATTTGGTCAGCGGCAAGCGGCTCACCGGGATCCTGCGACGGTTCGACAGGTACGCCATCATCATCGAGAACACGGGCCAGGAGCAGCTCGTCTACAAGCACGCGGTCGCCAGCATATCGCCGGCTGGCGGCTACCCCGGCACTGATGACAGTCCAGGGCAGTAGGCCGAGACGATCGCACCGCGAACGACGACCTCGGACCGCGGCGCCAGCCGGATCGACTGACGCGTCCGTGGTCCTCCGGATGTTCACCTGCACCGGGTGGCTCCTGTTCGCCGCCATCGCAGCGATCGGCGCGGCGGACGCGCCGACGGCCTTTCCTTCTCCGCTGGACGGACCCGGCCAGCCCGCTCTCGAGCGATCCCAGCTCAAGCCGCTCACCAAGGCCGTCAGTCTCCATGCAAAAGGACGCAACCAGAAGGCCCTCAAACAGCTCGCGAAGGCCGGGCCGGGGCCGGCGCAGCAGCTGCTCGGGCTCCAGATCACCTACGACACCGTTGATGGGCGGACCCTCCGAGACCTGCAAGGCCTCACCGAGACGTCCCCGGATTACGCGGCCGCCTGGGCGACACTCTTCGTCGTTGCCGATGGGACGGCCGAGGAAGAGGTCGCGTATGAGGCTGCCGGCCGCGTCGTGCAGCTGTGGCCCGGCTCGATCTGGGCTCGGAAGGCCGATGAGATGCAGCGGCGCCATGTCGACCGGCTCGTGGCGGTGGCCGAGCGCAGCCTCGAGACCGAGCCGCCGGAGAGGGCGCTCGCCGACATCGAGCGGGCGCTCGAGGTCGATCCTTCGAATCACGCCCTCATGCTTGGGCAGGCAAGCTGCCTGATCCGCCTCGATCGGCTCGATGAAGCCGCCACGGTGCTGGCCGTCATCGGCGACGATCCGTCCGCTTTGATGATGGCCGGTAACGTCGCCGAACTCGAGGGAGATCTGGTGACCGCAATGGGCCGCTATCAGGCCGCTCCGCTCGGGACGCCGGGACGGGACGAGGCCCTCCGGAGGGTCAAGACGCGGTGGCGCCTGAGCGTTTTGCCCAGCTACGTGCAAGCAGCCCTCGCCTCGAATCAGGTCTCTCGGGAAGAGCTGGCCGTCCTGCTCGTGAATCTCGTGCCGGAGGTCCGAGCGATGGGGAGCGGAACCGTACCACTCCTGACGGACATACTCGATCTTCCCTCGCAGCGGGACATCGTCACGGCGGCCCGGCTGGAACTCCTGTCGGTCGATCGTGTGGAACACCGGTTCGACCCCGATCGGATCGCCTCTGGACCCGAGATTCAAGACGCCATCGAGCGCCTTGCCGCCCTGGTCGGTGTGCCGCCACCTGTGTGGTGCGGGGTGTCGAACGTGGTAAGCTCGTGCATGGAACTCACCGCGCCCGTCGACGGGAAAGACGTGACGGATGCGGTACTGAACCTGGTGCACGGGGAAGATCCTTGACCGATCGGGTAGCCCAACTGCTCGCCAAGGTGGAAATGTTCTCGGAGCTCGACTCGGACGAGCTCGAGCGCGTGGCGTCGCTCGCGCAACCCCGGACCGAGGCAAAGGACACGGTGGTTTTCCACGCCGGCGATCCGGCCGACGCCGTGTACGTCGTCTCGAACGGCAAGGTCAAGGTCGTGACAACCTCCACCGACGGCAAGGAGTTCATCCTCACGGTGCTCGGCGCCGGCCAGGTGTTCGGCGAAATGGCACTCATCGAGTCGGCGACTCGTTCAGCCTCGGTGATCACGCTGACCGCGGTGGAAATGATCTCGATCAGTCACGACGACTTCCAGCACCTGCTCAACACGGCGCCGAGCATCTCGAGAAAGCTGCTGGTGATCCTGTCGCGCAGACTGCGGCGGGCCAACTCGAAGATGGAATCACTCGCGTACATGGACGTGGCCGGGCGTCTAGCTCGGTACCTCCTCGATCTCGCGCGTGACCACGGTCAGCGCATGGGCAAGGGCTGGGTGGTCGTGCGTCGCCCCACTCACTCCGACATCGCTCACTCCATCGGCACCAGCCGCGAAACAGTGTCGCGGCTGATCAACGAGTTCGAGGAAGGCTTCGGCCTCGTCAACAAGGGCAAGTTCACGTACATCCGAGAGAACCTTCTCGAGTAGCCAGCCCCCATCCGGCCGTCGATGGTCACTTGTCGCTGGTCGCTGGACCCCCGCCCGCCCGGGGCGTGAGGGCTTGGGGGCGTGTGGGCTTGACCGATCCTCGTTCGCGACTCTTTCCTCGCTTCGACGTGCCATCTCCCCGGAGCGCTCCCCGTGGGAGTCCGGTACAGCATTTCGAGGACTCGGCGCCGCACCAAATCCCCGACAATCGTGGACCTCGAAATCCTGTACCCGGCACCC
>JBFELO010000149.1:0-10963 GCA_041552055.1 Candidatus Sulfomarinibacteraceae bacterium | reverse complement strand
CTCATCCCCTCATCCCCCCATCCACTCATCCCCTCATACCCGCAAGCCCCTCCCGCGTCATGCTAGATTTGCGCGGCGCGACGAGTGCCGCATTCAAGCGGCCAATTCTGAGATTCTGTCTCACGGAGGGCACCCATGAAGAAACTCGCGATCATCGCGATGACCCTGTCGACACTGTCGTTGGCAACCTACTCCTTGGCAGCCAAGCCGGCGGAGGAGACTGAGGAGGACACGCCCCGTCTGTCCGCGGCAACGTTGAAGGGCCTCGCGCTGCGTTCCCTGGGGCCGGCCATCAACTCGGGCCGGATCAGCGATTTCGCCGTCACCCCGGGGCAACGGCACCGCTACTTCGTGGCCACCGCCTCGGGCGGTGTCTGGCGCACCGACAACGCAGGCACCACCTGGAAGCCGGTGTTCGACGAGCACGGCTCGTACTCCATCGGCTGTATCACGATGGATCCCGAGAATTCGAACGTGCTGTGGGTCGGTACCGGCGAGAACAACAGCCAACGGTCGGTGTCTTTCGGAGACGGCGTGTACCGGAGCCTCGACGGCGGCCAGTCATGGACCAATATGGGACTCGGGGAGTCCGAGCACATCGGGATGATCGCCATCGACCCGCGGGACTCGCGCGTCGTGTACGTGGCAGCCCAGGGACCGCTGTGGCGGTCGGGTGGCGACCGCGGCCTGTACAAGACGACGAACAGCGGCGCGACCTGGGAGCGGATTCTCCACATCTCCGACGACACCGGCGTCAACGAGGTCCACCTGGACCCACGCGATCCGGACGTGGTGTACGCCTCCGCCTACCAGCGACGGCGTCACGTGTGGACCCTAATCAACGGCGGCCCGGAGTCCGCCATCTACAAGTCCACCGACGCAGGTGAGACCTGGCGCGAGCTGGAGAAGGGTCTCCCCGAGGTCGACATGGGCCGCATCGGCCTGGCCGTCTCGCCGGCCGATCCGGATATCATCTACGCCATTGTCGAGGCACAGCGCGACAAGGGCGGCGTCTTCCGTTCGGTCGACCGCGGCGAAAGCTGGGACAAGCGGTCCGACTACATGTCTGGCAGCCCGCAGTACTACAACGAGCTCGCAGCAGATCCGAAGGACGTGGACACTGTGTACTCCATGGACACCTGGCTGCACGTCTCGACCGACGGCGGCAAGAACTTCTCCAAGGTCGGGGAGAAGCACAAGCACGTCGACAACCACGCGATGTGGATCGACCCCGATGACACCGACTACCTGCTGGTGGGGTGCGACGGCGGCGTCTATGAGAGCTTCGACCGCGGGGCCACGTGGTCGTTCAGAGAGAACCTGCCGGTCACCCAGTTCTACCGTGTGGCGGTCGACACCTCATCGCCGTTCTACTTCATCTACGGCGGCACCCAGGACAACAACACCCTCGGCGGCCCCAGCCGGACCCTCAATCGGTCAGGAATCTCCAACGAGGACTGGATCATCACCGTTGGTGGCGACGGCTACGAGACGGCGATCGATCCCACCGACCCCAACATCCTCTACAGCCAGTCGCAGTACGGCCACCTGTCGCGCTACGACCGCACGAGTGGAGAGGCCGTCGACATTCAGCCGCAGGAGGAGCCCGGCGAGCCCGCGCACCGATGGAACTGGGACTCGCCCCTGATCATCAGTCCGCATTCACCCACCCGGCTGTACTACGCGTGCCAGCGCGTGTTTCGATCCGATGATCGCGGCGACACCTGGACCGCCATCAGCGGTGATCTCTCGCGCCAGCTGAACCGTGACGAGCTGCCGGTGATGGGCCGCATCTGGGGGATGGACGCTGTCTCGAAGAACAGGTCCACCTCCGACTACGGCAACGTCGTGTCCCTGTCGGAATCGCCTCTCGTGGAGGGTCTGCTCTACGTCGGAACCGACGACGGGCTGATCCAGGTCACCGAGGACGGCGGGGCCAACTGGCGGAGGGTCGATCGGGTTCCGGGTGTGCCGGAGAAGACCTACGTCAGCCGGCTCGAGGCCTCGCTGCACGACGCAGACACCGTGTATGCGACATTCGCCAACTACAAGATGGGCGACTTCAATCCGTACGTCTCCGTGAGCAGAGACCGCGGCCGGACGTGGTCCTCCATCTCCGGTGACCTGCCCGAACGCGAGGTCGTACACTCGCTGATGCAGGATCACGTTGCTCCGGAGCTGCTCTTCGCGGGCACGGAGTTCGGGCTCTACTTCACGGTCGACGAGGGGACACACTGGGTGCGGTTGAAGGGTGGTCTGCCCACCATCCAGGTCCGAGACATCGACATTCAGCGGCGCGAGAACGACCTTGCGCTCGGGACTTTCGGGCGCGGATTCTACGTACTCGACGATTACACGGCGCTGCGCCAGCTGTCCGAGCAGGCACTGGACCAGGAGGCGATCCTGTTTCCGGTGCGCGACGCGCCGCTGTACATCGAGAAGCGGTCACGTCACGGCTCGAGGGGCCATGGCTTCTACACCGCTGAGAACCCACCGTTCGGTTCCATCGTGACGTACTACCTGAAGGACGGACTCAAGACTCGCCAGGAGCTGCGGATCGAGGCCGAGAAGACCGCCAGGGTTGAGGGGTCCGAGCCGCCGCTGCCGTCCATGGGAGAGCTCCGCCTGGAGGACGAAGAGGTCGAACCCCAGATCGTGCTCACCGTGCGTGACACCGGCGGTGAGGTCGTACGACGCATCACCGGCCCGCGCACGAAGGGGATTCACCGCGTCAGCTGGGACCTGCGCTACCCGGCGGTCACTCCCACCACCGTCACCGAGAAGCCGGAACCCGCACCGTGGGAAGAGCCGGAGCGCGGGCGGCTCGCGGCGCCCGGCCGCTACTCCGTCACCCTGGGCAAGGTGGTGGACGGCGAGCACGCCGAGCTCACCGCTGCGCAGCAGTTCGAGGTCGTGCCGCTCGACCTCGCCACCCTCACCGCAGCCGACCACGCCGCCGCGATGGCGTTCCACGCCGAGACGGCTCGACTGCGGCGCGCGATCACCGGGGCGGTCAAATCCGCCGGCGAGGCAGAGTCGCGTATCACCCACATCCGCAAGGCGTTGCTGGACACCCCGGATGCCGATCCGGCACTGCTCGCCGAGACCCAGCGCCTCGGCGATGAGCTCAACGAAATTCTGGTGGCATTGCGTGGGGATCCCACCAAGTCCGCCCGCAACGTGTTCCAGCCGCCGTCGATCCAGGGCCGCATCGAACGGATCGCCGGTGACCAGTGGTACACGACCCAGGCGCCGACCACGACCCATCAGCAGGCCTATCGCTGGGCCGCCGAGGCGTTCGCCGTGGAGCTCGATAGACTGCGGAGTCTGTTCGACGATCTCGAAAACCTCGAGGACGAGCTCGAGGCGGCCGGCGGGCCGTGGACTCCGGGTCGACTGCCGGAGTGGGGGGGGAACTAGGATCGTTTGCCAGACCGGGAAAAGGCAACAGGAGTCCGGGGCCCGGGCCCCCCGCCCGTTCAACGCGCCGTCAGCGGTTTACCGTTCGCTCCACGCGCGTTCGGAGAGGCCGGCGTTGCAGCGACGCGCCCTCTCCCCGAAGCGCTTCCCGAGGTTGCCACCTTCAACAATTTTGGGCCTGAGAGGGAAAGGTTTGCGGTGCACAGAAGGTGCCAAGATTGTTGAAGATGGCACGCCCGCAGGAGGCGCTGTCGTCGGCCTCTCGTTCGCTTCGACTGCCTGACACCCGAGATGGTTTCTACCCCACTTCGGCGGGCGAGAGGCCACGAGGGCTCCCATCCACCCTCCCGATGCTTGATGCTAGATCCTGGATGCCTGATCCCGGATCCCGGTTCCCAGATCCCGCTCCTCGACAATGGAAGCCACGGGTAAGGCGCAGGACACAGGCGAGGAATCCCATCGCTCGTGCCGCGCGCAGCGCCCTGCCATTCCACAGCAACTCGCGCAACGAATTGCTCTGCGCAATCCTTTTGGAGATTCCTGCGTTACTCCTAGGGCTTGGGAGGAGACTCATGCGAAGTCATCGGTTTTCAGCATCGCTACTCGCACTTTTCATCGCCCTCGTCGTCGGTTGCGGCACTACCCAGCCGCGGCAGGAGACGAGTGCCCCGTCGGTCGCGGCACCGGCGCCGTCTGCGGCACCGCCGACAGTCGAGCTGCCACTCGACCCGGCAGTCACACACGGTGTTCTCGACAACGGGCTCGCCTTCTACATCCGTCAGCACGACGAGCCCCAGCAGCGAGCCGAGCTCAGGCTCGTCATCAACGCCGGCTCGGTGCTCGAGGATGACGACCAACGAGGCCTCGCCCACTTCGTCGAGCACATGTGTTTCAACGGCACCGAGAACTTCGCCAAACAGGAGATCGTCGACTACCTCGAGTCGATCGGCATGCGCTTCGGCGCGGACCTCAACGCCTACACGTCGTTCGACGAGACCGTGTACATGCTGCAGGTGCCGACCGACGACGAGGAGATCGTCGAGAAGGGGTTCCAGATCCTCGCCGAGTGGGCGCACCGGGTCAGCTTCGAGGCCGAGGAGATAGACAAGGAGCGTGGCGTCGTGATCGAGGAGTGGCGGCTCGGCCGGGGTGCACAGGCGCGCATCTTCGACAAGCAGGCCCCGGTCCTGTTCCAGGACTCCCGCTACGCGGAGCGGCTGATCATCGGATCCGAGGAGGTCCTCGCGTCGTTCCCGCACGACACGCTGCGTCGCTACTACCGCGATTGGTACCGACCCGACCTGATGGCTGTCGTGGCGGTTGGAGACTTCGATCCGCGGCACATCGAGGAGCTGATCCGCGCCAACTTTGAGGCGATTCCGAAACCGGATCAGCCACGACCGAGGCAGGAGTACGGCGTCCCCGACCACGACGGCACCCGGTACGCACTGGTCACCGATCCCGAGGCGACCTTCACCCGCGTGTCGGTGCTCAACCTGCTGCCGAGACAGGAGCTGCAGTCGGAAGCGGACTACCGCCGATCGCTCGTCGAGGGAATGCACGACGCCATGCTTGGCCAACGGCTCCAGGAGCGGGCACGCGAGGCAGACCCGCCGTACGTCGCCGCCGGCGGCGGCACGGGCTCGCTGGTCCGCACGAAGGGCGCCTACACCCTCGGCGCGCTGGTCAAGGAGGGCGGCCTGGAGCGTGGGCTCGAAGCGCTGATGACCGAGGCCGAACGCGCGCGCCGCCATGGCTTCACGGCCACCGAGCTCGAGCGTACCAAGTCGGCCTTCCTGCGCTCGATGGAGCAGGCCTATCGCGAGCGGGATAAGATCAAATCGGGCTCGTTCGCCAACGAGTACGTGACGCACTTTCTCACCGCGGAGGCCGCGCCGGGAATCGAGGCCGAGGTCGAACTGGCCGAGAAGTACGTTCCAACGATCACCCTGGACGAGGTCAACGCCCTCGCCGGGCGATGGCTCAGCGGCTCCAATAGGGTGATCACGGCAAGTGCGCCGGAGAAGGAGGGGCTGGAGCCACCACGGGAAGCGGATATCGCGGGGGTCCTGGCCGGCTTGGCAGCGGCCGAAATCGAGCCGTACGAGGATCGGGTGGCGGACCAACCTCTGATGGCCGCGTCACCCCCACCTGGAGAGATCCTCTCGGAGAGGACCATCGACGAGCTCGGCGTGACCGAGTGGCGGCTCGACAACGGAATTCGCGTGGTGCTCAAGCCGACCGACTTCAAGAACGACGAGGTGCTGTTCACCGCCTTCAGCCCGGGCGGAACGTCGCTGGTGAGCGGCGCCGAGGACGTCGCCGCCTCCACCGCCGACACGGTGATCGCGCAGGGTGGCGTCGGCCCGTTCGATCTCACCGAGCTCCAGAAGCTGCTCGCCGACAAGGTCGTCGGGGTGTCACCCTACATCTCGGAGCTCGAAGAGGGTCTCAGCGGAAACGCCTCGCCGGAGGACCTCGAGACCATGTTCCAGCTGATTCACCTCTACGTCACCGCGCCACGTAGAAGCGAGCAGGCGTTCGCTTCGGTCCAGCAACGGTTCCGAGGAATTGTCGAGAATCGGCTCGCCCGCCCGGAGGCGGTGTACGCGGATCGGATCAGCACTATCATGACGCAGAACCACCCGCGACGCAGACCGTGGTCCGAGGAGCTTCTCGAAGAGATGGACCTCGACACCTCGTTCCGCATCTACAACGAACGGTTTGCGGACACCTCGGACTTCACCTTCGTGATCGTGGGCAATTTCGAGCCCGACGATCTGAAGTCGCTTGTCCAGAGCTACCTGGGGTCGCTGCCCAACACCGGACGGCAAGAGAGCTGGCGTGACATCGGAGTCCGCGCTCCCGAGGGTGTCATCGAGGAAACCGTCGTCAAGGGCATCGAACCCAAGAGCCGGGTGACGATTCTGTTTTCCAACGAGTTCGAGTGGACCCGCCAGAACAACTTCGACTTCAATGCCGTGGCGAGCATTTTGCGCATCCGGCTCCGCGAGGTGCTGCGCGAGGACGAGGGCGGCACCTACGGGGTCGGGGTGAACTCGTCGACGTCGAGGTTCCCCCGTCAGACCTCGACTTTCTCTGTCGGCTGGGGTTGTGACCCCGAACGCGTGGACGAACTCATTGGCCTCGTGGACGACGAGATCCGTTCGCTTCAGGACGACGGCCCCGACCCCGACGACGTCGCCAAGATCCAGGAGCAGCGACGTCGCCGGCGCGAGATCCAGCTGCGGGAGAACGGCTTCTGGCTGAGCGCGCTCGAGGCGTCGTGGTGGTACGACCAGGATCCTCTGCTGATCCTGAAGTACGACGAGCTGGTGGATGGCTTGACCGCCGAGGCAGTGCGGGACGCGGCCCGTCGTTGGATCGACTTCGACCGCCGGGTCGAGGTCGTGCTGATGCCGGAGACGCGGGAATGAGGGAATGACGGATGTACCAGACCGGCTCTAGAAGAGACCCTCATGCCCCCAAGCCCAGGTGCCCGAGGCACCGGCCACGCCCATAAGTCCAACTCGTCGGTCGGCGATCCCGAGGTCGCATGGACTTCGTCGTGCAATGCGACCGCCACGGTTACTGTTACCTTGTCCCGGCGAATATTTTCCGAGGAGTCGCTGATGAGTGAGGCGCGCCCGACAACCCGCATTCGAGACGAGGTTCCGGAACGCTTCAGGTGGGATCTGAATCACATCTTCCCCGATTGGACCTCGTGGGAGAGGGGGTTGGCGGAGCTCAAGGACCTGATGGAGTCGTACCAACAGTTCAAGGGCACCCTCGCCGAGGGCCCGGGTCGCCTGCTGGTCGCCAACCGGTTGTCCGACGAGCTCGGCCGGCTCGCCTACCGTGTCTACCAGTACCCCGGGTTGATCCGGTCCCAGGACACCCGCGACAACCAGGTCCAGGCCCGGCTCGAGGAGGTCCGGATCGCGCTCGCCCGATTCCAGCAGGCGACTGCGTGGTACACGCCCGAGTTGCTCGAGATTCCCGAGCACACTGTGGTCGAATGGCTCGACGCGACGCCCGATCTGGCGCCATACAGGTTTCCGATCACCGAGGCGTACCGCATGCAGCGCCACGTGCTTGACGAAGACGGTGAACGCCTACTCGCGTTTGCCGGGCCGTTCAACGGCACACCGAGTCAGACCTACACCATGATGGCCGACGCCGACGTGCGCTTCCCGGAGGTCGAGCTGTCCACGGGTGAAAAGCTGCAAGCGACGCACGCGAACTACACCAACGGGCTCCACACCCTGCGCGACCCGGGGGATCGCGAGGCTCTGTTCCGCGCCCATTTCTCCATCTACGACACCTCGCCCAACGTGTACGCGGCGATCTACAACTCGGTGCTCCAGCGGGACTGGTTTCTGGCCCAATCACGGAGCTACGACTCCACCCTGGAGGCCAGCCTCGACAGTGACAACATCCCGGTCGCGGTTGTCGAGAACCTGATCGCCACCGCCAGATCGGGATCCGAGCCGCTGCGCCGCTACCACCGGCTGCGCAAACAGGCCCTCGGCCTCGATCGGTACCGTTACTTCGATGCCTACCTGCCGCTGGTCGAGGTCGACTGGGTATTCGGCTACGACCAGGTGCCGCCGCTGCTCGCAGAGTCGGTCGAGGTGTTCGGACCGGAATACCGTCAGACCGTCGAGCGGGCCTTTGCCGAGCGCTGGATCGACGTGTACGAAAACGAGGGCAAGCGCTCGGGCGCGTTCTCGGCAGGCGTGTACGGGGTGCACCCGTACATGCTGCTGAACTACGCCGACACCCTCAACGATGCCTTCACGGTCGCCCACGAGATGGGACACACCATGCACACGGTGCTGTCCCACGCCCATCAACCGTACGCCACGAGCTCATACTCGATCTTCGTCGCCGAGGTCGCCAGCATGACCAACGAGGACCTGTTTCTCGATCTGCTGCTCGAGCGCGAACAACAGCCCGCACGACGGATCGCGCTGCTCCAACACGCCATCGATGACATCGCGGCCGGCTTCTACCGTCAGACGATGTTCGCCGACTTCGAGCTCGAGGCCCATCGGATGGTGGAGCGTGGCGAGCCAATCACGTCGGAGACGCTTCAGCGGCTCTACCTCGCGACCCTGAACGATTTCTTCGGCGCCACCCTCGACGACCAGGATTGGTACCGCAACACCTGGGCGCGGATTCCGCACTTCTACGGCTCGCCGTACTACGTCTTCCAGTACGCCACGTCCAAGGCCGCCGCCAGCCTGCTGCACCAGCAGTTGACTCGGGCCGACGGCGCGGAGCGGGCGGCGGTGACCGAGCGTTATCTGACGCTCCTGTCCTCGGGAGGCAACGACCATCCGATCGAGCAGCTCAGGCTGGCCGGGGTCGACTTCGCGACGCCGGAACCGGTGGAGGCTCTCGTCGAGACCATGGACGAGCTGGTCGGCAGGCTGGAAGGAGAACTCGACGGCCTCGGGCTGCTGTAGCTGAATGGAGTCGGAAGAACCTCCGCCCAACCGGGCTATGGGCTATGCGCGACGCGCCCTCTCCCCGAAGCGCTCCCCGCGGGAGCCCGGTCTCAGCCCGCCAATCGCGTCGACCAACTGACACCCAAGGCGCCCTCTCCCCGGCGCGCTCCCCGAGGTTGCCCCCTTAGACAATGTTGGGACCCGACGAACCGCCCCACCCCGCTGGCGTTGCTCCCAACATTGTCAAAGACGGCACACCCGCACGAGGCCCTGTCATCGGTCTGCCATTCGCTTCGATCAGCTGACACCCGAGGCAATTCCCGGCACGCCCGCACGACGCGCCGTCGTCAGCCTGCCAATCGCAACGACCATCTGACGCCCGAGACAACCTGTACCGCGCGGTCCGGCGGTCGCAGGCCGCCCACGCCAGTGCTTCCCACTCCTTCTCTGTGTGTCTGTGGTTCGCCTGGTAGGGCGGAGGATCTAGCATCCGGCATCGGAAGGGTGGGCGGGCTCTACTTCTCTATAAACTCGATCTTGTACCCGTCCGGGTCCTCGACAAACGCGATGACCGTGGTCCCGTGCTTCATCGGCCCAGGCTCACGCGTCACTCGCCCGCCGAACTGGCGCACCCGGTCGCAGGCCCCGGCGATGTCCTCCACGCCGATGGCCAGATGGCCGAACCCGTCGCCGAGGTCGTAGCTCGATGTGTCCCAGTTGTGGGTCAACTCGACCACGGCCGTCGATTCCTCGTCGCCGTAACCCACGAAGGCCAGGGTGAACCGTCCGCCCGGATAGTCCTTCTTGCGCAGCAGCTCCATCCCGAGGGCCTCGGTGTAGAACACGAGTGACGTGTCGAGATTTCCCACCCTGATCATGGTGTGCAAAAGGCGCATGTCGTTCTCCTGATGCGGATTTCTGTTTCGTGTGCCGCGACCACAATCAGTAGTCGCTCGTCATGATGAAGACCGGCGAGCCCGCGAAACGCTTGTACTGCGGGCGGAGGCGCTCGGTATTGTAGAACTTGCCCACGTCCACGACTTTCTTGCGACTGGTCACCACGTCGATGGGCACGTGGTCGTAGCGTCCGTTCCGCACGTTCACCAACCGGCCGGTGACCCCTTCCAGAATGAGGTCCATCGCGAGGTTGCCGAACGCCATCGGCACGATCGAGTCCAGTGCATCGGGATCGCCGGCGCGCACCAGGTAGCCGAGGCGTTGGTTGATGGCGTTGACCCGACGCCCGTTGTTGAAGTTCGGCGACAGCTCGCGCAGCGCTCGAGACACCCGATCACCGACACCGCCGAGCTTTTTGTGGCCGAACATGTCGGTTTCATGGTCCTCGAAGACCATCTCCTCGGACCCCTTGAACGTGGCGCCCTCAGACACCAGAACGACGCTGTAGTGAGACGGGTTTCGGCGCCGGTCCTCGGACAGCAGCTCACACAGATGCTCGATGTCGAAGGTGTGCTCGGGGATGACGCAGCGGTTGGCGGCCCCGGCCATGGTCGGCAACAGGGCGGTGAAGCCCGCGTAGCGACCGAAGACCTCGATGACGAGAAACCGCTCGTGACTCCCCGCGGAGGTTCGCAGTGCGTGGGTTATTGCGATGGTCCGCGTGACGCAGGTGGAAAATTCAACCATCGTTACTATTGAAGCTACAATCAAAATAGATAAAAAAATAGATAATTCCTTTTTACAGTTCAATTTCAACACCAATTAAGATGTATATATTAATTCTATTCATTCTTCAATTTTTTGTCGATAAATTGATGACTTCCAATTATATAAAAATTCACCATTTGAAACATTCTCTAATTAAACAAAGTATTACTAATTATTTTAACTAACAGAGGTTTTGCTGATTGGTTTTACTTAATATTAAAAAATAGTTTTAAACTGGGAAAACAGTAATACGGAGTATGAAAGCAGTACAATTAGTCGAAATTGATAAAGATTTAGAAAATAGAGAAATACCAACTCCAGAACCCAAAGCTGATGAAGTATTAGTTAAAATAAAAGCTGCTGGTATTTGTCATTCTGACGTTCATTATCGAGATGGAGTTTCCTCGGTTAATTATTTACCAATT
>JBFELO010000148.1:0-11029 GCA_041552055.1 Candidatus Sulfomarinibacteraceae bacterium | reverse complement strand
TGCTCGACGAGCCGGCCCCCGGGTGCGACCACCAGAGCCGCCCGTTTCGGCACGTCAGGAGGACTCTCGGGAAGCAGCGCGAGCACGATCGCGACCACGATCGCCAGGAACACCAGGTTGACCGCCACCAGCATGAGCGTGCTGAAGAGCTTCCAGATCCCGAAAAGCAATTTGACGAACGGTCTTGGTTCGGAAGACATCAGACCTCCAGTTCAAAGGAACCGAATCGGGCGCCTCGATGTTGCACCCGGGGGCGTCGAGGAATCATGGCTGCGATCGACCTTCGCCCGCCAGCCATTCCTCCAGCCGCGCCAAGCCCTCCGCGATCGTCACCGTTGGCCGGTACCACAGGTCGCGGCGGGCGGCGGTGAGGTCGTACCAGTGGGCGGTGGCCAGGTGGCGGGCGATCATGCGGGTCATCCTCGGTTCACCGCGCACCCGAAGCAGGCCGTAGACCGCCTCCATCGCGGCGCCGGCACCGTAGGCAAGCCACACCGGGACCGATCGTTGCACCGGAGGGAGGCCTGCGGCGGCCAGGATGCGGTTGACGAGCTCGGAGATCGGTAGCGGTTCGCCGTTGGAGATGAAGTACGCCCTGCCCGCGCACGGCGCGCCGGGTGCGAGCCGGTCGCAGGCGAGCAGGTGGGCTTCGGCGGCGTTGTCCACAAATACCGAATCGACCAGATTCGAACCGTCGCCAACGAAGCGCAGGGTACCCTGCCTCGCCCGCTCCACGATCTGTGGAACCAGGTGGGGATCGCCAGGACCCCAGATGAGATGAGGACGCAGGGCAACCGTGGCCAGCTCGGACGAGTTCGCGGCCAGCACCGCGCGCTCGGCCTCGGCCTTGGTCTTCGGGTAGTGCGCGAGGTAACGCTTCGGGTACGGTAGGGATTCGTCCGCGCCCTCGATATCGTCGCCACCGTGCACCACCGACGGCGTGCTGGTGTACACCAATCGCGGGACGCCGTGGTGTCGGCATGCCGACAACACGTGCTGAGTGCCGAGGACGTTGGTGCTGAAGAACTCCTCGTACGCCCCCCACATGGCGGTTTTGGCCGCGACGTGAAACACCACGTCGCACCCCTCGACCGCCCGCTCCACGGCGTCGCAGTCCGCGAGGTCTCCCGGGACCTCCTCGACGCCCATCGCCGTGAATTCGGGGTGCGCCCCGCGGTTGAACGTCCGCACGTGCCACCCACGATCCACCAGCCGCGAGACGATCGCCTTGCCCAGGAAGCCGCCGCCACCGGTGACGAGGGCTTTCATGCCGCCGCCCACCCGCCCGGATACAAGATGCAGGATCCCCCTCCCACCCAAGACCCCTTCATCCTCATCGTCATCACCATCGTCATCGAAGATCAATCACCACTTCAGCCGTCCTGATGCCCAGACGGCGAGCTTGGCGCGACCGATCTTGGCGTTGTGTCGCACGTCGACCGGGAAGCCGGGGTGATGGAGAAAGTGTCGGATCGAGCGCGTGTGCTCGTGTCCGGCCGCGATCTCCTCGAGCTCGGCCGTCACCCGTTGGCGCTGCGAACCGCGCACGCCAGGCTCCAGCTCGACGCACAGCACCGGGACCGTCTCGTCCCCCCTCTCCACTCCGACAAGGGCCGATCGGAACACGTCCGGGTGGGTGTTGAACACCGCCTCGCAGGGCACGGTGAACATGGGCCCGGCAGCCGTCTCCAGCCGGTGGGACTTGCGGCCCACGAACCACAACCGGCCCTCGTCGTCCAGGTAGCCGAGGTCTCCCATACGGTGCCGCACGGTGCCGTCACGATCGGCGATTTTGGACAGCTCGTCGTGGCGGGGTGCGCGAAAGTACGACGTCGTCACCTGAGGCCCCTTGACCACGATCTCGCCGATCTCGCCGGGCGGCATCGCCCGATCCGCGTCCCAGGTTGGAATCGGCCCGTCGCTGATCGGCAGAATCGTCAGCTCGATGCTGTCAACCGGCCGGCCCACGCACACGCCGGCGCCGCTATCCGTCTTGGCGCGTGTCTCCTCGAGAATCATGTCGCTCGAGATCACCGCGACCGGGAGGCACTCGGTCGCGCCGTACGGCGTCAGGATTCGTGCTCCGTCCGGGAGCATCCCCAGGAACCGTTCGATGATCTGCGAGGACACCGGCGCTCCGGCAGACACCACCCGACGCAGCGACGGCATCCTCGTGCCGTGACGTTCGCCGTAGCGGCCCACGGTATCGAGCAGGGCCGGAGAACCGAACATGGTCGTGATCCCGAACTCGTTGATCGGGTCGATGATGTTTCGGGGGTCGACCTTCGCGGGTCGGGTCGGGTCCATCCTGGGAATCACGGTCGCCATGCCGAGCGCCGGATCGAACAGCGCGAACAACGGAAACGTCGGCAGGTCGATGTCATCGGACGTCACCCCGAGCAGGTCTCGCACCGCCTCCAGCTGGGCCAGGAAGTTACCATGGGTGTAGACCACACCTTTGGGCGGTCCCGTGGATCCGGATGTGAACACGATCGCTGCCATGTCCTCGGATGAGGTCGGCGCCATGGCGGTGTCGTCGTCCTGCCCGAGCGCCTCCACCCCGCTCAGGGTGTAGCCGCCCCACGGCGCCCGGCGGCCCACGGTGACGAGGAACCGAAAAGACGGCCTCCCCCACCTCAGGACGAGCCGAGCGAGGTGGGCCGCGGGCACGCCGATGAACGCTTCCGGCTCGGCGGTGGCGAGGCAACCGCGGATGTTGCGCAGCCCGATGCCCGGATCCACGAGAACCGGCACGGCCCCTGCCTTGAGGACCGCGAACGCCAGCGCCGCGAAGTCGAGGCTCGGCGGAACCAGCAGGGCGGTTCGGACCCCCTTCCCGATTCCGACACTCGTCAGCCCTTGGGCGATCCGGTCCGAGCGCTGGTCCAGTTCACGGTAGTCGAGCCGGCGGTAACGCGGTCTCCCAGCGATGCCTCGCCCGACCGGTGCCGCAACCGCAAGGGCCTCCGGCTGCTCGGCCGCAACCCGTGGGAGATACGACGCGATGTTCGAGATTTCAGTCACACTCCGGTGAGTGTAACACCGGGCCGAGTGGTTACTTGATCAGTTCACTCCCCTGGTCTTGACCCGTATCCGTATACGTCTCCGTGCCCGTATCCGAAAAGCTGGTCCGAATCGTTCGCAATCGCGGAGACGGGCACGGTTACGGATACGGGAAACTCCCCGCAACCCGAGTCAACCTACCGGACCTATTGTGAAAGGAATCTTCGCACGAGCTCGATGATCTCCGAGGACGCGTCCTCCATCACGTAGTGTCCTGCATCGGCGAAGCGGTGGACCTCGGCCGCCGGGAAGCGCTGGCGCCACTCGGCCAGGAAGTGGTCGTCGAACACGAAGTCCTTTCCGCCCCAGCAGATCAGCATCGGAATATCGGCGAGTCTCACCAGGCCCTGCTCGAGCTCGCTGATCACAGGGTATGCCGGGTCACTCGAGCTCAGTGGGATGTCCTGCACGAAACGCAGGGTCGCGATCCGGTTGGCCCAGCTGTCGTAGGGCGCGCAGTAGGCGTCTCGGACCTCCCGCGTCAGCCGCGTCCGGGCGCAGGCGTCGCGCGTCGCTCCCCGTGCGAATGCGTTGAAACCGCGCACCAACAGCGGACCAAGGGGAGTGTCCCGCACCAGCGAGAGCTGCCACGGCATCCGCTTGTCGTCGGGCATCGGAAATGCCGCCGTGTTCAAGATCACGAGCCGGTGGATCAGTGTCGGGTTCCGCACCGCCCAGGTGAGGGCGATGGCGCCGCCCCAGTCGTGCACCACCAGGTTCACGCCGTCGAGTGCCAGGTGGTTCATCAGAGCCGTGAAATCCTCCACCCGGCGTTCGAGCGTGTACCGATAACGATCGTCTCCCGGCTTGTCCGACAGCCCGCAGCCCACGTGATCCGGCACCACGACGCGGTGGGTGTCTCGGAGGGCGCGCACCATCTCGCGGTAGTAGAACGACCAGGTCGGATTGCCGTGGACCGCCACCACGGGCTCTCCCTGTCCCTCGTCGAGGTAGTGCATGCGGACTGCACCCAGTTCCAGGAACCGGCCCTCGAAGGGGTACAGATGTGGCGCGATCTCTCTCACCGGGCAACGACCTCCGAATCGGTGGACACCCCGTCTCCGCCATCCCACTCCAACCGGGTCGCAATCACGCGAGGACGCTGACTCATGGGTGGAAAGAGCCGAAGCGGGGCCACGGTACAGCCGTCAACGGGCCGTCTGAAGCTACCAGACGACCTCGACCATGGAGCAGTTGAGGCCGCTCCCGATGCCCATCATTGCGATCCGTTCGCCCGCCGTCACCAGCTCCTCCTTCTCGAGCTTGGAGAGCACGACCGCCACTCCGGCGGGGCCGACATTCCCGTACTCGGGGTACAGCCGGTAGACCTTGTCGGGCTCGAGGCCGATGACCGCTGCGAACTTGTCGGCGTGGCCCTTGGTGGTCTGGTGCTGTGCGTAGTGCTGGTGGGTGTCGTGCTGCCAACCCAGCTCGTCCACGGCCTTTGCCCAGGTCTTCAACGCCAGCTCGAGGCCCGCCTCGGTGAGCGCCTTGGTGTCGGTCACCATCTCGTGCATGTGGCCCGTGCACAGCTGGTTGTTCTCGGTCGCCGCCAGGGTGACCCCACCGCGATAGGCGTGTCCGTTGTCTACGAGGTTGGATCGCCCCAAAACCATCGCGACGCCGCAGGATCCCAGCGTCAAGGTCGCGAACTGGTCGCGGAACATCCTGTGCCCGACGTCGGGCTGGAGCAGCCGCTCGATCGTGCATTCCACGGTGTACCGGCTGCTCTCGGCGTCGACGAGCAGGGCGTACTCGATCTGCCCTCGCTCGATCATGTTACCGACCACGTCCATGCCGTTGACGAAGCCGAGGCACGCGTTGCTGATATCGAAGTTGAGGCAGGTCTCGGGCAGCCCGATCTTGTGGTGCGCGATGCACGCGGTGGAGGGTTCCACGAAGTCCCGGCAGACCGACGTGTTCACCAATACGCCGATGGCGCGGGGGTCGAGTCCTGCGACCTCGAGGGCCTTGCGGCCTGCCATTCCCGCCGCGTCCGACGGAACCACGCCCTCTTTCCACCACCGTCGCGCCTCGATGCCGGACAGCTCCCGCAACAGATTCGGCGGCAGCCGGAGCCGGTCCATGGTCGGCCTGAGGCGCTCCTCGATCTCCTCCGACGTCACCCGAATCGGCGCATCGATGTGTTCGACGCTGACGATGGACACGTTCTCGAACCGCATGCTGCCCTCTCCACCTCCAATTTCCGATGGAGTTTCGACGTCATTCGAAGACCGACCCTACCACCCTTCCCTCGGCAGCGAAAAGACGCACCGCGGCATCGTCAACCCGCTGCTGTGCCTCGGCGCGGCATCACACCACGATGTCCGCCCACCGACCCCTGTGCCACATCACCACGAACGCCGCGGTCTGGAGTGACCGATACCCCACCTGAGCGGCCCACACCGAGGCCAACCCCCACCCCAGGACCGGACCTACCAGGAACGCCACCGGCAGGAACATCCCCCACTGCAGCGACACCGTCACCGCCATGACGCGTCTGTTGTCCCCTGCCCCGAGCAGTGAGTTCATCAGCACCAGGCCCAGCGTGTCCCACCACATGGCGGCGGCCATGATCTGGAGCGGCAGCAACGCCAGTCTCAAAGTCTCGGGTTCGTGCAGGAAGAAACCCAACATGAACGACGGGAACAGCAGGCCGACCAGCGCGAGGAGCCCCACCAGCACCGCGGCGAGCACACCGACGTCCCAGCCCCATCTCTTGGCGTCGGCCACGTCGGCGCGCCCCAGCGCCTGCCCGACCAGGGACGTTGACGCCATGCCGAAACCGATTCCTGGCAGGATCGCCACCAGCAGCAGGTGCACCAACACGGTCGACGCGGCGAGCTCCTCGGTGCCGATTCTGCCGATGATCCAGAACAGCACCGTCATGCCGGTCGCGAAAAAGGTCTGCTGGATGCCGGTCGGCACCGACAGGCGCAACATCGACACCAGTGTTTGCCGATTCGGGAAGTGGCGCAGGAAGCCCGAGCCGCGCGCCAGGACGAACGCCTGCACGATGTACATTGCGACACCGAGGTAGGTGGCGATGGCAGAACCCATACCTGCTCCGGTGGCGCCAAAGGCCGGCAGGCCAAGCTTGCCGAAGATGAGCACCCAGTTCAGGAAGATGTTCGACAGGTGCATGACGATCAAGGTGCGCATGTACACCTTGGACAGATTGACCCCGTTCCAGTAACCCCTGAAGGAGAAGTTCATCCCCAGCGCCACCATGGCCACCAGGCGTGCGCGCAGGTATGGAATCCCGAGTTCGACGACCCGTGGGTCCTCCACCAGAAACGGAAACAGGCGATCCGCAAACACGATCAACAGCGTTGACCACGGAACGGCGATCAGCACCGCCAGCAGCAGGCCTCCGTTGAGCGGCACGGCCGTCTCCCCGACGCGGCCCTGGCCGAGGCGCCGGGCGGCCAGCGCCTGGACTCCTGCCGACAGGCCCATGATGAAGGCCGTCGCCATGAAGTTGGCGAAGCTGCCCATGCCGACCGCCGCCAGCTCGGGCGCCCCCAACAGGCCGACCATGGCCGTATCGACCAGGTTCAGGACGTTCTGGGACGCCATTCCACCGATGATCGGCAAGGCGAGCGTGAGAATCGTCCGTCGTCGCTCCTCGGTCAACATCTCGTGTTTGTTCTCCAACGCCGGTGTCCAGGTGGCCTCCGCACCGGTGACTCATACCACGGACCGGCATGGGGAACAGCGAAGACGGGTGATGCATGCCGGATCGGCGTGTGTCACAATCTGCTTGCGGTCGCCAGGCCGCCTGGAGGGTTCCATGAACCGAGCCGTCATCATAGCGGCGACCATCCCCGTGGTCCTCGGACGTGCCCCGGCCCCGACGCTGGCCCAGGAGGAGTCGCCGACGCCGCCGGCAAGGTCCAAGGCCGAGCGGATCTCCGACCGCGCGCTGGCAAGCCTGCTGGCCTGGAGGGTCCCCCCGGCGGAAAACCTCCTCTCCAAGAACGAGAAGACCCTATCGGCGACCCCCGAGTACAAGACTGCGCTCGGTTACCTCCGCGCGATCCAGGGAAACGCCGAGCAGGGCATCGCGCTGCTGCAAGACGCGGCGAAGGCCAAGCCGGACGACCCGGCGCCGAAGTACTACCTCGGAGAGGTGCAGCACTGGCGGCAGAAACCAGACGCGGCGACTTCAGCGTGGAAGGCTGCTCGAGGTCTCGCCAAAACCCTGGTCGACGCGAATGCCGAGGACGCGTACGCACAATTCTACCTGGGCGCTGCCCAGGTCCGTCTGAAGCAGTTCGGCGCGGCACGCTCGGCACTCGAGGCGGCTCGTAAGACAGGTGTCGACCCCGCTCTGATCGACTACCAGCTCGGTCTTTCCTACGTGTTCGAGGAAAACTGGCAGGACGCGGTGACGGCATTCGACGCGGTCGCTGCGCGCGATGCCAGGTTCGCACACCTCTACTTCTATCGCGGGCTCGCCTGGGACAAGCTCGATCGCAAAGACAAGATGTTGAACGATTGGAGCAGCTTCGTGGGGCTCGCTCCCACCGCGCCCGAATCAGCAATCGCCCAGACAATGCTGGCGGCTGCGAAGCGCTGATCCTTCGTCAGAACGGCCGCCCGATCCCGAAATAATACTTCGGACCGCGGGAGCTGTTTTCCACGTTGCCCACCGGCCAAGCCACGTCGGCCCACACCAGCCCGAGCGGCGTTGACCACCGCAGGCCAAGACCGACACCTACCGAGAGCCTCCAGTCGGCCTTCTCCCAACTCTCCCAGACCTGGCCGGCATCGGCAAAGGCGGCTGCCCGCAGCGACTTCCACAGGGGGATCCGCAGCTCTTCGTTGAGAATGAACTGCGCGCCGCCTGACGCTTCTCCGGTGATGGGGTTCAGTGGCCCGACGGAGTTTCGATCGAAGCCTCGGATCGAGCCCTGGCCGCCAGCCTGGAACTTCGCCGCTTCGTCGAGTTCGGTATCAAGAAGCGCTTCCGCGATTCCGAAACGAACCGTCTGTACCCAGGTGGAACCTGAGATCGGCTCGAGCGCGATCGACCCGCTGACCGCCGCCCGCAGCGTGTCAAGGTCGGAGCCGAGGTACGAGGTGCTCCAGCCGACGTCACCGACGAGGCTGTAGCCCGACCGGGGATCGAACGGGTTGTCGAAACGGTCGTGGAACGCGGCGGCACCAACAGTCGATACCAACAGGGTGGTTTCAAACGACTCGAACGTCGTGCGCGTGCTCGTCACACGCACGTACGGTTTGACCTTTGTAGCGGGGGAAAGCTGGTAGGTTAGATCGACAGATGCGAGCCACTCGTGCTCGGTGAAGGGAATCACGAAATCGCCGGCAGTGGCCTCGCGGTCCCGCAACGTGTATCCGAGTGTACTCCCGAGAGCAATCCGGCCCCCGGGCAGCGGCGGTAACGAGCCGTACAGAAGGGCGACCTTCTCGATGTCGTTCCAGCGCAGCCGGAGGTTCGCCCCCACGCCGCGACCGAACAGGTTATCGTCACGCAAGCCGGTCCGCGCCTCGAAGCCACGATCGGCGTCCCAGCCGGCCCCCAGCTCGACCGTCCAGCGAGGCTTTTCGAAGGCCTCCATTTCGACGATCGAGCCGTCCGTCCCGGCGGCGTGTGTCGTCACCTCCAAACGCTCGACCGGCGCGAAGTTGGCGATTCGAATCGCGCTCTCATCGACCTCGAAGACGTTCAACAGATCTCCGTCGGCGAGTTCCAGTCCCGGACGCAGGTAGCGCGGTTTGATGTGCCGAAGGCCGCTGAACCGGACCTCCTCGAGCTTTCTCTCGATGCCGGGCTCCAGCTCGACCCGTACCAGCCACGAGCCGTCCCCGCGCTGTTCCGGGATCGCCCTTACAGACACCTGGTCATATCCTGATTGTTGGTAGAGGCGTCGGATCTCGGCCATGCGATCGTCCATCGCACGCCGGTCGAGCGGAGCCCCCGCCGCGAGGGCGCCACCCAGGTCCTCGGTCAGGCCGAGGGGGTCCTTGCCGCTGATCTCGACGTCGGCGATGCGCGTGATCTCGCCCGGATCCACCACCAGCCGGACTTCTGCGACACCTTGTTCCAGCGGCAGCGAACTGACCTCGATCAGTCTGGCGTCGGTGTAGCCGATTCCGGCGAGCAGGCCGGCCACGATCCGCTCGGTGCGCTTGCGGTCCTCCACCGCCACGGCGAGCTCGGCTGGGGAACCGAGTACGTCTCGAATGAGGCGCGCGCCGCGGTCGGAAACACCCTCGACCACCGGGCCTCGGTACTCCAGCGGATCGCCCCGGGTGATTTCAAGTACAAGGCGGTCGTCACCTTGGTCGGCGCTCACAACAACGAACGGGAATCCGGACGTCCGGTAGTGTCGTACCAGGGTGTTGCGCATGTTCTCGATGGCGACGTCCTCGAGCGGCGGCGGAAGGTACAGTGCACGCACGTCCCGTTGAACCGATCTGGGAGGAGCGTCGCCGGCGAACTCGACGGAGTAGCGTGCGCCCGTTTCAACGGTGAACACCAGGGTCGGCGACCGCTCGGATCCCTCGGTGCGGCCGTTCACCCGGGCCTCAGGGAAACCTGCCGCGGCCAGCTCCTGTTCCAGCTTGAGTTCGGCCACGAAGTCGAGGAATGGATCGTACGGTCGACCCCTGCGAAGGCCGGTAGCGCGCTTGAGCCGTGGCTTCGAGATCGGCCACTCGCCCTCGAGCTTGATCCTCTGGATCACCGGCCGATCCGCCGACCCCGTGGCGCCGGAAGATCTGCCACCCAGACCCAGTCCGACCCGACCGGCCGAGCCGCCCCACCTGAAGCGCTGGATCGCGTTGACGCCGGAGCTCTCGTCCAGCGTCGACTGGTAGACCTGCACCGCGAGCCCAGGATCGAATCCCATGTTCCAGAGCTGGAGCATGGTCGTACGGTCCTGAACGTCGGTCGGGTTGGCCGCGAAGAAGAACGCCAGGTTGGGGCTCAGTCGCTGGCCGAGAAGGAACTGGCTCGACGCATCGATCTCGGTCTCGACCGCGATTTCGGCCGGCTGCAGCGTCTCGTTTTCAAAACCGAGCGCACGCCCGACGCCACTGTACAGACTCTGGGCCGCGAGCGCATATGCATCGAAACCAGACCCGTCCGAGGCCTCATCCCCGAACGTCGCCAGGCTCTCCACCGGGACGAGCTCGAGCACGGGATCGACCGCCGGGTCGCCGGTGAAGCGGATCGTGCCGCGCTGCAGCTCGACTCGTTTGCCGGGGAGATTGACAACCCCCCCTGGAGCGATCCGGACGTCGCCTCGGATGATCGGCGCCGCGGCCGTTCCACCGACCCGAAGACGGTCCCAGCGCACGTCGAATCGCCCGAGGTTGTTGTCGACGCGAACCCCGGTCCGCGCGCGTACGGTCAGGTCGAGGGCGATACCTCGTAACGGGTCGTCCGCGGCCGGCTCCAGGCCGCTGCCGGCGAGCAACGCGCCGGTGATGTCCGCGTACTGCTCCCAGACGCCGCCGCCGAGCACGAGATCCCCGGTGACGCGCGCCGTCAGCTCCGGATCGGGCTCGATCGCAACCAGTCCGCTCCACCGGGTCAGGGTCCCGGCCGCGAAGAACGTCACGTCGTCGAACTCCACCACCAACCCCTGGCCGGATTCGGGGTCCCATCCACCACCCAGGTAGGCGACACCCCGGTTGACACCGGCGGTGCCCTCACGCACGGAAATCTGACCCTCGCGCAGTTCGGCCTCCAGGTACAGGTCGGTAAGCTCCAGCGGGGGGTCGCGCACCACCACCGTTCCGCCCCGGTGGTCGACGAGCACTGTTCCCTCGGGCGAAGCCACGGGACCCTCGAGGTTGCCCCGTATCGTGATCGGGCGGTCGATCTGGACCGGGTACGGGATCAGCCGAGCGATGTCAGGCGCCAACTCCCCGTCAACCTCGAAGCCGATCTCCTGTGCGCCCATGTCGTAGATGCCGGCCACGTCGACGGTCG
>JBFELO010000147.1:0-11138 GCA_041552055.1 Candidatus Sulfomarinibacteraceae bacterium | reverse complement strand
CGGTCGACGGCCATGGCCGCTGCGGAGGCCGCGCTGGAGGCGGTGGAAGCGACCGAGAGGCGCGTGTCGACGTGGCGGCCGGATTCGGAGCTTTCGGCGCTGAACAGCGCCCAGACGGGAACCTGGGTGGGTCTCTCCTCCGAGCTCGCGCGTGATCTTCGAGAGGCGCTCGGCTGGGTTCGGCGGACGGGTGGATGGTTCAATCCCGCGGTCGCGCCCCTGGTGCGGGCCTGGGACCTGAGAGGAGCCGGCAGAATCCCCTCCGAGGAAGAGCTTGCCGATGCGCTGGCGAGCTCTCATCCGGACGCGTTCGAGCTGCGAGGTTTGGATGCCCGACGGCTGGCTGGTGGCTTCGGCATCGAGGAGGGCGGGTTCGGCAAGGGAGTGGCGCTGCGCGATGCTTCCACGGCCGCGTTGGCCGAAGGCGCCGACTGTGTGCGGTTCGATTTTGGAGGTCAGGCGCACGCCGCGGGCGCGTGTCCGCGGACTGACATCGGGATCGCCAGTCCGGGAGATCGGACTCGCACCATCGCCTTCCTACCGACCTGGACGGGCTCGGTGGCGACCTCGGGCAACGCGGAGCGGGGGATCTTTGTCGACGGCGTTCGGCTCGGCCATCTGCTGGACCCACACAGTGGCCGACCCGCGCCGGACTTCGGGTCGGTCACGGTGCTGACAGCCGACCCGGTGGCGGCAGATTGCCTGTCGACCGCGCTCTTCACCATGGGCCCGCAGCGCGGCGCACGCTGGCTGCAATCGCAGGAGGGCGTCGAGGCGGTGTACGTTATCGATCATGGAGGGGCGGTCGAGATCCTGGCGAGCGAATCCCTGCTCGACCGTCTCTCGATCGAGGATCCAACGGTCGTCGCCCGGGTGATCGCTGCGGCCTATCCGGCGGAGCGACCGCGTGGCGGGTTCCCGTCCTTCGCTAGGCCAGTTGATCCTCGAGATTCATGGGACTGTTGCACGGAGGAAGCAGACGTTGAAATCGATGAGCAGAACCTTTGTTTGTTTTCTGATCGCACTCGGTTGTCTCTTGCCGTGGTGCCCTCGACACGCGTTCGGTAAGGAGAGCGACACCCAGACCAAGGTCGAACGTCTCGAGCAGGAGGTCGCCGAGCTGAAAGCGGCGATCGAGGAGCTGCGCGCGCTCGGGATCGCCGAGCAGCGGCTGGACGAGATCGAGCGGAAGATCGAGATTCTGGCCGCCGAGGTGGAGGATCTGAAGGTCGGCGAGGCCGCCGTGACCGCCTCGCGCGAGGCGGCGCTGCCCGGGCTCGGGCCTGCCGCCTCCAAGGTGTACCAGAAGGAATCGGGTGTCTCGATCGGCGGCTACGGTGAGGCGTTGTACGAGTCGTTCGCCGACGAGCGGGACGACGGCTCCGACAGCGGGAAAACCGATCAGTTCGACCTGCTGCGGGCGGTGTTCTACTTCGGGTACAAGTTCAACGAACGTTTTCTGTTCAACTCCGAGATCGAGTTCGAGCACGCCTCCACGTCCGAGAGTGGATCGGCGTCGGTCGAGTTCGCATACGTGGACTACCTGTATCGGAGCTGGTTCAACGCCAGGGCCGGTCTGGTGCTGATTCCGATGGGTTTCGTCAACGAGCTGCACGAGCCGACGGTCTTCCTCGGTGCAAAGTGGCCGGAGACCGAAAGCCGGATCATCCCCACCACCTGGCGCGAGAACGGATTCGGTGCCTACGGCGACGTCGGCGGGTTCACCTACCGGAGCTACATCGTGAACGGTCTCGACGCATCGGGTTTCGGGGCCGGCGGCCTGCGTGGAGGCCGCCAGAAGGGGTCCAAGGCCAAGGCCGAGGACCTGGCGTGGGTGGGTCGATTCGACTACACGGGCGTTCCCGGGTTGCTGGCAGGGGGCTCATTGTACGTGGGCGACTCCGGGCAGGGTCTGACCGGCGCCGACGGAGGCGACATCGGCGTGAAGACCGTGATCTGGGAGGGCCACTTGGACTACCGGTACCGCGGGTTCGAGCTACGAGGCCTGTACAGTCGGGCAGACCTCGACGACGTCGCTGCGCTCAACGCTGCGCTCGGCCTCGAGGGCAGTGCGTCGGTAGGCGAGGTTCTCCAGGGGACCTACCTGCAGGGGGGCTACGACCTGCTGCGGGGACGGGACGATCGGTCACTCGTACCCTACCTCCGCTGGGAGTCGATCGACACCCAGCACGAGGTGCCGGATGGATACCAGTCGAACCCGGCCAACGATCGGAGAATACTGACGCTCGGTCTCGCCTACCAACCGATCGAGCAGCTGATCATCAAGCTCGACTACCAGGAGGTGGACAACGAGGCGACCACCGGGGTGGACCAGTTCAATGTGGGTCTCGGGTACATCTTCTGATCGCCTGGCGGCGAGCGTGGCGGGTGCCGCCCTGGTGCTGGCCGGGGCGAATTTGGTGTCGGTGGCAGCGGCGACGGTGTTGATTACGGTCGAGGAGGCGGTCGCACTGGCGTTCCAGGACGCCGCGACGACCAGGGAGACACTGTTTCTCACCGACGAGCAGATTTCGAGAGTCGCCACGGCCGGCGGCGGAGAGCTTCCCGGGGCAATGGTGACCAGGTTCGTGGCCATGACCGACGGCCAGCCTGTCGGCTACGCCTACCTCGACACCCATCGCGTGCGGACGCTGCCAGAGACCCTGATGGTGGTGCTTGAGCCCGACGGTGGTGTGCGCCGGGTGGAGGTCGTGGTTTTTCGCGAACCGATCGAGTACATTCCGCGCGACAGCTGGTACGGACAGTTCGAGGGTGAGCGACTTTCCGACGAGCTGGCTCTCAAGCGCGACATCCGACCGGTGACCGGCGCCACGCTCACCGCCCGCGCAACCACCGAGGCGGTACGCCGGGTGCTCGCGATCCACGCGGTCATGGGGACTGGCGGCGACCGTTGACCAGGGCCGAGCGGCTGTTCCTCCACCTCGCCAACGGTCTCGTTGGCGGCACGGGACTCGTCTACGCGGCGATGCGCTACCTGATGACCCCATCCGACGAGTGGTCGGTCGTCAACCATCCGTGGCAGCCGCACGTCCAGCATCTGCACGTGCTGGCGGCGCCGCTGCTGCTCTTCGCTGCCGGACTGATCTGGAGCCGGCACGTGTCGGCGAAGTACCGCAACGGTGGCCAGGGTCGGTCCACCGGGATCGGTCTGGTCGTGTCGCTCGTGCCGATGGCCGCGTCCGGGTACCTGATCCAGGTCGCGGTCGATGCCAACTGGCGCACGGTGTGGATCGTGGTCCACGTCGCGAGCTCGCTGGTGTGGCTGGCGGTTCTGGCGGCTCACCAAGCGAAAACCTGGCTGGTGCGCGGCCGCGCGTCATCTCGCGACGGTGAGCCGGAGCTCGACGAACCCGGAGTGAGATAGGCTACCATCCATTCCCACGGGACGTGAGCTGAAACCTGATGGCATGGTGGTTGCTCCTCGGCATTGCGGTCGGCCTGGCGATGGACGCGTTCGCGGCCGCGATCGCGATCAGCGTCGGCCTTGGTCGGGTGAGCGAACGCCAGACGTTCCGGCTCGCGTGGCACTTCGGCCTGTTCCAGGCAATGATGCCGGTCCTCGGCTGGTACGGCGGGATGTCGGTGGAGCGCTGGATCAAAGCCTGGGACCACTGGCTCGCCTTCGGCCTGCTCGCCTTCGTCGGCGGACGGATGCTCGCGTCCGGGCTGCGACGCGGCCGCGACGTGAGTGTGCGCCTCGACCCGACCCGGGGCCTGTCACTGGTGGTGCTGTCGGTGGCCACCAGCATCGACGCCCTGGCGGTGGGATTGAGCTTTGCCGCGCTCGGCGTCCGAATCTGGCTGCCGAGCGCGGTGATCGGTCTCACGGCTGGGCTGCTGACGATGCTGGGCGCCGCGCTCGGGAGCCGGCTGGGGGACCGCTTCGGGCGCTGGATGGAGGTGGTCGGCGGCGCGCTGCTGGTCGCCATCGGGCTCCGGATCGTCATCTCGCACCTCGCCGGTGGCTGATCGGTGCGCCACCTCCGGCGGGGGTCGCGCGGGCGACCACTGCGAGCCGCCCGAACGATCGCCGAACGCGTCACTCGGCCGTGAGGGAGGTGGAGATCCCGAACGGCAGGTAGGCGGGGCACCAGCCGATCGCGGCGGTGGCCAGCGGCACGATGCCGATGGCGCCTATCCAGCTCTGGTAAGCGACACCGGCAGCGATGATGCCGAGGCCGAGCGCGATCCTCGCGAATCGATCCGCAGAACCCACGTTGCGCTTCATGGTGATCCCTCCCGTGTTGAAAGTCGTCAGGATTCTGAGATCGTTTCGCGACAGTGTCTGTGCTCTTTGTCACCGTTGGCCGAGCGCGTTGCGTAGTGCCTCGAGATCGGGAACCTCGATCCTCCTGCGGCTCAGCACGACCAGCCCGCGGTCGGCAAACGACTCGAGGATGCGGGACACCATCTCGCGGGTACTGCCGACCTCGTCGGCGAGGTCCTGATGGGTCATGTGCAGCATCGGGCCGAGCTCCAGCAGTCGGGCGGCGATGCGCTCGTCGAGCTTGTTGAAGGCGACCTGGTTGATCAGCTCCATCAGGTGATCGATACGGGCGGTAAAGATCCCGAGCACGAAATTTCGGAACGGGTTCGACTCGCGCAGCAGCCGACGGAACGTCGAACTCGGGATGAACAAGCCGGTCGTGTTCTCCTCGACGACGCCGCGGGCTGCAAAAGGCTGCTCCGAAACCAGGCAGCTGGCGGTGATGGTGCAGGTCTGACCGGGCCGGACCCGGTAGAGCACGATCTCACGGCCGCCCTCGCTCAGACAGCTGACGCGCACGGAACCCTCCAGCACCAGCCCGAGCCCCTCGCACTCCTGGCCCACGTCGAACAGCAGGCTGCCCCTTTCGAACCGGACGTTGGCACCCTCGGAAAGCACAGCCTCCCGATGGCCGGATTCGAGCTCGGCGAGCACGGGGAAGGTCGTGGCGCTGCGCAGGTAGGACTCCTCGTGGATCACGCGGCCACGATACCAAAACGTGGCCCGTGAAATTTTCTGGAGGAGGTCGGAAATATGATGGCGGTGATAAAAGTTACTGAAACCGTGTATCGATTTCCTGAGGATCAACATTGAATGAGTGATGGCCAAACGACGCCTATCGACCGATCCGCGAGCGCTGAAGCTGCAGGAGAGCGGACGTGTCGGCGTCCGGTGGGGCAATGCGACGGAGCACTGCACACGGGCGCGCGCGTCTATGAGAGTTGACGAATGAACGATGAAAGGAGAAACGACATGAGGACTCGAACACGCATCGTGGCAACGCTCATCTGTGTCTGCGGTCTGCTCGCCGCGCAGCCCGCGCTCGCCCAGACCAGGTGGTTCGCCGCCCATCTCTCCGGCGCCAACGAGGTGGGGAGCCCGGGCGACGAGGACGGCTGGGGGGTCGGCGTCGTCGGACTGGGTGACGGCACGGTCTGGTACCACCTGTGGGTGACCGACCTTTCGGAACCGACCGCGGCCCACATCCACGGCGGATTCGCCGGAACCAACGGTGGCATCGCGATCGACTTCAGCGCCACGTTCACGGAGGTCGACTCCGACACCTATGTGGCGACTGGCAGCGTCGCGGTCGACAGCGCGGCCATCGCCAGCGTCTTGGACGAACCGGCCGCGTTCCACTTCAACGTGCACAATCCCGACCACCCCACCGGCGCGGTGCGCGCCCAGGTGCTCGGGAGCGGCGCCTCGGCCCACGCCCTCGCCGGAACCCTGCGTGGCACCCGTGAGGTCGACAACCCCGGGGATCCGGACGGCACCGGCTTCGGCGCGGTCGCGTTCGATGACGGCACGGCACACTACTTTCTCGCCGTCGAGGACATCGCGGACCCGACCGCGGCCCACATCCACCGCGGGTCGGCGGCAGAGAACGGCGGTGTCGCGGTCGGCTTCGACGTTGCCTTTTCAGACGGCGTCGCGACCGGCTCCGTCGCCGTCGACGAGGACCTCGCCGCAGAGATCCTCGGAGCGCCGGACCGGTTCTACTTCAACGTGCACAACCCCGATTTTCCCACCGGCGCGGTCCGCGGCCAGCTCAGGGCAACCGAGACGGTGGTGTCGTTCGCGGCAGTATCTCGAGTGAAAGGGCAGGCGGGCAGTGAGTTTGGTACGTCTGTACGGCTGCTGAGCGGCAGCGACGAGGACGTGGTGGTGTACGCCGAGTGGTATCCATCCAACGACGATGGGCTGACCGCGCCGGATCAGACCGTCGAGGTCGGGATCGGAGCCGGCAGCACCGCCGTGATCGACGATGCGGTGAGCACCTTGTTCAGCGCCGACGGCAACGGCGCCATGCGGGTGCTCGGGAGCGAGCCGTTCGTCGGAGCCGCGAAGATCTTCAACGACCAGCGCGACAACCCGGAGATCGGCGGTACCTTCGGCCAGAACATCCTGTCGTCGACGCTTACCGGGATGCCCACATCGGGCGCCCTGGTGCTGCTTTCGAACCGGCCGGCGAGCCAGGCCGCGGGCTTCCGCACCAACCTCGGCTACTTCAACCCCAACCCGTTCTCGGTCGATGTAACCCTCGACGCGTGGAGCGTGGGCGGCGTGATGATGGGATCCGACACCATGACCCTGGCGCCGTACTCCAACGACGTGACCGGGGTGTTTCGGATGATCCCTTCGGTTCCATCGCCCGAGCGGACCGTCGACGATTTCACGGTGACGTACTCGGCCTCGGCTCCGGTGCTGATGTACGCGTCGGTGGTCGACAACGTGACCAACGACCCGATCTACGTGTCTCCGGTCCCGTTCTCGGTGCCGCTGGCGCCCCCCGAGGCCGAAAACCGACCGCCTGACGGAACCATTACCTCTCCGACCGGTGACGTCACGATCTCCGAGGACGAGTCGGTCGTCTTCGAGGGTACGGCGGACGATCCGGACGGCGACGACATGACCTACCTGTGGGACTTCGGTGACGGCATCACCTCGATGGATCTCTCGCCGGGAGCCCACACCTACACGGACTCGGGAAGCTACACGGTGACCTTCACCGTCACCGACTCCAACGGCGCCTCAGATCCGAGCCCAGACACCAGGACGATCACGGTGGAGGGGGGCGGCAGAATAGCGACGTTCACCGCGGTTCAGAACGAGATCTTCACGCCCAGCTGCGCGCTCTCCGGCTGCCACAGCAGCGGCTCCCAGGCGAGCGGTTTGAACCTGAGCGCCGGCGCGGCGTACGGGAACATCGTGAACGTGATGTCGGTCGAACAGTCCAGCAGGGACCGGATCGAGCCGGGCGAGCCGTCCGAGAGCTACCTGTACCTCAAGGTCACCGGGGACAGCTCGATCAGCGGGAGTCGGATGCCGTTGGGTGGTCCGGCGCTGAGCGCGGAGCTGATCGACCTCCTGCGCGACTGGATCGAGGACGGCGCACCCGACAACTGAGCCGTTGTCGACGACGACTTTTGCGGCGGGTCACTCCGGTGACCCGCTCTTTTTTCCCCTGCAGAAGGGCGCGCTGCCGGCGCTATGGAAATTGCAGGAACGGGCGACGGACTACGTGCAGTCTCAGCTGAGATCGATCGCCGACAAGAGAATCAGCTCTGGTTCGGTGAGGGGGGTGGTCGAGAACACGGACAACCGCACGCGACACGGCCGACGCTCCCCTCGGGCGTCCCTCAGGTCGAAGCGCGTGACGACCGGCTGCGGCTCCTCCTGGCTGAAGCTGAGGATGATCTCGTCGAGCCGAGACCGGTCCTCCTCCTCGAGGATCTGTGCGAAGAAACCCCCGTCGGCGAGCTTGACCTGATCCGGCGTGTACCCCAACAGCTCGGCGACTGCGGCGTTGACGTAGCTGCAGCTCATGGAGTCGGCGTCGAAGATCAGCAGCATGCAAGGAGCCGACTCGACGACGTTTTGCACGAACTCGTTGGTCTTGAGCAGATCGTGCTGCGACTGGCGCCGCTCCTCGATCTCGCGCTCGAGCTGCTCGTTTGCTTTCGCGAGGTCCTCGGTCCGGTCCTCGACCCGCTGCTCGAGCTGGTCGTTCAGCTGGTGCAACGCGTCCTCGGCGGCCTTTCGCTCCGCGATGTGCCGATCCATGGGTCGATACAGAAAGAAGTACAGGGCCGGGGTGGCAATCGCGGTGATCATGAGCCCGTCGAGCATCGCTTCCGCGAGCACCGGAAGCGGCGGCAGGGCCGACAGGATGATCATCACGATCATCTCGCCCGCAAACACCGTGAGCGTGGTGATCAGCCAGAGACGTCCCGGGCTCGGCATTCTGTCGCTTCTGGGGGGCGGCGATCCCACGACGTCCACGTGGTTGTTTGTCGAGAGCTCGGGATCCGTCATCGTCGGGGTCTCCTTCAGGGTCTCGGCGTGCTCTGACCCACCCCCATTATGCACGTGGACCTCGAGTGCGGTGAGGACCGGTTGGCCGTGGCAATGGGGGCGACGACCTCGCGCGGCGGAGGCCAGACCGCCTGCGTTCGGAAATCCAACGCCTCACGCCGGTCGACACCACGGTCACCCATTCCTGCCGCGCGTGATCTCACTCTGAGCGCGTAGGGCGGCCTCGACGCGGTTGCGGGCCTGGAGCTTGTCCAGAATGTTCGTGACGTGGTGCTTGACGGTCTTCTCGGTGATCGACAGCCGAGCGCCGATCTCCTTGTTGCTGAGAGCCTCTGCTACTAGCTCGAGGACCTCGTGCTCGCGCGGCGTGAGATCGCCGACAGGGTCGGACCGTGAGCGGCCCAGAGGCGCGACTCTTCGTTCCATCAGCACGGCGGCGGCCAGCGACGGCGTGACGTATGCCTCGCCCCCTGCAACGCCGCGAATGACCTTCACCAGCTCGTCGGCGGACACGCCCTTTATGACGTACGCTTTGGCGCCGATCTCGAGCGCCCGATCGACATGGTGTTGGGCTTCAGAGGCCGTCAGGATCACGATTCGTGTCGACGGGAGATGGTCGCTGATCAGCCGCGCTGCCTCTAGGCCATCACCCGGAATACCGAGGTCGAGCAGGACGACGTCCGGCCGGGTGGTCTGTGTCGTGGCGACAGCATCGTCCGTGGTCGCTGCCTCGCCGACGACCCTCATGTCGGGCTCGGCAGTGATGGTCTCGACCACGCCTCGTCGGAACAACGGGTGATCGTCGATGACGACAACAGAAATCTCAGATCGCATGGGTAGTATCTACTTCAATCAAAGGAAGGCGAGCGGTCAGTTTCGTACCGACTCCACGACTGCTGTCGATGTCGAAATCCCCGCCAAGGACTGTGATTCGGTCTCGGAGACCCCTCAGTCCGAGACATCCGGCTCGTTTCAAGGCGACCTCGGGTTCGAATCCCGGACCGTCGTCTGACACCTCGATCAGCAACGAGTCGCCGTTGCCGTCCACCCGCACGCGCTGACCCTCGGCGCCGCCGTGCTGGAACGCGTTGTTGAGAGACTCCTGGACAAACCGGTAGGCGGCGATTCTGACGGCCAGCGGCACACCGTCGGGAAGATCTCGGGCGTCGAGCGCCACCGGCGTCTTGGTCTTTCTGATGTGTTGACTCACCGCTGCGGTGATCACTCTCCCCAGTGAGGCGTCGTTGAAGTCGACGCCGGCGAGCCCTGATGACAGCTGCCGCAGCTCGGTAATCCCGGTCTGGAGCGCCCCCCGGATGCGTTCGAGCTGCTCGGCGCATTCGCAGTCGTTCGGCATCTCCCCGTAACGCTCCGAGAAGCAGATGCGCACGGCGTCGAGCCGCAGCAGCGCGTAGCTGATGTGTTGAACGGGACCGTCGTGGAGCTCCGAGCCGAACCGGCGCTGAAACAGTTCGTTCAACTCGGTGGCCTGCATGGCGGCGGCCCGAACCCTCGAGTGAAGCGTTCGGTTGTCCTCCAGCAGCTCTTTGAGGGTCGCCACCTGGGATTGCAGCTTGTCCTGTTGACGCCAGATGGTCGCCGTTGTCTTGCGGGCCGCCACGGCGAGTACAAGGTACAACGGAAATGTGATGGCGATCATGAACAGCCAGGATTTTTTCTTGGTGAGGGCGATCTCCGCTTCGAGGCTCTCGAGCGGGTAGTAGAACTCGGCAACCACGTCTGCCTCCGGGTCGTCGTCGATCTGGATCGGAGTGGAGATCTCCAGCAATCTGTCCCAGCTCTGCCGCAGCATTGCATGCTCGACACCCTCGAGCGAGGAGATGCGCCACGTCACGTCGCCGTCCCACGCCTCCTCGGTCTCGACACCGAGGTCCGTGTACACCCGGCCGATAAGCGCGGAGTCTTCGGCGTAGATCAACCTGCCGTCGGCGTTCCAGAGCTTGAGCCCGACGACGTCGGCTCGCGCCGTCATCCGGTCCAGAGAGCGGTCCAGCTCGGCGATGGCGTCGGTGCTCAGGGTGGCGAGCGCGGTCGAGTCGACACCCGCGAGCGTCGACTCCAAAACGTCGTCGACGTACAAGGCTAGCGTGTTTGTCGTTTTCCCCAGCGTATCCGCCGTCGCCACTCGTTCCAGACGCTTGCCGATCACCGCGACTCCGATCACCGTGATCGCGAGGGAGATCAGCAGCAGCGCTTCCAGCGGTGTGATCCGGAGGAACGGCAGCCGCAAGGTGAGCGTCGAGCGCGAACCCTCCGGCGATTCAGCATTCTGTGGGTTCATCATCATGACGGTTCTTCTGAGCTACTTTCTCGCATCCTGCGCCTAAAGTCCATCCGACTTTGGTCTCATGTCAATAGGACCAATTCCTGATCGTTGAGCTGCGACTGACGCCCGTTGTCGTGACCGTGACCACGGCGCATCATCTCGTGTGGGAAAACCTGAACCTTGAATGAACATTCCACGGATTCTGCGGAATGTTGGAACCAGGGAAGGAGATGTTATGTACTCGCTCAGAAGGTTCGCTCTGTTTTTGATGATCGGCGTCACGCTGCTCACGTTGCTGCCGGCCGCTCCGGCGGCGGCGCAGTGCGACGTCAGCGCCAACGTCGTGGCTATGGACCAGGTCCTCACCTACAACCGGATGGGGGCGTTCAACCCGGCCGGGATGATCTTCGCCCTGGCGCGCGACGTCTTTCCGAAGGACACGCCCGCCGCAAACCAGACCCTGGCCAACAGCTGTGCCAGCGGTGGCTGCTCTGCCGGAAACGTCCAACTGAGGGATAACAAGCG